>CAZELM010000013.1:0-63388 GCA_964512995.1 uncultured bacterium
TCTATTGCCAATTAATTAGAAAATTTCATCCCAAATAATCTGAGAATCAACACCAGTGGATTACATTGGGAAAAAACGTGGAAATGGCCAGAAAGTATCTTCTCCAATATGCAAAAGAAAATAATGCTCGAACACTGACAAGCAGCAACGGAGAACAGATGCTCGAAGTGATACTTGAGGGGCGGGTACCTCGTAAGGGAACGATAAAACGGTTCGCGCTGGAATCGCGTTTGAATCAGTACGGTTATAATGGACCAATGAGAGTCTCCTCGATTAGGACGTGGGTATCCGAGCAGACCGGCATCTCTCCGCAGGATACACAACTGATTCATACCATCCTGGGTCCTTTCATAAAAATCAAAAAAATCTGAGCGTTATATCAGACTCCGACATCAATGATTGTTTATCGCTGCCTTCTGAAACCTCTGGATTCAATTCTCCGTTGGAATTCTGACCTGCAACGTCGCAGAACCGTTGCATACGTTGCATATGCGATTGGGAAAATGAAACATGTTTAAAATGAAAAATATTGAAATCATTTATCTACAATAAGATAGATAAATTTTTAAAGATTGGTATGGGAGTTGCTGAATAGGATTTCCGAGTTTGCGATTAGGTTTGAATGATAACAGCTCCGGTGAGATCGGATCAGGAAACGAATGAAAACTGGAGCATAACGAAATAAGGAGGTAATGCAATGTATCGGGAAGTATATCGTGAAATGGACCAGTTCCGGAAAGCATTGGATCAGGTATTCGGAGATTGGCAGGCACGTCGAATGCCATTCAGTCGATTCTCATTCCTCCCGGGCATCGCTGCTCGACAGTACCCATTGATCAATATCTACGAAGATCGAGACTCCATCTTTGTGGAGTGCCTCGCTCCGGGTATCAATCCTGAAACACTGGAAGTGAGCATGCAGCATCGAACGTTGACTCTGGTTGGCGAAAAAATGGCTGTAGCGAACAACAAAGCAGCTGTTGACTATCATCGATCGGAGAGGGCGGCAGGTAAATTTGTTCGCACGATCGAAATCAAATCAGATGTGATGGTCGATAAGATAACGGCGGAGTATAAAAATGGGATATTAATGATCACTCTGCCTAAGTCTGAAGAAGTTAAACCACGGCGGATTGCGATCACTGCCGGTTGATCCCCATGGGATTGTCAGGGAAAGGAGTATTTACCATGACAGAGAAAACAATACCGATTAAAAGAGAAGAACAGGATATGGCAACCACTCGGGAAGAAGAACGTTACCTTAAACCTCCTGTAGATATATACGAAGAAAACCACGACCTCGTTGTTGTATGTGATATGCCGGGAGTGGCACATGATGGGATAAATGTCAGTGTAGATAACAACATTTTGACCATCAGCGGGAAGGTCAATCACACGGATCGGAATGATGAAATATATCGGGAGTTCAGACTGATGAGTTTCTTCCGTCAATTTGAACTCAGTGAAGAAGTGGATCAGGAAAAGATTACCGCAGAACTTAAAAATGGCGTTTTAAGGGTCGTTCTTCCCAAGATGGAGAAAGTCAAACCGAAGAAAATACAGATCTCGGTCACCTAAATGGAAAATAACACTGCTTCTGAACAGACCAGCGAGTTGCATTAAAGGGTCATGATAGAAAAATAATATGAGAAACATTATCTGATTTTCTAACGCTGGCAATCCATACGAGGATTGCCAGCGTTATTGATAAGCCATTTTTTGAATCATTAAAAACAGATTATTTGTTGAGAATTTTGATTGATGAATAAAATCGTTTTATATATAAATAATGATCATTCTTGTGTCTGTAGTTTAAGTCATGGAGGGGAATTGAAATGAATCAAGATAAACCGACCGATAGTAACAGCAGCGCTACGTTTTCTTTTCAGGCGGAAGTCTCAAAAGTCCTGGATATCGTAATTCATTCACTTTATACCGATAAAGAAATTTTTATCCGGGAGTTGATTTCAAATTCGGTGGACGCTCTGGAAAAGATGCGGCATATCTCATTGGTCTCGTCTGAGGGAGTTGGACGAGATCGCCAGTTGGAAATCAAGATTGATGTGGACAAAGATGCAAACACATTGACCATCTCAGATACCGGTATCGGTATGACTCGGGATGAACTGATCACCAATCTTGGAAGTGTGGCGCATTCTGGAGTGGCCGATTTTTTAGAAAAACTGAGTGAAAATTCGAAAAAAGATATCAAATTGATCGGTCAGTTTGGTGTTGGATTTTATTCCGTATTTATGGTGGCTGGAAAGGTTGTTGTCAGAACGAGATCATATATACCGGATGCTTCGGGATGGGAGTGGGTGAGTGAAGGATCCGATGGGTTTTCCATTCAGCCTGCTGAGAGTACCCCTCTTGGAACGTCTGTTTTGTTGATATTAAAAGAGGATGCCAAAGAATTTGCTCAAGCGGGAACTGTCAAACGAATCATCAAACAATATTCGAATTTTGTTCCTTTTCCGATCAGTGTGAATGGAGAGAGAGTCAATACCATTCAGGCGATATGGACACGAAGTAAAAGCGAGATCACGGATCAGGAGTATAAGGATTTCTATAAATTCGCCACAGGAATATCATCTTCTGAGCCATTGGATTGGTTGCATTTTTCTACGGATGCACCACTCGGCCTGGATGCACTTCTGTTTATCCCAACCGATAACCCGGAACGATTGGGATTCGGTAAAATTGAAACCCGCGTCGATTTACACTGTCGAAAAGTGCTGATTCAGAAACAAGCGAAAGATATTCTACCACAATGGCTTCGATTTTTAACCGGGATTGTTGACAGTCAGGATCTTCCATTGAATATTTCCCGGGAAACGATGCAGGATAGTGTGCTTATAAAGAAAATCAACAAAGCGTTGACAAAACGGTTCATCAAACATCTGACCGACATGGTTGAGAATGAACCGTCGAAATATGAGATATTCTGGAAAACATTCGGCTCGTTTATCCGAGAAGGAATCATCCTGGATTTTGATAACCGGGACACCTTGGCGGCTCTTTACCGGTTTGAATCAAGTAAAACAAAACCGGGAGAACTGACATCCCTGGACCAATATTTGTCCAGAATGGCTTCAGATCAAAAAGAGGTGTATTACATTGCCGGAGCGAATCGAGAGAGTATTGAACGGGGACCATATCTGGAAGTTTTTCGGAAGAGGGATATCGAAGTGATCTACAACTTCGATCCGACCGATGATTTTGTGATGACGCATCTCTATCTTTACAAAGAAAAAAAACTGGTCTCCGCTGATGCAGAAACATTGGATTTGCCGGAACCCAAAGAATCGGATCATCCTGAAGAACTAGATAAGGAAGGAAGATCAGTTGACAGTCATGAGATGGGAGATTGGATCCGGAAAATACTCCAGGATAAAATCACTGAAGTTAAAGAATCCAGACGTTTAGTAGATAGTCCATTGATCCTGGTGAATCCGGATGGTCAATGGACTGGAGCCATGCAACGGATCATGCAAATGGCCAATGAAGTGAATCCAACAAAACGGGTACTGGAATTTAATCCGGCACATCCGATGATTATTCGGCTCAATGAAATGCGTAAGTCTGATACGGAACTGGCGGTGTTAGCACTCGAACAATTATACGATCATGCCGCATTGAATGCGGGAATTACAGTCGAAACTCGATTACTGGTTGATCGCATGAATGTGCTCCTTGAGAGAACCCTGGAAATCGGATCAAATCGTTAAGGAATAACCATCGAATTGGAAAAATGAAAAATCCCTTCTATGAGGAGGGATTGGGGGATAGAAGGGATTTTTCGGGGGATAATACCAAATTCTAGGCACGATCTTTTTCACTGCAAATATCATTCTTAATCCAATTATACCTCGTAAACTTGAAAAAGCAATATATCGAATGATATTATCGCATATTCTTTATCTCCTGTATTTTCCAATCTTAATCAATTTAGGGTGATAGTGTGTTTTGTTATGGAATCCATTTCTCTCCCCGTTTGAAGCCAGTAGGTCGATCTCGTTGAGAACCCCTGAAGTTGGCTTTCTGTAGATTGGCACCCTTCATGATCGCTCCCCGAAGATCCGCTTTCGACAGATCACATCGTATTAAATTCGCACCAGTTAAATTCGCTCCCCTCAGGTCAGCTCCCGTCAGTTTAGTCCCCTGTAAATTGGTACTGGTCAGGTTTGCATTCTGGAGATTTGTTTCGGTAAGATCTGCATTTGCGAGTTCACATCCGGATAAATCGATCTTTTCCAGGTTTGCACGAGCCAGTGACTCTCCATTCTTTAATTTTTCGATAATATCTTCTCTCGTAAAATCAGACATTTCCTTGCTCCTTTCAGAGTGAATGACAATGGGATTAAAACAACCTTGGCAAGATGATTTCCCTTGGCAGCCTTATGGATCAGGCTTATTTCACTGTTGCTGTTATCCCGATATATCGTTCGGATTAGGCTATGGAATGGATATTGTGATGGGTGACTGAAATCCATCTCTCCATCGAATTTCTCGTATTAAAATGTTGATAACGCAAAAATCATCTGAATCCGGTCCATCAGGGAAATACCGTGATAAATTTCCTCCACTTTTAACCCATATGGAATATTTTTCCTCAGGATTAGTTACGAAATCGGCTGTACCAAAAATGATAATTTCTTTGTCCCAGTCAGGAGGTGGAGATGAAAAAAATACGGCGACTTTAGCATTCGTATTGATTTCTTTGACCTTTCGGGAGGATTGGAATGTGGTGAACCTCAGATTGAGTTCATCATCGATGTATGGAAACATCGGCCGGATGTTTGGTTGATGATCAATGCCGGATGTAGCCAGAAAACAATGATGTCGCAGGCTTTTAATCATTTCGGTTATTTTAACTTTTTCGTTCCTGGTCATATGGATCTGCTCCTTTCGCATCTCGGAGTCGATTTCAATGGATGTCACCGTTTTTGATGGTGGAAAGAAGATTTAACTGTGGCACATTTCCGGGTAATCCATTCCAGCCCACAAAAGTCATCAAAAGGTGTCACGATCCGGTAAAGAATTATAATACATTCAAAGACTGCGATCAATCAGAGTTATTCCATCGAGATTAGTGTCTGGTGTGAAGGTCTGAGGGTGCATGCAGCAGATAATTGAATTGGCTGATGATAAATCAGTATAGAAATAATTGAGGAATAATTTTAGAGAGAAAGTCAATAAGATGTGTGTTATGATTGGTTGTAACCAAGTTCCGGTTGAAAAATCTAATTATTATCTAGGGGATCTTCGAGTAGTAGCTGACAATGATTGATAAGGAGATTTAAACAATGTCATATGAAAAAAGGATCGTTACATTTCAAGGCAATCCGTTAACATTGCTTGGTAATCCAGTAAAAGTAGGAAATGAAGCACCAAACTTTCACGTAATCGCAAATAACCTGCATCCCATGGATTTTGCCTCCTTCAAAGGGAAAACATGCATTATTTCTGCGGTTCCATCATTGGATACACCCGTGTGCGATCGTGAAACACGCCGGTTCAATGAAGAGGCTGTTAAATTCCATGAAAACGTTGAGATTCTGACCATCAGCATGGATTTACCGTTTGCCCAGGGCCGATGGTGTGCGGCTGCCGGAATCGATAGAGTGCAGACCTTTTCTGATCACCGGGATGCGTCATTTGGAATGTCCTATGGCGTGTTGATCAAAGAACTGCGACTGTTATCTCGGATTGTCTTTATTGTGGATCGAAACGGAATTATTCGATTGATTCATCCTGTAACAGAAATCACTCAAGAACCCGACTATACTGAGATCATAGCTTCATTGCAGGATATTATCCACTGAGGTTCAGGAGATGTAAAATATGGTTTCTGAAGCCTTTTGGGATAAAATTCAAATGTAATCCAGACTCTCTATTGTCATTCCTGTTTGGTGGGGATGACAATGGAGTCTCTTGAAGAGACTGAAATTATTGGTATGATATCACCTGATTTCCTTATCTCTCCTTTTCTAAATTTCTATAAAATAGTACACAGAAATCTTTCTACCAATTTTGGGTAGGGATATATGTACGAATCATTTTGTGCCTCATGTAATATTTCGATCGACCTGACTGAAGACAGTAATATGGAGACGATTTTTAAAGGCTCTCTGACGATCACAGCACTGTTTTAATCTTTTTTTAAATAATTATATTGGATTAGGATTATCAGAGTTCTTTTATTTTCTATTTATATCCATCAGACCGATAATCTATGATTGACGATTATTCATTTCAATCTGATAATGAAAATGAGGTTCTCCTGTAAGAATTTTTTAAAAGGAGTCCGGTAATGAGTCAACGTCAACTGTTCTTTGCGATCTTAGCCTGTTTTGTTTTTCAGATGGAATGTTTATGTTTTGATTCTTTGGTTCCCGAAAACGACTGGATGATCGAACAACATCACTTTCTGAATACACACCAATCTCATCCTGATGAAAAGGGTCCATTTATCAGGATGGCTGGGTTTATGGATTCCGAATTGACTTACCAGCGAGGAGGTCAATTCAGACTGGTTGCTTTCGTGACGGATGTTGATTTTGATGTAAGGGAAGTTGAAATCTTTTATCAGGGTGAACCAACGGGTGTTTTTTTGCGTGATGATGGATTGAATGGTGATTTCGATGCCAATGATCAGATATGGGGGATTATTTTGTCTTTTGATTCGTATCAGGTTCCACCTAATCAGTATCGATTCGAAATCCAAGCGATAGATGATGCTGGAAATTGCTCGGGATTGTGGCCTTATCTGAATATTTTCGATCAGAAAGATTTCAAGAAATAATATTTGAAATGCAGAATCAAATGTGTCGTACCAGATACGGCCGTGTAAAAAAAGTTACAGGCCAGTACGGATTGGATTAAAATTGAATTGTAGTGAACATCCAAGATATCATAGATAGTGATGAATCTGGATGGAGGAGAATTGATGAACAAGCCGGATAAAGCTTATTGGGACAAGATCACGGTGAGATTATCTTCAAAGGATCGATCTGAACGGGCAGCAGCGATTCAGGAATTGGCAAAACGGGATGAAATTCAAGCGATTCGGCTGCTGCTCAGTGGTTTGAAAGATTTCAGTTCATCCAATCGAAAAATGATTGGAGATATATTAATTGAAAAAGACAATCCATTTGTTGTCAGTGGATTGATAGCACTCCTGGATTCCGATCAATTTTTACTGAAACAAACAGCGAGTGATATTTTAAAGTCGATGTCACCCCAAAAAACAATTCCTGAAATCCAAAAACGAATCATGGATCCCAATCTCGACGAGTCACTTCGGGTTGAACTGATCCCGATTTTGGCTAAGGGCGATTCCGAGGAATTGGAAGAGCTGTTTCGTTCATACCTTTCTTCGGGGAATGACGCAATAAAGAATGCGGCAGTGAGAGGGCTTATTCAAGCCAATGCATCATGGCGATATCCGATCCTCCTTGATCTCCTGGATTCATCCGATGCAGAATTGGTTAATCAGGCTAAAGAAGGACTCGTCAAATATTCGCCTCCGGATGTACTCGATCGATTGGTCGAATTACTACGATTACCCGGAAGAAAAGGACTCTGTGCGCTGGAGATATTATCTCGACTGAATAACAATCAAGTAGTCGAAAAATTGATTCCGTTAACGAGTGACGATAATTCGGTGATCAGAGAGCGGGTTTTAGTGTTGATAAACAGCTTGGATCCGGAGAAGGCGGCATATATCGCATCAAATATGCTCAATGATGAATCAGAGGAAATTCGCGGGAAAGCATTGGGGATTCTCGAGAGCCGCCCCTCTGAAATAGTTATCGCTGCGATGGAAGGATTGTTTCCGGGGGAGACAGAAAGCTTCAATGAGAATGGTGCCTATCTTTTGGCAAGAACGAATTCAGAACCAGCTAAATTTTTCTTGGACATGGTTTTTCAAGGGATGGATGATATTCAAAGACGAGCATTGATGCGTGGGATCATTCGTGCAAATAGCCAGATATCCCAGGCATTCATTCAGGATCACATCAATGAAATCGAAGACATTGGAAGTGTTATTCCGGTATTTTCTCAGGAAAAGAATGCCGTTTTATATCTATTTCTTTTGGACCTGATTGAACAATCCGAGACTCCGGATTTGATACGAATGGAGTTGATACGGAATTATCGTCCGGAGATGAAAACTGTTTTGCTGGATAATCTGGAAGGTGCTCCAACGACGCGACAGAAGAATGCGATCCTTTTGCTCGCACGGGTTGGAGAGCCGGATGTGATCGAACGATTGAGAGTCTTCAAACCAGGCCATCCATTCTATGAAACTGTCCAGGATAGTATCGTGGAAATAGAATTTCGTCATCGCCTTCAAAGCAGAGGCTGGAATCCACGGAATAATAGTATAGAATCGATCGAAGCGATAGCCTCATCGAAAGGTTGGAATTCAGCTAGTGGATTGTCACTGATGGAGCTTCTGAGAAGTTCGATTCGAACGTCAGGACTTGCTGCTCAACGGAACCAATTGCAGGATGAACTCCAGAAGTTCGAAAAAGTAGTTCAATCCGCCGAGCCTAAAATTCGGAAAATCCGGGATTTTCTGGATCAGTCAAACCGGTTCAGGATGACACGTTTTTTATATCTTGGATTTACGATCATATTTATTTTGGGAGCCATGTATTGTTTTTACAGAAACTGGCAGAAAAACGCTGCGCCTTATTGGTATCCGTCCATGGTACTGTTCACGATATCGGGAGGAGTGATGGCTTTTCGGTTTAATCGGTATCAACAGAAGGTGATGAAATCGATTAATGTAAGTGATCCACAGAAGACATTATCAGAGTTAGAGGAGAAGGTACGGATTTCTCGTATGGATAGTGAGCCGACCCGATTGCGCCTGAAAGAGATCGATTCGCGGCTCTCCGAATTGAATGCAAACCGTGTTGAAAGAGATCTTGATAGCCTGATCAAAACCGTTGTTGAAATTCCGTTTGAATAACAAATCGTGAAAATAAAAAAGAACCTCCTTTGCGGATCCAGAACAAGATCCAGGAGGTTCTTCGTAATTGGGTGAGCAGGTGATCGATACGTTCAGCCTAGTTTGCGGTTGACGGCAATAGATAACTGCCCGTTTGTCCATTAACATCTGAGCCCCGGATTACTCCAGTTTCGTCAATATAAAATGTACGCAGTCCAGTACTGGCGTAAACAATGGGCCATGCAGTAGCACTCCACGTTTCAAATACCGGGAACATTTCTCCCGGTACAGCTACCGGTATTCCGGTTTGCATGGTGAACTTATAACCTCCCTTTATTCCCTTTGCCAGATTATCATCGATAAACGGCACCCCTCCAGCCCTGAATCCCGTACCAAGGATACTGAGATCAGTCGCATAAGTATGGGGTGTGCTGTTGTTATGATAATCGGTTTGCGCTGCCACAATCACCTTGCATGATCCGATCGCTCCTGCTTCGGCAGCCGTCATTCGAGCGCGCAGAAGATTTGGAACCGCACCGGCCATTATGATGATGATAATTGAAACAACAATCAGAATCTCTATTAACGTAAAACCTTGATCTTTCCTCATTGCTAATATTCTCATTCAAATCCCCCTTCAATGGAGCACAACATCATCCGTTCTCACACTAACCTTGCAAAATATGTACCTTTTAAAAATTCATTGTAATGTCATTATTTTACTTGTCAAAAATAAGATGATAATACATACATGCATCTGAAATAGACAATAATTGGCAACCGGATAGACAAAAATGGGCAATTGGAATTTATTTATCACAAATCGAATACCAATTGCATTGTTTGTAAAAAGAAAGTTAACCCATTACTTCATTTGCATATATATCTATCAGTAATTACACCTCTCATGTTGCTGAGCTGATGTTCGGACGGGATTTTGTTTGATGAATGGATCTGTCTTCCGTGTAAATTTAAGGAGAGCAGATTGTATCCGAGCTTGAAGAATTGATTGAGAAAAACAGCGAGATCCAGATGTTATTATTGCCATAGCAAAACAATTGCATTTCTTGAGATCATATACGTGTTATGATTATTGCATCGAGGATAGCCATCCGTCTGCACGATTCAGAAATGCAAGTGGTTGCCAACTGAAAAACAATCTCAGGCATAATAATTGCATACATCATTTCGGGAAATTTCATTTCTACCTATGGAATTTCTTGTCGTTGTAAGGGAGATCCAGTGGTGATGGAGCTATCTTGAGATAATGCATGGAACATATTGCTCCCGATTGGGTTCGAACGGAATTATGATTGAGGAGGTTCGGATATGATACCAGTTGATTTGGTGCTGGCGGATATCATTGCAGGGTACCAAACTTTGAGCAGTTGTCGTGCCATCGCTTCTGTTGATATGCCTTATGGAAACAGTTTGAACAATCATATTGTTGATATAGAGTTAATTATTTTGTTGTCTGAACAACTTGATGAGTCTATGCGAAAATCTGTGATCCAAAAAGTGGGTGATCTGTCAACACCGATCGAATCTTTCGATTTCCCTTATGTATGGGACCGATTCATCAGTGGAGGTTATTCGATTCTCGTATGGCATATCAGCCAGGATTGCATTTGCGACCAAATTTCACGCATCACCCGGAACCAGAAACTCTGCGATCTGACATATATCTCATTGCTTCAGAACAGCAGAATTCAGTGGGATCCCAAACAGCAACTGAAAGTGTGGCAGCATTGGATTCAGCCGATTCCCGCTGATTATTTAAAATTTGTCCTCCCGTTTCTCTATGCGGATTCCGTTGCAATTGTCCATGAATTAAAAAATGGCGTGTTTACACAGAATAATTTCTATACGGAATATAAATTTTTCACTGCAGTAGACCATTTGTGCAATATTGTTTTTCTATTGAACAACCAATATATGACCATCAGTTGGAAGATTGTATCGATTTTGAAGAGGCTCAAAATTATTCCTGAGAATTTTATTACAGGAATTGAGACATTGTTTTCATCTACCCAACGAGACACTGATGAACGATGGCGCTTGCTTGTTACATTAACCTATGATATTGGAAAATTGATGAAAAATCGTGGTGAATACAATATCAACTCTGCATGGAATATGCTCCGGAATGATGCTCCATTTGTGTTTAACCAGGATGAATTCACAGATACCGAAAAATTTGCTCCCCGATCCTGAACCCATGATTGCTTTTCTCCTTATGTAATGAGATCCGTATTCACCATTTTCGAGATGATTCACATCTTGAGTGATGCCCGGTAAATCAACTCGTATCACGTTCAAGGCAGATTTATGAATCGGGAGAATTGGAATATGGCATTTCATCGGATTGCTACGACAATCGGAATAAGTATGCTATTGTCTTTAGGCAATGCTGCAGCTCAGGAACTGCTTCAGAACGCAAGTTTTGAAGAATGGACAGAGCAAGGGCTTCTGGTAGGGTGGATCGTTGAAAATACTGCAATCATCACACAGGAATCTGCTAATGTGCTCGATGGGGAGTATAGTATCCGACTGGAATCTCCTTCTACATCCAATCTGGGAGTATATCAACTGATACCGGTCAGTGAAGGTCTCACTTATTCTTTTTCCGCGGAGTTACATGGGATTACCGGCAACCACGATCTTGGACTCTATATAAACTGGCTCGATGAAAGCGGTGCGGTTATCACAGGATCCGGTACATTTTACAACAACACAGGTGGTGAGTTCGAACATGTGATATCCGGTGAGATCATCGCACCACTTGGAGCTGCTCAGGCACGCTGTCGAATCCGGTGTTATGCCGATAATGCTGTCGGTGGTTACGCCGATCTGGCCAGTTTTCGTTTCGTAGATAATCCCTCTACACCGACACCCACTCCCACCGGACCAACTCCCACCCCATCCCCAATTCCATCTGTGTCGATACACGACATCCAGTACACTATCAATCCATCCGGTGACTCACCCTACTTCGGACAGACCATCATCACCCAAGGTGTTGTCACGGCTTCTGAATCAGGAAATGACTATGTCTTCCTCCAGGACGGTCAGGGTCCATGGTCCGGGATCCTTCTATATCGGATTCAGACACCTGTCAGTGTGGGTGATCGGATTGAAGTCATGGGCATCGTCGAAGAATATTACAATATGACAGAACTCAATCCGGTGTTAGACTGCAGTATCGTTTCCAGTGGCCAGGTGATTCCTGTTCCGGAAATACTCGACACAGCGGTCGTATCTGCTGAACAATGGGAAGGAGTGCTCGTTAGATCTGATGATGTGACCGTGACCCAGGCAGATCTTGGGTATGGTGAATGGGAAGTTGATGATGGATCGGGCTCATTACGGGTCGACGATATGTTTGGATATCAATATGAACCGGTAACAGGTGATTCGCTTCAACTCATCCAGGGACCCTGTCATTTCAATTTTGGCGTATTCAAAATTGAACCGCGTAATGATAATGACATCATTCCGGTTCCGATTACACCCACTGCCACGCCGGCCGGTTCGTCTCCCACTCCGACTGCGCTGCCATTTGTGAATATTTACGACATCCAATATACAACCGATCCCGCTGGTGCCTCTCCGTATGCAGGCCGGACTGTGGCAACGCAAGGGATTGTTACAGCTTGTGAAGAGGATAACTGGACAGTCTTCATTCAGGATGGGTCTGGTCCGTGGACAGGCATCATTCTGTATCATCCAACCATTCCTGTTGAACGAGGCGATCGGATTGAAGTCATTGCTGGAGTTACCGAGTATTACGGACTCACAGAGCTGGATCCTATTCTGTTCATGCAGATCATCGATCACGAAACAGAACCGACTGCTCAGATCATCAGCACCCATGAGATCGCTCACGAACAATGGGAATCTGTTCTGGTGCGGAGTGAACAGGTAACGGTAACGAATCCGGATACAGGATTCGGGCAATGGGAAATCACCGATGGTACAGGACCTGCAGATGTCGATGATTTGTTCACCTACTCCTATACACCCGTTCTGAATGATGTATTATCGCATGTTCAAGGTGTCGTGCTTTTTCAGTTCGATGAATTCATGATCGAACCTCGTGATGATGGAGATATCGGCCGCATGGACACACCAACCCCTACACCTCCCGCCAGTCGAACACCCACATTACCTCCCACTCCAACACCAACCCATTCACCACCACCTACTTCCATACCGACATGTCCCCGATTAGGCGTCACCATTGAGATGCCCGACAATCATTTTACTCCCGGAGATATGTATTATCTGAACATTCAAATCTGTAATCCCACTTCAGTGACCTATACCGACATGCCGTTATTCGTGATTCTGGATCTAGGGAATCAATTCTTTTTTGCTCCTCGATTCAATGATTTTGATTATTATTCGGTGACCGTCACACCCAATCAGTCCATTTTACCTGTTTTACCTGAATTCAACTGGCCGGATGGCACGGGCGAGGCATCCGGAATCATGTGGTATGCAGGATTTACTACGCAGGATTTCAGTGAATTATGGGGAGAGATGGATGATTTCATGTGGGGCTGGGGACGATAGCTTGTCTATTCCACTTGATTCGTAATAGATGATATCCAGCGGAGTTGGAGATGACATGAATGTGACACAGTCGTTTTTTTCGATGACTATTTTTCAACACCCTTGGAGGAGTTGGCGGATTGCGTTTTATTTGTCTTATCGCTCCCCCAAAGCAGAAATTTCCAGAATTTGCGGAACGATTTGAGTGTGCGCCGGGCTTCATCCGGATGAGTGATCATCTGTTTGAGTTTAAATATCAGATACTGGGGTCGAAGATAAAACTCCCGCCGGGCTCTGTCGCAAAAAGCAACTAATGTGTCATTGGACAACTCGGGTCGTTCGACCACACAATTATGCAATCCATCCGGTGTGAGCCAGTTTCGAAAATCTTCAGTCAATAAATAACCTTCATCTTTGGCCCATTGATATGCTTCGGTACCTGGATAGACCATCAATGGAAAAAACTGAGCCGTATCGGTGTTGAGTTCTTTGGCAAATGCCAGCGTTTCCTCTAATGTCTGACGTGTCTCTCCGGGCAGTCCAACCAGGTAGCAACCGTGGATCATGATACCTGCTTTCTTGGCATCTTTTACAAATTGTTTACTCTGAGAAAGGTTGAGTTGTTTGTGCATCCGATCGAGAATCCCTTGATTACCGGATTCAAATCCCACACACAATAACCGGCAACCCCCCTTTTTCAAACTACAGAGCGTTTCATAATCCACATCCGCCCGGGAATTGGCTGTAAATCCGATTTTTATTCCTCGTTCGATCTTGCGCTGCATCAGTTTGCGGCATCGGTCCCGGTTCAGAGTCATGGTATCATCTTCAATAAATAGTTCCTTGACTTCCGGGAAATGTTGTTCCACATACTCCCATTCATCCAGAACGCGTTCGATGTCCCGCGTCCGGATATGATGCCCGGTCATATTCTGGGGATAAACGCAATAAATACAACGATGTGCACACCCTCTCCCGGTGATCAGAGTCACTTCCGGGTATCGGGCGATCGAGTAAAAATAATCCGTCACATTCAAAAATCGATGATAGACCTCTGCAACCATCGGCAGTGAATCGAGATCTTCAATGACGGGTCGGGGGGGGTTGACATGGATCGTCCCATTGTCACGAAAGGCGATTCCTAAAATATTTTTCCATTCCGATTTCGGCTGGAATGCCTTTGAAGCCAGTTCCACCAAGGTTCGATCGTATTCACCCATCACCACAACATCCGCGGATGCACTGGATTGCAATGTTCGTTCTGGAAGAGCTGATACGTGGACTCCAACATAGACCGTGATAATGTCAGGCTTCACCAACTTGGCAAGTTCACCGATTGATAAATCATTATGAATGCTGGGAGTCGATGTGGCGATCACAATCATATCCGGCGTGGTGCTTCGGATATATTCCCGAACATGATCCGCTGTCCAGTTCCTCGCAATACCATCGATCAGTTCAGTGTCATGCCCCGCCTGAATCAGTGCTCCAGTACCGTAAGCCAGCCACATGGGATAATAGATTGTCCCACTCTTCGTCACTGCAGGACTGCGTTGTTCGCGGGAGAATTGTTTCAGAAACGGCGGGTTCAAACATACTATTTTCATGCTCTTCCTCATACTCTTTCCGGTATCATCTTTATTCCCTGGGAGTAGATGTGTCAACAATCTGCCCGAGAAATTCTAATGACTTCGGTTAATCGGGTTTGACGTTCCAACGCTTCGATTCTATAATTTCCTGGTAATCGAGGTTCAGAAATGGAGTATTGTCATTATGATGCGAGTTTTTCTTGGAAATCCACCATGGTCGAAACCTGGATTTTATGGAGTGCGTGCGGGATCGAGGTGGCCGCACATGGAAGCATCGTGCAGCCAATATCGCCCGTTCCCCTTTTTTCTGGCCTATTCTGCGGGCCTTCTCGAAAAACATGGATATTTCCCTCGGATTGTAGATGCCATAGCCGAGAACATTTCTGAGGTGGCATTCCTGCATAAAATCGAAAAGTATTCACCTCACCTCATCGTTCTTGAAGTATCGACGCCGTCGTTCAGCGATGATTTGAAACTGGTCCATGCAATTCGGCAGCGGTTGGGATCACAGCCCCGGGTTGCGTTGTGTGGCCCAAATCATCTGATGGTCGGATCATCTTTCCTGGAAACCCATCCGGAGATCGATTATGTTTTTCGGGGAGAATACGAGTTTATCCTTTTGGAACTCGTTCAGACATTGGAGCAAGGAAAACAGCCGGATCATATTCTCGGGCTCAACTATCGCACCACGGACGGCAAAGTTGTTGTCAATCCGGAAAGGCCGCTCCTGAAAAATATTGACGAATTACCATGGCCCAGCCGCCATCAACTCCCCATGATGGCATACTATGATGAAGCCGGAGGCATTCCACAACCCAGTGCCCAGGTCTGGGCCAGCCGGGGATGTCCTTTCCAATGCATCTTTTGCGTCTGGCCGCAATTGGTGTATGGGGGTGCCAATTACCGGGTAAGGGATCCCATAGATGTTGTCAATGAGATGGAGTGGCTGGTCAGGACCTACCAATACAAATCCATCTATTTCGACGATGATACATTCAATATCGGCAAACCACGGATGTTGAAACTCTGTCAGGAGATCGAATCCCGGAAGCTTGGAATACCATGGGCTATTATGGCCCGAGCGGATACCATGGACCGGGAGATTCTTGAGGCGATGGCTCGCGCCAACTTGTTCAGTGTCAAGTACGGTGTTGAATCCGCTGATCAGATCATTGTCGACAACTCCGGCAAAAAGCTGGATTTGAGCAGAGTGAGAGAAACCGTCGCCATCACCAAAGAACTCGGAATCCAGCTCCATCTGACTTTCACATTTGGTCTCCCGGGCGAAACACTGGAAACTGCCCGGCGAACGATCGATTTCGCACTCGAATTGGATCCCAATACCGTGCAATTCTCAATCTGCACGCCCATGCCCGGCAGCAGATATTTCGATATGCTGGAACATAAAGGCTATTTATGCAGTACTGACTGGAGTTCCTATACCGGCTTCGATTCTGCGGTGATTCGTACCGATGCATTGAGCCCGGATGACCTCACCGCCATACTGGAAGAAGCCAATTCAGCCTGGAACACGCATATCGGAAACAAGATCACCATGAAACAAAAAGTTGCCCATTCCATCCGGAAAACCGGCAAGAAATTGCTCCATTTTCTGAAATTGGAGCAATAGCGCACCATCGACGGATAATTCCGGTTTGTAATGGAAGACATCAACACCTGTCGCGGAAGTATTTCGATTAAGGTTTTGGTATTCGGGAAAACTCCTCGAAAAATATCGAACGATCGGTATCATCTTTCAACGCCGATCCCAGTTCGTGCGCAGTCCGATAATGGCTCCGGTGCAACTCGTCATCTCCCAGAATAGCTGCCGAATAGGCCATTTCAGCATGTGCGAATGCCAGATCCCAGTCTTCAGATGGATTGGTTTGAAAAAACGTTAAGCACCGGGTTGCATAATGTTTCGCGAGCGGACCGTGATTCAGAAGCGCATGCACATGTGCCAATGCCAGTTCCGCACGCGCATTATTGATCGATCCCCCGATGTTTGCCCAGTGATAGGCAGCCGCATAAGCTTCGTATAGCATATCTCTGGATTCATCTTCCGATCGGTCGATTTTGGCTGCGAGAGACCACGCATGATTATTACATTCGATCGCGAACCATTGGTGGAACTTGTTCAGTAATTCCGGATCCGGTCTGTTATTCATGAAACATCTCCTTGTTAGAAAAAGATACCTGAACATCGAGTATAAATACAAAGAAACCTGCGATCACAACTCAGGCGTCGATACAATGAACTGATGCCATCGATTCATCATCAGAACTGCATCTGGATTTTCCTACACGAATCAGTCCGGTTAATATCGTATGCTCACCTGCCGGAAGCATCATATATAGAGGATATACTTTCAAATATTGGATCACGCGGCCCTGGAATTCTTCATTGGAGTTGATGACCAGTAATGCACCATCCGTCTGTTCGACCGAGAACATCACATTCCCTCGCCATTGATCCGAATCCTGGATTACCGTAACAGTCGTTCCAGGAGATCCAATCCACAATCTCGTCCAGTCTTCACCACAATCCGCTCTGAAATCCGCCGGGAATTCGTAGATCGTACTTTCAATCTGATATCGTGTGAAACGAGGATCCAGCATGATATTGCATTGGAGCCGTGATATCGGGAGCATTTCTGTGACCGTCAGAATAACACGCCATTGGAAGACATCGGGTTCAATGGGAGTAAAGATCCATTTCTGCTGAAGCTTCAATGAAGACAATGTCCCGTCGAGGATCATCCTCCCATCTTCGTTTGCTGAAACAGACCAGTCCGCCAGCTTCGAGTCATACCAGATGTAATCGGAGCGGATGGAAGTATAGATGCCAAAATTTCCTGTTAACCGCTGATTTCGATGGTATAGAGTACAGGTGCTGTCAAACGCACAAACAGCACTTTTTCCAGACAGGCACTGAAACGATCGAATCTGATTGTACTGATCGATCACCTGAGTCGGACCGCCGATCGCCTTGCTTTGGCCGTGCTTCAACAGGACCACCCGGTTGCATAACAACGATATCAGTTTGAGATCATGGGAAACAAAAAGTATGGTAACCCCTTTGCGATGGAACTCCCGGATCGTTTCAAAACATTTCCGTTGAAATCGCTCATCTCCCACCGCCAGGATTTCATCCAGCAGCAGAATCTCTGGATTTGTATGCACTGCCAGAGAAAATGCCAACCGGATATACATTCCTGACGAGTATGTCCGTAAGGGCTGAGTGACGGCATCTCCCAGTTCGGAAAAATCGATGATGGATTTCAGCTTCGCTTTGATTTCCTGCCGGGAGATTCCATGGAGTGCCCCACCGACAAACAGGTTATCCGTTCCAGTTAATTCAGGATGAAAACCGGTCCCCAATTCGAGCAGCGCATTGATGCGGCCTTTCAGCCGGAACACTCCCTCTGATGGCGCTGTCACTGCAGTCAGTAGTTTCAAGAGTGTGCTTTTGCCCGATCCATTAGCGCCAATCACTCCAAAGATATCACCGGATGGAATTTCCAGGTCAATATGGCGAAGCGCCCAGAACTCCCGTGATGGAAAGCCCTCTTGTTGATGTGCATTCATCGGGCTTGTGGAAAGATGATAACATTTCCCTAAATTTTCTGTCTGGATGACCCAATCACTCATCGGTTGTCTCTCTCAATGTAAAATATCCATGGGAGACCAATACTTTTCCCGGATAATAAACCTCTGATTGCAAAGATTCGGGCAATGTGAAGAGAATCGTGCCATCCTGCACCGGTTCCATTCCCGTTTCGGGATGAAATTCAACATCATGAAACGCTAATTCTCCGATCTGAATACCGTGATGGAGTGACTTTCTGATAGTATCCAGGATTTCCAGATGAAGGGTCCAGCAGATTGCGTTTTCAATAGCTTCAAATGTCCAGCAGTAAACAACCGGAAATTCCTGATCAGTCCCACGCAACTCCAACGGATTCTCTGTTCGGATGAGTTCCCATTCGATCTGCTGCAGAAACAGATTGTCAATATCCATCGTCGCAAAGAAGCCCTTCCCGGAGGATACAATTCTCCCATTGGCTTTGATATGGAGATCCATTTCAATCAATATTACTTCCAGCAATGCATTTTCCAGACTCGCCCGATCGTGATACTCGTCAAAATACTGGCTGATCGCATCCGGATTCAACACATGAATGGAAGTATGATATTCCGTTGTATCGGAAACCGGCAGGCTTCGAAGAATCGAGCGGGATTTTGAAAAGGCATGTCCATTGAGCACCTGAGATCGGCCAATCGGCGGAAGATCTCTGAAATCGATCAATGGTCCAGGTAATGTTGGATCCAGATGTGCAGTCAAGCCGATAAACCGGCGGGGGTGAGGACGCATAAGGCAGGATTCCGGTCGAAATGTATTCCGTCGAATGGGCGGCATGGCTCGAATAGTATCGGATGTGATATATTGCCGGTAATCTGCCGAATAGGAAAAATATAACTCGATCGTGTCCACTAACCCCAGATGATCACCCGCCATCTCGATATGCCAGGATATCGTTCGATCCGTCTCGATTCGAATGTGCCAGCGTTGTACCAGATTCCAGGCCGGCCAGTGTCCTTTCACCAACATGCCACTGCGGTCCTGGGATAGCACTTGCCAGAATGCTTCTGTTGCAGGATAGAGGTGATCCTGTCGACGCAGAAAAATCGTGCAGCCATGAGCACTGGTGATCGGTCTTCGCTGCCAGTAGATCTGAAAACTTCCTCTTTGGAGCGAAATTTCCAGATCCCGGACCGTAATTCGAGCGAGATGCGCTTCCTTACGAATCTGTTCCAGATACCAGTTGACAACCCGGTCCGCATCACCGATTTGCTGGATGGAACCATTCTCCAGACAGATGACGCGATGGCAGAAATTTCCGATCACGGACATATCGTGAGAGACGAGCACAATCGCCACTCCCTTTTGGATGCTCGACTGGATGAATTGAAAACAACGATTCTGAAACTCGATATCACCGACTCCCAACACTTCATCCAATAGCAGGATATCGGGATCAGCATGAGCGGCGACAGCGAACGCCAACCGGATCAGCATTCCCGACGAATAATTCCTGACAGGCTCTTCAATGAAAGATCCCAACCCGGAAAACGCAATGATTTCAGAAACTTTGGATCGGATTTCGTGTTTTGGGAGACCGATGAGCGAGCCATACAGAAAAATGTTCTCCCGGCCTGTCAGTTCCAATGCAAAACCAACACCTAACTCCAGAAGACTGACAACCCGGCCGCGAACGTGGATAGAACCACTGCTGGGAGTTGTTATGCCGGAGATCATTTTTAAAATAGTGGACTTACCCGAGCCATTTCGTCCGATAATGCCGAGAATTTCTCCCGGATGAATATTGAATGTAATATCTGAAATCGCATCGAAAAGATGATAATCGGGTCTTTGGCGTAACTGGTTCCATATCGAGGCGAGCAGCAAACGGCGTTGTGTATAGACGCGGTAAGATTTGGAAACCTGATGAAGTTGTATGATCGGTTCGGATTGCATATCAGAGATAATCCGCCATCACCGGACCTCTGCGATGGTATAATGATACGGTCAGTATCCCGAGCAGGAGAGTGATCAGCAGAACATACAAGATGCTCCAGATCGACGGAAATTGGCCATAAAGTATGATGGATCGAAACATTTCAATGATGCAGGCCATTGGATTGATTCGAAATAAAAATTCCAGTTTTGGAGCGATATCGTGAATTGTTTTCAATGGATAGAAAACAGGCGTTGCATAGAACCAAACCATGACCAATGCGTCCATGATATATCGCGTATCCCTGTAAAAGACATCCAGATTGGTCACGATTGCCGTGAGCGACAGAGTGAAAAGCATTAATAATGCGATGGGAATGGGAAGAAATAAGAGGTTCCACGAGTAACTGTGACAGATGATTAACGGGAATGGAAGGAACAGTATCATGGCTGTCACAAAATTGATCAGATGTCCGAGTGTAATGGAAATGGGGATGATTTCCCGCGGAAAATACACTTTCTTCACGAGATTGGATTCTTCAACCAGTGAATGTGCGCCTGCACCTTGTGAAACCGAAAAAAAATTCCATGGCAATAAACCACAAAGCAGAAACAGAGGATAGGGAACATCGAGATTGAATCGTACGATGAGCGAAAACACGATGGACAGGACGATCATTTGAAGCACAGGATTCAATAGCATCCACAGGAAACCAAGTGAAGCGCTTTTATAACGTACTTTAAAATCTTTGACCGCTAGATTAACGATCAATTCCCGGTAGGAATACAGATGGCGGACGTAGTCGGCAATATTCTTTACGATCATACAGCAGACTCCAGGATCGGCAGATAATACTGATTCACAACGTTGTCCCAAGTGAATGATTCTCGAACGATGTCTGCTCCCCTCTGACCCATTTGATTCCGTAGATCCGGGTTATTGATCAGAGTGGTGAGCGCCGCTGCGATCTGGTCTGCAGATTTGGCGGAAACGACAAATCCGGTTTCTCCGTGCTGAACGATATCCTGAAGATCACCCACCTGTGTCACGATGACCGGCCGAGCCGATGCCATGCTTGCCAGGACCGGTACATAGAAGGGTTCTTGCCAGATTGATGGGAAAACACAGATATCCACATCCTGGAAGAACTCATACAGCGTATCCCGATGGTATATTCCCCGAAACTGAATCTGAGGCAGGGCTGGGAAATTGTGATTGGGTTCGGCTGCAAGCCAGAGTTCCACATCGTAACCCAGTTCTAACAGCTTGAAAAAAGCTCGTCTCAGATAATAATACCCCTTCTTGGGATCGGCGGTGTCTTCTATCATCCCGATTCGGATGGGCCGGATCTCCCGCTGCGGAAGAGAAGGGAATATCAATGGATCAACTGCAGCCGGAACGATATGGATCCGGTTAGAGTAATCTGAAAGGATATTACCGAGTAATCGATTGGGCACAATGACTTGGTGTGCTTTCCGGATCATCCGCCGGACCGCCCGACGGTAAGATGGCAGAAATGCCAGCGCGTTGATGTAATCATGGAAACCTTCCCCCGTTCCATGATGCGCATTTTTGATGATATGCGCAAGACCGCATCCATGACAGATGGGGTAGTTGATGAAAATATTCCCGATATGACTTTGATAGCACGTCTGGTCTCCGTTAAAAAACGTGCCATGATTCTGAAAACACAGGGCTTCATAACCACAAAACACAACGATGAATCGATATTGTTCCATGGCTCGTGAAAGCCACGGCTTAAAAAACCATCCGTCCGAAACAACAACAAGATCGGGTGTATATTGTTTTACCGCAGCATAGAATCGCCGGGAAAGAACAAATCGATTGCTCTCGTTTTCTGAGAGTGGAATATTCTCGATCTCCAACCCGATCTTGGAATCGTATTCGATCTGATCATTGGAATTTCCATGAATTGGAGCAAACAGCTTCACCTCATGATACTGGGCAACGCGATCCCATAATTCCCGATAATCCGATTCGGTATCATCATTCCAGGTTTCGTGATATCTGAGCGTTAATACGGCGATCCGCATGCTAATACCTCAAAAGTTCCATGATGTACCAATAAAGTTTTTCAACGAGGAACGGGATGGAAAATCTGCGATGAGCGATTGCCGCTGCATTTTGACCCATCCAGAGCCGATAGGCATCATTCTGAGCCAGTTTGACCATGAAATGACTGAATTCCAGTTCGCTGACAGCCAGGAGGCCAGCGACCTCGTGATGGATAACATTTGAAACTTCTCCGACATTGAATGCAATGGTCGGCATCCCGCTTGCCATATATTCAAACAGAGTGATCGGACACCGGCAGTTCACCCATGGATTGTCACCCACAAGAGGTACCAATCCGATATCCGCACCAGCAAGAATGTAAGGCATTTGATCGGATTCTACCCAGGGGATCCGTTCAACATGTCTGGTAATATCCGAAAACTCGTCTTTCAATCCTCTGTCAACCTGTTCCATAAATGGTCCATCTCCAACAATTTTTAGATGGACTTCCGGCACCAACCGGACCACTCTCTGGAAACTCCGGAGCGTCAACAGGAGACTTTGAAGAATCTCGTCCCTCCAGACAACTCCATTCCAGAGAAATGTTACCGGCCTGGGTTTATCCTGGCGGTTGATAAATGGAAATTTGGTTGTATCTGTTCCTGTGGAGATATATCCGACATTTTCATTGAACTGCTTTAAATAATCCATCAGATATTTGCTGGACGCCACACATCCCAATGCATGAGTGGCCAATTGCTGCGTAATAGCCTGTGGATCGTTCGATCCAAAAAATAGACGATTCAGAAGAGAATGTTTGAATGAAACCATCAGATCGACATCATAATCGTCATAATCCAGGATGTATCGATAAGCACCCAGACGATGCAAAAAGAAAGGAAGAGCGGCGTGATAGTGTATTTTGTGGACGTAAAACAGGGTGTTCAGGGGTTTGAGCAGTTTTGGCAGCGCTCGCCAGGTGAGTCTTAACCGGTCCCGGTCCCGAAGATTGTATATCTCAACCTCATTGTAATCGCTTAAATGGTCCCGGAATGATAAAACACTCGTCCGAATCCCTGGATATTTCGCCAATTGTTCAGCAAATTGATAGCACCGTACACGAGTATGAGGATATTCATGCCCATTGATACCGATGAAGAGAATATTCATGATTCTCATTCGTATGAACGATCCTTCTATATATTCAAAAAACGGCAACCGTTTCGATATTTCATTGAAAACCAATATCGGGACGATGTACATAATAGCTCATCCGCTACCCGGTGGTTCGGATCTGTGGATGGCATGCAGTCACATCAGTGCCGACAAACGGACTGCCTATACCATACGACAGATACCCATCAATAGGCAAGCAGGATTATCGGAAGCTGTTCAGATCAGTTGACAGTGATGAAACGGTAGTGGATATTGAAAGGGGAGAGCGGATTGGAACCAGATGGGGGATTCAAGAAGAGCCTTCGTGTTGATCATTAGTCCAGACGGTCGGATGGACGATTTTGTCATTCATAACACCTCCTCTCTGATTTCCAGTCTAGAAAATCTGAATAAGGAGAGACAATGAACGATACAGAACCAGAAGCAGTTCATTGCACGACACCTGTCATGGCATCTCAGCATTCGGGGACTTGGTACTGCCCGGCGACACGGTTGAAGGCATTGCTGGAGATACCGATGATTTTTAGCAGTTATTGCACAAACCGGATATACCACAAAATCAAGAATCTCCGGCACAGAAATCGAACAACCGAATGAAAATCATCATGATTCATCCGCATGATATTTTTCATCCGCAGGAGCCGTGGACGACCCGCATCCGGAATATCGCCACAGAACTCCATCGGTTCGGTCATGAAGTGAAACTTGTCTGTCACTATTTCTCCAAACCACATGCCATTCCGATGCTCGCTTCCAATATTCCGATTTCAGTAACCCAATTCGCGAGAGGGATGATGGCCTGGCCGGCTAATATCCGCAAATTGACCGGATATCTCAGATGGTGCGATGTGGTGCATCTCCAGAAAAGTATTCCATATGCCACGATTCCGCTCATGATTGCGTTGGCACGGGTCCCGCGCCGGGTTCACTATGATTGGGATGATTGGGAGTCCGCAATCTATTCCATTGAGTATCGACAACGAGCGCCGTTCTGGCTTCGGCATCTGGAAGGGATTTTCCCGCGCTATGCCGATACGATTTCGTATGCCAGCCATCAGATCAAAGAGCTGCTTATGGAGATCGGATACCCGGAACCATTGACAGCACATGCCACGGTTGGCGTCGACCTGAAACATTTTCATCCCCAAACGTCCGGCGCGGACGAGATCCGATGCCGGTATGACGTCACTGGAAAACTCGTCATCTATATGGGGCAACTGCATGCGGCTCAGTATGCCGAATTGTATCTTCACGCCGCCCGGGATGTGCTTCGTGTACTGCCCGATACCCGATTCCTGTTGGTTGGAGATGGCTGGGACAAACCCCGGTTGATGGAATTGGCCGGCGAACTCGGTGTCATGGGTCCTTTAGTCTTTACGGGGAGCGTTCCGCATGAATCGATACCGGATTATCTCGCTGCTGCGGATATCGGAGTCGTCAGTCTGGAAGACAATCCCGCCACACGTGCGAAAAGCCCGTTGAAGATCGTGGAGTATCTTGCGTCGGGGTTGGCGGTTGTCGCCTCCGGAGTGGGGGATGTGCCGTTCATGATCGGTGACGGTGGAGTTGTGGTCCCGCCCGGAGACAGCATGGCCATTGCACAAGCTCTGATCCAACTGCTGACCGATGATAACCGTCTCCAGCAAACAAAACAATTGGCCCGAAAGCGAGCGGAAACCTGTTTTGACTGGGCTGTGATTGCGAAGCGGATCGAAGCACTGTATCGAATCGATCTGCCGATCCAACCGGCAAAATTGAGGATGCCTGGGAAAGTGAGAGGTGTATGGTGAGACTGGCTGTCGTCGATCCATCGTTTCATTGGCCTCCGACTGGCGGTTCCTGGGTGGATCTCCGCGAGGTGTTGGTCCGGCTGCGGGCTCGGGGATTGGAAGTCTCGTTGTTCACCGTCCGCTGTGATGATGCCTTTATCCCCCGGGGAACCATCACAGCAGATCCAGGATTCCCCGCCGAGATTCTGCCGGTCAGCCGTAAAAAATCGGATTGGCCGTCGGTTTTGAAAAATGCGGTCACATCGTTTCAACCGGATACCGTCCTGATCACCAATACATTTTCATTCGGTCCGGATCTGATCGAGATGTTTGCGGAGTATCCGGTTTTCATCCGGATTTATGGATTTGAGATCGTGTGTCCCAATTATATGTCCGTCCGCCGGAATACGCGGATTTCGGAATGGAATCAACCCACTCGGGAACCGGTATGCCCGTTGAGTTATCTGACGCATCCCACGGCATGCACATGGTGTGCGTTGCGTTCGTTTGGCCGCCTGTTTCACCCCTTCCGATCCCGCAGGGAACCGATGAATCCGCTCGCCGGAGAGTATTTTCAGTTAGGTGCGTTCTGGCCGTGGTATCACGAGAAAGCGGTCTCTTCATTGAATCGGGTTCAGGGAATTCTGGTCTATAATGATTTCATTGCAGAGAAATTTTCACGGATCGATGTCCCCATCCATCGGATTCCGGGCGGTGTGGATACCGTTCATTTTTCTCCGGGAGCAGCGAAATCGACGCCTCGGTTGATCGTGATGCCGGGGCGGGTTCAGGACCCCCGGAAAGGGTTCCCGGTCTTTCAGTCCGCCGTGCACGAACTCCAGGAGCGGTACCCAGAACTGCTTGGCGATCTCGAGATCAAGGTGACGGATCCGTCTCTGGAATCCACCGACCCGGTGATCCAGTCGACCGGATGGATTCCTTTTCCGGAGATGCCGGAATTGTATCGATCAGCGTATTTCTGTGTGATCCCGACGAACTGGCCGGAGCCGTTCGGATTGACGGCCTTGGAGGCGATGGCGTGTGGTGCACCGGTGATCGCTTCGGATATCGGTGGATTTCAGCAGACCGTTCTGGATCAGGAGACCGGATTGCGGGTTCCGCCGGGTGATCCGCATGCGCTCGCGGATGCCATGATAATGCTCCTGCAGAATCCGGAACTACGGGATACGCTGAGCCGGAATGCCGTGTCTCGGGCAGGGGAGATGTTCGAGTGGGATCGGGTGGTAGCGCGATATTATGTTCCATTGTTCGGAGGTCAATCCGAAAAAATGGAACCTCCAGCACAGCTCCCGTGTATTATGGATTGAGAGACCCACTCAACCAAGGCTCTTTAAAAAAATCTCTTCATACATAATCCTCTTTTCCTCCCCTAAACGGCCCCTTCAAGGAACGCTTGAAGGGGTCCTGCCTTTTGTACGCAGATTTCGCGAATGGATTCCGATAAACGGGAACGTGGAATATTTTACTGGAACCAATCATATTCATATCCTTAATTGTGAGGAGCGGAGCGATAAAAATCATCCATTGTTCACTGGGATGGTTTCATGGTTCTCTGCCGACAATGAGTGTATGGATTTGGAATATGGTCGTTACCGTGAATTCAAACATCATTCAGAATAGAAATAAGGTCGTTCCAGCGAACGTAAGAGTCGATTATGACAGAAATAACTTCGCTGCGGATGAAAATAACGACGCTTCGGCAGATGTAATGGTCATTTCAGCGAATGTAGAAGTCGTTTCAGCGAATGTAGAGGTCGTTTCAGCGAATGTAGTTGTCGCTTCAGCGAATGTAGAGGTCGTTTCAGCGAATGTAGTTGTCCCTTCAGCGAATGTAGCTGTCGCTTCGGCGAATGTAGCTGTCGTTTCAGCGAATGTAGTTGTCGCTTCGGCGAATGTAGTGGTCGCTTCAGCGAATGTAATGGTCGCTTCAGCGAATGTAGTTGTCGCTTCAGCGAATGTAATGGTCCCTTCAGTGAATGTAGTTGTCGCTTCAGCGAATGTAATGGTCGCTTCTGCGAATCCGATCCCCGGGATCTGACCACCGATTGATCTGATATCACCCCGGAAAAACGCATCCCCCATTGCCCGTTGGAGTCGGTTTCAAACCTGCACCAATTGTCAAATCAACCCGTAATGGAACCATCCGGTTTGAAACCGATTCTGTGGCGAATCCGATCCCCGGGATCTGACCACCGATTGATCTGATATCACCCCGGAAAAACGCATCCCCCATTGCCCGTTGGAGTCGGTTTCAAACCTGCACCAATTGTCAAATCAACCCGTAATGGAACCATCCGGTTTGAAACCGATTCTGTGGCGAATCCGATCCCCGGGATCTGACCACCGATTGATCTGATATCACCCCGGAAAAACGCATCCCCCATTGCCCGTTGGGATCGGTTTCAAACCTGTGGACGTGGGTAATGGATGTGAATCGTGACGTGAAACCACCAATTTGAAGCCGACCCCTACAGGCGTTGTGGTTTGTACGTGGTGTGTACCGATGATCCCACGTACGTCGTGGAACCAATCGGCCCCCAATCCCGGTTGTTCGCAATCCCTGTTGCGATTCGGTGGATTTAAACCCGATTCCGTCCTGAAAAACATGGCCGTATTCAGATCATCCCGGCGATCCGGAGCGCTTTGATATGCACTTGCGGCCTGGGTAATTCCCCCAGTTTCGCGATCGGAATCCATTCAATGTTCACCCAGAACGGATGATGCCAATCCCGATTCAGAATCGCATCAAACAATCGGAATGTGACTTTGAAATGGGAGTATTGATGCGCCGCCTGTTCCGGATATTCCCGCAGAACATCAATGCCCATCTCCATTGTGAAGGATTCAATGGATATCTCATCCAGCATCACGTTCGGGAGCTCCCAGAGACCACCCAACAATCCGTCGGGTGGTCTCTGGAGCAGAAGGATCGTGTCGCCTCTCCGAAAAATAAACGCGGCTCCATGACGATGCGGTACTTTTGATTTCATTGCTTTCACCGGGTAACGTGATACCGATTCTGTGAGATACGCTGAACACCTGCTGGAGAGAGGGCACACACTGCAAACCGGTTTGACTACGCATTGCAGAGCGCCGAACTCCATCCATGCCTGGTTGACCCATCGTGGTTCATGATCGTAATAGCTTCTTTCAAGTATTTCTTTAAAAGAAATCTTGATGCGTGTGGAGTCGGCATTCTCGTCTGAGGCGATTAATCTGGACACCACACGAATAACATTTCCATCGACAGCGGCAACCGGGAGATTGAACGCAATACTCGCAACAGCTCCCGCGATATACGGACCGATCCCCGGAATGCGCAATAGCTCGGGATAGGTTGCAGGGAAATGGCCATTGTGATGTTCAATCAGGTAGTAGGCTCCTTTTTGCAGATTACGGGCTCGGGCATAGTATCCCAGTCCCTCCCATACTTTCAGAACAATCGTCTGATCCGCGGCAGCCAGGGATTGCAGGTTGGGAAACACATCCATCCAGCGATGATAGTAATCAATGACGGTTTTGACCTGTGTCTGCTGGAGCATTACTTCGCTGACCCAGATTTTATAGGGATCCGATTCGCCTCTCCAGGGAAGTTTCCGGCGGTGTTCATTAAACCATAGCATCAGTGTGTCGATGATGGAGTTGGGTATGTTTGTGCGCTGATTCATGGTGTTTTGCCCGGTTCCTTTGTGACATATCCCTCAGCCACAATAAATGGAAAGGGACTTAGTTTGGGATGGCCGGTGAACGGTGCATTAAGGTTTCATTAATCCAAATCGGCGTCCCGGAATGATGGAAATGGATAACTTGCTATATACAATATTATTTCTAAGTGGACTACTTCTATGAAAACCCATTTCCGTATCCGTTCTTGGCGATGATGTTATCCATTTGTCGTTTCATTGTCACTGATAACCGGGTTTTGGGAGTCTTCGTTTTAAATTTTCGGGGATTGGCTCGAATATGATTACGGATTTGAGTGAGTTCATGTTTATCCCGGATGATGTGTTCATAGTAATTTCTTTGCCAAACCGGTATCCCAGTTGTTATCCGTAGTTTGTTAATCCGGCGACTGGAAAATGTTTTGAGTCCTCGTACGATTTCCGATAATCCATGACGTACAGAGCCAGGTTTCATGCCTGCCGAAGTCTGGGTTGTGGATACGTTTTGGTGTATGTGAGTGGATTTAGAACCTTTCCCTGCACATGGTTGTATAACAGGAATTCTGTCTGTAATAACGATGATGCAATGCATATGATCGGGCATGATCATCATTTCATCCAGACGGATATTGCTATAAATGTATGGTAAATGCTCCCAAACATCCTGAACAATTTTTCCAGCATCGTTCAAAACCATTTTTTTATCGATGATTTTTCCGAAAAGTGTTCCCGGTTATGGGTACAACATGTCACGAAGTACATACCAGACTGCGAATAATCACAATTTCTCAGTCTGATGGATCGTCGGTGGTGCTTTTCCGGGTTAGATGATGTGGTCATGATGATTCCTTTGATAAATGAATCAGACGAACCGATCCCCCGTTGCCTGTTGGGGTCGGTTTCAAATCTGCCCTGATGGTAATAATGAACCGTACTGGAATTGTCAGGTTTGAAACCGATCCCTAGGACCCATTGGTTTATTATCATCCTGGATGAATCGATTCTCCAATGCTGATGGTTAAATTACCACCTTGCTCATCGATCTGGATCACGCTGCCATCGACCACTTCTCCTGCGATCAACATCCGTCCGATGCGCGTCTCCAGTTCCCGCTGCAGAAATCGTTTCAGCGGTCGTGCTCCATACACCGGATCGAATCCATTCCTCGCGATGAGCCGCCGGGCCGATTCCGTCATTTCCAGCGAGATTCGGCGCTCCTTCAGACGTTGCCGGAGCGTTTCAATCATAATCTCGACAATCTGTTCAATTTCCCCAAGTGTGAGCGGCTTGAACAGGACAATATCATCCACCCGGTTTAGAAATTCAGGGCGGAAATGGATCCGGAGTTCCCGCATCACTGTATTGCGGACCGATTCATGGATCACTCCCGAATCACTGATCCCTTCGAGCAGATGATGGGAGCCGATATTGCTGGTCATGATGATTACCGTGTTTTTGAAATCCACTGTCCGGCCGTGACTGTCTGTGACGCGGCCATCATCGAGTATCTGTAACAGAACATTGAATACATCCTGATGTGCTTTCTCGATTTCATCAAACAAAATCACGGAATACGGTTTACGCCGCACAGCTTCGGTCAGTTGACCACCCTCATCGTAGCCCACATATCCCGGTGGAGCACCGATCAGACGGGACACCGTATGTTTCTCCATATATTCAGACATATCGATCCGGATGAGGTTATCTTCGGTGTCAAACAATGCAGCAGCCAGTGTACGGGCCAGCTCCGTCTTTCCCACTCCGGTCGGACCCAGAAATATAAATGAACCAATCGGCCGGCACGGGTCCTTGATTCCGGATCGGGCTCGAATCACGGCATCCGATACGAGTTGCACGGCTTCATCTTGACCAATCACACGACGGTGGAGATGATGATCGAGATGCAACAGCTTTTCACGCTCTCCCTCGACGAGCCGTGTCACCGGAATACCGGTCCATTTGGAGACGATATCCGCAATCTCTTCATCGGTGACGGATTCCCTCAGCAGCTTCTCTCCGTTCTGGCGATTTTTCAGCCGTTCTTCACTTTGCCGGAGCTGGTTTTCCAGATTTGGCAACCGGCCGTGTTTCAATTCCGCAGCTCGATTGAGATCATATTCCCGCTCCGCTTTTTCAATGTCCATGCGGATCCGTTCGATGTCTTCGCGCAATTTCTGGACGTGTCCGATGATTTCTTTCTCCGCATCCCATTGCGCCCGCATGCCATCCGCTTCCGTTTTCAAATCCGCCAGCTCTCTGCGGATCGTTTCCAGTCGTTCTTTGCTGGAGCTGTCTTTCTCTTTTTTCAGGGCCGCTTCTTCGATCTCCAACTGCATGATACGCCGGGTGACTTCGTCCAACGCTGTTGGCATGGAGTCGATCTCGGTGCGGATCATGGCGCAGGCTTCATCGACGAGATCAATGGCTTTATCAGGAAGGAACCGGTCGGAAATGTATCGATTGGAGAGAGTCGCTGCCGCAACGAGTGCACCATCGAGAATCTGGACACCGTGATGGATTTCAAACCGCTCCTTCAGTCCCCGTAAAATGGAGATCGTATCTTCCACCGTCGGCTGATCCACCAGGACGGGCTGGAATCGGCGTTCGAGAGCGGCATCTTTTTCAATGTATTTCCGGTATTCATCCAATGTCGTTGCACCGATGCAGTGGAGTTCACCACGGGCCAGCATGGGTTTGAGCATGTTTCCGGCGTCCATGGAACCTTCTGCTTTTCCAGCGCCGACAATGGTGTGCAATTCATCGATGAACAGCAGGATCCGGCCGTCGCTTTCTTTGATTTCCTGAAGTACGGCTTTCAGCCGTTCCTCAAACTCCCCGCGGTATTTGGCTCCCGCAACCAGTGCTCCCATATCCAGAGCGAAAATTGATTTCTCTTTGAGTCCTTCGGGAACATCGCCGCGCACGATGCGGTGAGCGAGTCCCTCCACGATCGCCGTTTTACCGACACCAGGTTCACCGATCAGCACGGGATTGTTTTTTGTTTTTCGTGACAGGATCCGGATCACCCGCCGGATTTCAGCATCGCGTCCGATCACAGGATCCAGTTTTCCCCGGTGGACATCCTGAACCAGATCCCGCCCGTAGCGCTCCAGTGCTTCATACGTTGATTCCGGATTGGTGCTTTGCACGCGTTGATTTCCACGAACGTCCACCAGTCCATTCAAAAACCGATCCCGGGTGATGCCGAAGCTTTTGAATAACTTACTGAGGAACGTGGTTTCGGTTTCATCGATAGCAGCCAGAAAGAGATGCTCCACAGATACATATTCGTCTTTGAGTCGCTTAGCCTCGTCTTCCGCCTGAACAAGAAGCTGGTTGAATCGTTGAGTAACATAGATTTTCCCGGGTTCTGCTCCGGGACCGGAGATTCGTGGACGACGCTGCAATTCGTCTTCGATCCGTTTTGTGAGCGTATCGAGTGGTGCATCCATTTTTTTCAGCAACCGGGGAATCAGCCCTTCGGGTTGTGCGAGCAAAGCCAGCATCAGATGCTCCACATCCAGTTCAATGTGACCGAATCGCACGGCTTTGACTTGAGCGTCGTGCAATGCTTCCTGGGATTTTTGTGTTAATCGGTTGATATCCATATCACCCTCCTTTGCACTCGTTCCATGAATTGTTTCAAATAGTATGCCAAAAGGTTTCTTTGAAACAACATTGCCGTGACCCCTCAGGGAGCGGTGATGCAAACTCATCGGCGTGGAAGGATGGCATCGCTATATTTCCCACACCCCGCTCCCTGCCCCCGCCGGTCATGTCAGGGCATTGATCCATGCAGGATCGGCCGGCGATCCTCTCCCGGTCGCTGAGTTGGGAGAAGTTAAAAGAATTTTGCACATATGCTATTCTCCATTCATGGAGAAGGATTAAGGATGATGTAATATGTGTATAAGCAGGGAACGGTGCAGCAACGTAGCAGCCGTGGCATTTGATAAAAAAACGAATGCTTACGCTCATTGAATGATCGCATTAATTGTGGTTTACTCCAGATGATCAGTTTGGAGATGAACAAATGCTTGATTTAATTGCTTTTTCCCATCCGATCATCAAAGAACCGCTCAAACCTGGATTCGAAGCAGGTGACCGGAAATCGTGGGATAATCCCAAGAAATCGAACCTGTTCCGGGGATTCCTGGGAGGCTGTATCGGATCGACAATCGGTGCAATGATTTGGGCGTGGCTGTGGTATTTCACCCACTACAAGATCACCTGGATTGCAGTCATCATAGGTGTTCTGACAGGCTTTGGCACCCGAAGGTTGGGGAGAGGGTCAACTGTTGCTTTTCGATTGATTGGTGCAGGCTGGAGTTTTATTGGATGTCTGGAAGGGACCCTCGGTTATCTTTTGCTGGTATGGGCATTCCAAAAACAGCTCCCCGTAACGACAATCATTCAGGAATTGAATCTCCAGACAATTTGGAGACTTCTGATGATTACATACAGCCATTGGGATTGGATTTTTTACTTGATGGCCATGGGTTTGGGATTTTTCCTGTCACTTCAGGAATCCACTCCCCGGTACATTTTATCTCAAACCTCGAAGGAGTGAGAGGTTTTTTATGTCCCACAAACCATCGGGATCCTTGGGAGTTTCGAGGATCATGGGGAGATTCCGGAGAGCCGGATCATTGACGATTGCTCTGAACCCGTGCACTCCGATACGGCCTTCACCGATATGCGTATGTCGGTCGAGATGACTCCCGAGATCTCCAAGAGAATCATTGAGATGAACGACAACCAGCCGATCCAGACCGATGATCCGATGGAACTCATCCCTGGTTCGGTTCCATGCCTTATTTGTCTGGATATCATAACCCGCTGAAAAAATGTGACACGTATCCAGACAGACTCCAATCCGGTTTTGGTGACGCGTATGGTGGATAATGTGCTGGAAGTGTTCGAATCGTCCACCGATCGAATGAGAAGAGCCACTGGTCGTTTCCAGAGCTACTCCAACCTGAGCAACTGTGGGATTATCAAGCAGAAGATCAAGGGCGTCACAGATGCGTCGCATCCCGCCTGATTCTCCATGGCCCAGGTGGGAACCAGGATGAATCACAAGCCATGGGATGGAAAGCTGAGCGCAAAAAGCGAGTTCATCGGAAATGGCTCGTATGGATTTATGGTAGATCACGTCATCGGGAGATGCCAGATTGGCGAGATACAGGCCATGAAGGATGACGGGATGAATACCGGTTTGATGCAATGCCTGAAAATAACTATTGATTTGGACGGTTGTGGGTAATTTTCGTTTCCATATCCGAGGGGATCGTGAAAAAATGGCCGCTGTATCACAGGTTAATTCTCGTGCTCGATAGATGGCGCGAGCGAGACCCCCCGAAACGGACATATGGGATCCCAGAATCAATTCCTGCGAACCGGATTTGTGATATCCCATGCTGGAAATCAGGATGGCAGATCAGTAGAACATTGCCGAAGGACCCAGAAATAATCTTTTCTTTCAGAAACCATGATGGTGATGTGAGCGGTCGGGATCCATACTTCTGACAATTTTTGGAATGCGATCAGCTCGTGAATACCCGGAGCGATATCGGAGAATATATCGCTGTTTCCGGTCTCAGGTAAGTACATAATACTGTCATTATCCAATGTAACCGAAATATCACATGGAGTAAGATTCGTAATAGTGATGGTGTGATTGGTATCGAGGGGTGAATCCTTCCATGTATCACACCCGGATAGAATAATTGAAACAATCAAGGCAATGTAAGGAATGATTTTTGTTTTCAATCGTCGCCATTTCTGTCGTTATGATATTCTGATTTGGCTATATTCACTATCTGCGATCCATAACCATGTTCCTCAAAAACCGGAGTTTTGATTTTATTTTTCAGTGTTTGAAGGGTTTGGATAATGCGGTTGATTTCGCCATTTATAGTGGTCAGGTATTGCCCCAGTTTCTCCGGGCTTAATCCGTTTCCTTTTTCAGAGCATATTTGCAGAATAGTACTGATCGTTGTCAGCGGATTTCTGAGTTCATGATCCAATGTACCGGTCGCCGTATTGATGGCTGCGATCGTAGTAGTGATGAGGAGCTGTTGTTGTGTCTCCTCAAGCTTACGAAGCGTTATTTCCTGCTCGGTTGTTTTCTGTTTGAGATCTTTGATGAGCTGTTGATTCTGTTGAGCCATGGTTCGTTTTGCATATCCGCGCTGGAGAGCGAGAATGAGTTGCTCCATTTGAAATGGTTTTTCCAGATAATCATAAGCTCCGTTTCGGATAGCCGCGATGGCATTATCCATCGTACTATAACCGGTCATCATGATCACAATAATCTCAGAATCGAATTCGCGGATTTTTTCCAGAAGTTCAATGCCATTCATCGGACTCATTTTGATGTCTGTCAATACAATATCAAAAGGAGTCTGGGGATTGATGACTTTAAAGTAAGCTTCTTCACCGCTACGGGCTGTTTCGACGTTGTACCCGGTCATAGACAGGATAACTTCGAGATTGTCAAGATTCTCGATATGATCATCCACGACCAGGATGTGAGGCCGTCTGAGGTCCGGTTTTTCTGTATATTTTTTCATGATATTCCTTCACCTTGTTAAAGGTCGCTGCTATCCGATGCCACTGCAAAAACCATACCTGTAGAAACTATCGGATGATGATTTTGTAATTGATCTATGCAGCCGATGTGTTTGGTGATTTGCATTGACGGGCTGTAGTCGATGTTGAAGATTGAATCCTGTTAATGAACATAACGATATACCTTCATGGTGAAATCAATCAGAATCCGATATACTTTTCTAAAAAGTGGATGTGTGTTATGGAAATCTTGGCTGAGTGTACTCATCTGACCATTGTTGCTTCTGAGGGATGAATGCAATTCAGGAAAGGATCTGATGCAAATTTTGCGGATATGGAATGCTCGTCGAGTGATAACATCAAATTGGGAAAGATGCGGAAAGGTCTGCTTAAAAGTGTTCCATTCATCAAAAAAACTATCATATATAAATATCATATTGCTTTTTGAGATAAAGAATCTTATCATGGGTTTGTTTTTAGTTGTTGTGATGCATGATGTTTTAACTCGAACCAGACAATATCGTACAGGAGGCCATCATGTTTAATGTCGGTGATCTTTTGATTTACCCTACCCAAGGATTGGCACAGGTTCAGGGTATTGAATCGAAAGTCATTGGCAACAAAGCAACAGATTTTTATATTCTCAGAATTGTCGCTAAAAATCTGGCGATCATGGTTCCAACTGCCAATGAAGAAAAAATTGGGCTCCGGCAGATCGTCCAACCGGAAGAACTGCCTAAAGTTAAAGAAATTCTGGGTAAAAATTCTGAGACTCATTACACGCAATGGCATCATCGATACAGCGACAATTTTGATAAACTGAAATCAGGATCTATCTTCCTGACAGCGGAAGTCGTGCGGGATTTGGTCAACTTAAAGAAAAAAAAGAGTTTGGCTATCAAGGAATCCCGGATGATGGATAATGCTTTGCAACTGCTTATCACAGAGGTCGCAGCATGTCTGAATATTCCTGATAAGGAAGCCAGTGACTGGATTATGGAATCGCTGAACTAGGCGAAAACCTCCGACCGCTTCCACAGCGTTTCGTCCCAGGATTTATAATTAAAATCAGAAAAAATTCGGAACACCACATGCCTTAGAATCGTATTGGATGTCAGGTATTTGGATTCTGTCTGTCATTTGACGCTGAAAAAGAAATCATGCTACTTATAGCGGCAGTTATCTTGGGGATTGTAGGTAAAACAGAGAAGAGATAAACGAAGGAGCATTATATGAACGGAGCCGTCTTAGGAATTCCAAAGCGATTGATGAACGATAAAATCTGTCTTTTCATCGTCGGATTTTTTGCACTGATGATGCCAATATCGGTTTATGCTGAAGATACAAATACTGTACTGGCGGAGGTTGGGGATATAAAGATCACGTCTGCTGATGTCCAACGAAAGCTTGAGGAGATTCCGTCTTATGCACGAAGCAACTTTGAGACCAAAGAAGGTCAGATGAAGCTTCTTGACCGGATTGTCAAAACTCAGTTATTGATGAAAGCTGCCATAGAATCCAATTATGAAGAGAAGCAAGAAATAAAAGATAAATTAGCAGAATCGAGGGAGCGGATCCTGACTTCGGAATATTTTAAAAATGAAATGAGCAATCCACCATCACCACCTGATTCTCAGTTACAGCAATATTACGAAAAACATAAAGAGGAATATCGCACGGAGGCATCCGTCGATGCAGCGCATATTCTGGTCGATACTCAGGAAAAAGCGGAAGAAATACGCAACCTTCTGTCAAAAGATGAGATATCCTTTGATGAAGCAGTAAAAAAATATTCCAAAGATGAGGAGACTCGTGAGGTAGCTGGACGATTGGGAAATATTCGGAAAGAAGGATATATCCGTGGGATCGGACGATCAGCCGAATTTGAAGAAGCGGTTTTCAGCCTGAAGATCGGGCAGATATCAGAACCCATTAAAACCCGACTCGGCTGGCATATTATCCGGGTGGATGCCAAGGAAGATGCGGGTTATAAATCATTTGATTCTGTTAAAAGCCTGATCGCTGAAGAGATGCTGGTCACTGATGAGAGTATTGAAAAAGAATATAAAGAAAATCCCGATAAATACATGAGTCGCGCTCGTTGCAAGATTAAACATATTCAGGTCGCTTCGGAAAAGGAGGCGAAAGATATTTACAAGCAGCTTAAAGCGGGGAAGCAGTTTGACACATTGGTAGAAACCAAATCAACAGATACGGCTTCCGTCAAACAAAAAGGGAGCCTGGGATATCTTTATAAAGATGGTTATATTCGAGGAATCGGTAAAGATGCGAATTTTGAAACTGCCGTTTTTGCTCTGAAACAGGGTGAATTCTCCAAACCAATCCAAACAAAAAAAGGCTGGCACATTGTAGCAATGGAAGAGAAGTCGGATGAGTTATTGAAGCCCATATCCGAAGTTAAAACACAGATCAAAAATAAATTGATTCGGGATATGAAGGAGAAAAGTCTCGAAGATCGATTCGACGCATTGAAAAAGAAATTTAAATGCACGATCCATGAAGATCGCATCCAACCCATCGTGCCGTAATCCAGTAAATGGAGAATCGTTGCGTATCTTTTGGAAATAACGGATCAATGGTCGTGATGTTGCTCTTTTTATTTGGGAGGATCTAGGTGTGAGTATTGATATTCAGGAATTGAATGAACGGGTGAAGTCTGCTGCCGGATTTATCGGAATCCTCAAGCGGGAACTTGAGAAAGTCATTGTTGGCCAGAAATATCTGCTTGACCGTCTCATGATTGGATTATTCGCGGATGGACACATCCTGATCGAAGGAGTCCCTGGTCTCGCGAAAACTCTGGCAGTAAAAACGCTTGCCGAATCCATTCGAGCGGAATTTAAGCGTATTCAGTTCACTCCTGATTTGCTTCCCGCTGATTTAACCGGAACAATGATATATAATCCCAAGGATAACACGTTTGAGCCCAAAAAAGGTCCATTGTTTGCAAACCTGGTATTGGCTGACGAAATCAATCGTGCTCCTGCGAAAGTCCAAAGCGCTCTGCTGGAAGCGATGCAGGAACGGCAGGTCACCATTGGTGAACGAACGTACATTCTCCCAGCACCTTTTCTCGTGCTTGCCACTCAGAATCCGATCGAACAGGAAGGGACCTATCCGTTACCGGAAGCACAAGTCGATCGGTTCATGTTGAAACTCAAAATCGGGTACCCAACCAAACAGGAGGAACGAGGGATTCTGGATCGGATGAGCATGGCATCTCCCATTCATGCTGAACCGGTTATCGATCCCAAACACATTCTGGATGCGCGAAACATGATTCGGGAGATCCATGTGGATGAACGTGCTCGCAATTATGTGGTCGACCTGGTGTATGCATCGCGATTTCCGTCCGATTATGGTTTATCGGAACTGAAAGGACTGATCCAGTATGGCGCTTCGCCGAGAGCTACCATCTATCTGATCGCAGCAGCCCGGGCATATTCTTTTTTAAACGGCCGAGGTTATGTCACTCCTGATGACATCAAGACCATCGGCCCGGATGTCCTGCGGCATCGTATTATTTTAAGTTATGAAGCGGAGGCCGAAGAGTTGAATTCCGACGACGTGATTAAAATGATTTTTGATAAAGTTGAAGTTCCGTAACGATACGGCAGACCAACATCAGAAATATCCACGAATTCCCCCAAATGATTTCCCATTATCAATGATCTGAGGATTATTCCAGTGATAAGCAGAGAATTGGTCAGAAAGATAAAGCGAATTCAGATTACGACGAATCGGATTGTGAACCAGGCCATGGCGGGTCAATATCAGAGCGCATTCAAAGGACGCGGGATGGAATTTTCGGAGGTCCGTGAGTACATCCCCGGTGATGATATCCGAACGATTGACTGGAATGTCACCGCTCGATTCAGCAAACCCTATGTCAAACGATATATCGAAGAACGGGAATTGACCGTCCTTTTCCTCAATGACATCTCCGGATCTTTGGGATTTGGAACAATCAGTAGATTGAAAAGTGAGTTGTCAGCGGAAATCTGTGCCATTCTCGCCTTCTCGGCGATTAAAAATAATGATCGGATCGGTTCCATTTTGTTTTCTGATCGGATTGAAAGTTATATTGCACCACAAAAAGGCGTTCAACATGTGCTCCGAGTAATCCGGGACTTACTTGTTCAGAAACCGATTGGACGTGGAACCAGCATCACGAATGCCGTGGAATATCTCAACCGGGTTCAGAAACGACGGGCAGTGGTGTTTTTGGTTTCCGATTTTTTGGATGCCGGTTATGAGAAAGCGGTTCGTATTGCGGCTCGACGTCACGATCTGGTCGCAGTCATCGTGGAAGATCCGAGAGAAAGCGAGATGCCGTCGGTCCGATGGATGACATTTCAGGATGCCGAGACCGGTGAGGAAATCTGTGTGGATTTGTCGAAAAAAGCGATTCGGGAGCAGTTTCAAAATCAGATCCTAGCCGCTCGGACCGCTCGGGATCGCTTTATCGCATCAGCAGGAATCGATTGTCTCAAGATTCGTACTGATCAACCCTATGAAGCCGATTTGTATCGATTCATGAAATCAAGGGCACGGAGGATGCATTGAAAGCATTATCAGAAATAATCATCTGGATAGTGGCGTGCCTTTTTGTTAACGGGGGAATTTTCGCTGAGAGCCCAATCACCGTCACTGCCACAACCAATCGAAGCAAAATCCATATCGGAGATCCGATCGTGCTGCGGGTTTCGGTCATTTCCACTGAAAACGCTCGGATCGTCTTCCCGGACGAGTCTCTCGATATCACGCCATTCCGCATACTGAATCGGACGGTAGCCGTGGAGAAAGATCCCGCTTCATCCCAGGATATCGATGTATTATTGATGAATATCAGTGTGTATGAGACCGGAGACATGGAAATACCTCCGATCACCATCCATTATGAGTTACCGGATGGTTCCAAAGGAGCGGCTCAGACTGATCCGCTTTTTATCCAGGTGGATTCAATACTGTCTCCAGATGATCAGACCCCGCGTGACATTCGGAGTCCGGCGATCGTACCTGCGACACTTTATTACAAGATTCTCGTAATTGGTGTTGCCATATTGGTCGTAATCATGGTCGCTGTGGCGATTTGGTACCTGAAGCGTCGCCGTCAGCGTATCGCGGCAACACCACTTCCTCCACCCCCCCCCAGACCTGCTCATGTGATCGCTCTGGAAGCAATTGATGAACTCAATAAACAAAATCTGTTACGCCAGGGAGAGATCAAACTGTTTTTCATTCTCCTGACGGAAATATTCAAAGTATACCTCGGTCGACGTTTTGCTTTTCCAGCTCCAGAACGAACAACTCAGGAATTAGCGGAAGATCTGGAACTGATACAGGTGCATCATGCTGACCGAGTGGATATTCTGTCTGTTCTGGAGTTAGCAGATCTCGTCAAGTTCGCCAAGTATGTGCCGGAAGACTTTCGCTGCCGGGAAAGTATGGAGCGGGTCATCAAGGTCATTAGTCGAACGAAGGACGTCAATGAATCGATCTCCGGTGATGAAAACCAGGTTTCCGTGGAGGCGCATCCATGAATTTCCGATTTGCCGACCCGGAAGTATTCATTTTGCTTCTGCTGATACCTGCCTTGATTGCCGGATACACTTATTTCAAGGTTCCGAATCTTGTGATTCGTTATCCAGCTATTCGGACTTTTCGTGGTATTCCGGGAGCTGTTTCCTGGAAACCAGTCTGGATCCCTCGAATATTCCGTTTTCTCGCGATTCTCTTTGCAATATTTGCTGCAGCCAGACCGCAATCCGGAGAACACAAGGAAATCATTCAATCGGAGGGTATTGATATCGTCATTGGGCTGGATATTTCCGGATCGATGAATGCTCTGGATTTCCAGCCGAGTAACCGGCTGGAAGTTGCGAAACAGGTCATTTCTGATTTTATCAACAAACGGATCAACGACCGTATCGGTTTGGTATTGTTTGGCTCTGAAAGCTTCACACTCTGTCCCTTGACGTTAGATTATGAACTGCTGATTGAATTTCTCAGCCAGGCTCAAGTCGGAATGGTTGAGGAACAGACCGCCATCGGAAAAGCCATATCCAATGCAGTCAACCGGTTACGAATCGAGGATCAGCAACGGGAAGAACCCATAGATTCTGACAAATCATCCAGAACCGGAAGCCAGATCGTTATTCTGGTGACCGATGGTGTCAATACAGTCAAGTCAAAAATAGATCCATTAACCGCTGCCAAGGCTGCAAAGGCTTTGGGAATAAAAATATATACGATTGGTGTCGGAACGAACGGACTCGCTCCATTCCCCCATCCACGATTTCCGGGCCGGGTAGTACAGGCTCCGGTGGAGCTGGATGAAGACACCCTCCGCGAAATCGCTCGGATTACCGACGGACAATATTTCTCTGCAAAGAATTCAAATACGCTTCAGGAAGTTTTCAATGTTATTGATAAGTTGGAGAAAGTAAAAGTGGAAAGCTTCAAGTATACCCGTTATACCGAGCTTTTTATGATTCCGTTGCTGCTTTCTCTGATGGTGATTGTCATTGAAACGATACTGAGACATTCTATATACCGGAGGTACCCATAATGGAATTTGGCGTTTCGGGAACAGACTGGATCCTCTGGTTTGCCGGATGGTGTTCGATTTTTGTTGTAGTTGTCGTCATTTGGATCGGTGGTCGCAAACGGCATGAAGATGGAGAACGGTTCGGTCAGATGAATGTCATCTACCGGACCGTAACGAATGCGTTATGGAAAACTTCCGAAGATCTTGAAAATGCTGGTTCAGGTGATCCTGTACATCAGGTTCGGTTGGTGCGCCGGGCTTTACGATCGCGACGAAACGTCAAAATGGTTTTTCTTGTTGGAGCGATGGTATGTCTGGTCATCGCTCTGGGAAAACCCCGCTGGGGAATGCGACAGGAAGAGATATACCAGAGGGGAATTGATATCGTCTTGCTTGTGGATACGTCTGAATCGATGAAAGCGGAGGATATCGCTCCAAACAGACTGGAAAAAGCGCGCAGTGAAATCGCATCCTTGCTTGAGAATCTGGAAGGGAATCGAATCGCATTGATCGGATTTGCTTCCACAACCCGTCTTCATTGCCCGCTCACATTGGATTTCAGAGGATTGCGGAGTATTCTGGATAACAGTTTGACATTGGGGCAGGGAACTAATGTCGAAAACGCGATTAACGAAGGGCTGGGATTGCTGACTAAATCTACCGCTCGAACGAAAGCGATGATCATCCTGTCCGATGGAGAGGGCCATGAGGGTGATATTGAGAAAGCGATTCAATCCGTTCGTGCTGCCGGGGTTCAAATTTTTGGAGTTGGTATTGGAACACCTGAAGGCGGCCCGATTCCTGAAAATGATGGACAGACTCCGGGAGATGGATACAAGAAACGTAACGGGGAGTTGGTCTGGACTAAATTGGATGAAACGACCATGATCCGTTTGGCAAAGGAAACGGATGGAGCGTATTATCGGGCAACGCCTTCAGAACAGGAAACCACCTCCATCGCTGCTCAGATCGAGAATATGGAAAAATCTGAATTCTCACAGACCATGACAACCCGGCGTGAAGATCGCTTCGGTATTTTCATCTTTCTCGCGATTTTTCTGCTGGCGATAGAAGCGGCTCTCGGAGATTTTCGACCGATTGTGTGGGAGGACCGCCATGGATAACTTCCGACAGAAATTTCAATTGGAAACATATTACAGCAGTTACTTGTCCAAATCCACCCGCTGGCTTGGTATCGTGTTTGTATTTATATCGTTTTCTGGATTTCATTGGTGGGATCCGGTCGCTCGCTGGATAGGGATTGGCAACCAGGAATATGAATCCGGGAATCTGGAAAACGCTCAGAAAGCTTATGATCACGCGGAGCAGATCAATCCGGGGAATCCATTAATCGCAAACAATCAGGGGAACGTGCTCTATCGGCAGGAAAATTATGAGGATGCTGAGAAGAAGTTTCAATCCGCGGCTATGTCGGAGGATCCAAAAGCCAAAGCGGATGCATTGTATAATGCGGGATGTGCAGCTCTGATGAATAAAGACCCTCAAACGGCTGTGAACTCATTTCAGAAATCCCTGGCACTTGCTCCTCAGGATGAAGATGCGAAGGTCAATCTGGAAATGGCTCTGAAAATGCTTCAGCAAATGCCCACTCCAACGCCGCAATCCCAGGAGAATCAGGATGGGGAGCAGGATTCGAGTCAGACACCCGAACCACAGCCATCTCCCGGTCTTGAAACACCCACGCCATCGGGAACACCAGAATCTGAGTCCTCGCAGACGGAGCAGTCGGAATCCACTCCCGAGGCTACACCGACATCCTCTGAAGAAACATCCATGGATGACACGGAACAAAAACCGACTCCCGAGCCCCAGCAGGAGGGCGAGATGTCTGAAGAGGAAGCCACTCGATTGCTGGATGCGATGGAAGATGAAGAAATGGAAGTCTTGAAAAAATTTCACCAGCTTCCTCAACCGGAACGGGAATTGGATAAAGATTGGTAAATCTAGTGGAGGTTTGGAGATCTGCATGAGAATACAGATAGGTCTGCAGATAAAGCGAATCGTGGATTCGGTCATCATTCATTTTTCGTCGGTCCACCATCGACATTGCCACTGCACCCGGATTATCCATCCATCCATCTCTGTGTGTGTGATCATTCTGACGGTTATGCTTTTTTCCGCTATCGATAGTTACTCCGCAGATCCGATCACGGTCACGGCTGCAGTGGACAGGAATCAGGTATACCTGTTCGATCGAATTCAATACCAGATTACGGTGGAAGGAGCAGCTCAATCGCTGCCCGATCCTCAGATCGGTGATATCAAGGGCTTTAAAGTGGTGGGATCTCCACGTTCATCCTCCCAGATCAGTTTCATTAACGGAAGGGTTACCAGTAAGAAAGTATATCTGTTTGTTCTTGAAGCTAAGGAAGAAGGAACATGGCAGATACCTCCTGCGACCGTCTCCTACAATCAATCAACCTTTCATTCGAATGCATTGACAATTGATGTACTTAAAATGACAGTTGGGCAATCATCCAGCGTCGGGACGGCAGATGGAACTGCTCCAGATATTCCCAGAGATCGGCAGGGTGACCTGATTTTATGGACGGTAGTTGATACACCAGAACCTTATATCGGTCAGGCGATAACGGTCCGGTATTATATATACACACGACTTCAGGTCAGTGATTTCTCCGTTCAGCAGCTCCCGGATTTTACCGGGTTCTGGTCGGAAGAAGTACCGGTTCCGGCATCTCCGGAAGTTAAAACGAAGATCATCAATGGTGCCAAATATGCGGAAGCTCTGGTGTATCAAGTTGTATTGTATCCGACGGTTACCGGTGAATTGGTCATCGATCCGTTGCGAATGGTGTTTCAGGTTGAATCGAATCAAGTGGATCCATTTGGGAGTTCGCCTCATTCACCATTCTCAACATTCTTCAGACAAGCTCGGCAGGAGATGGTTGCCGCTCAGGCAATCACCGTTCCAGTGAAAGCACTCCCGGAACAGGGGAAGCCGGATGATTTCAGTGGAGCGGTCGGGCAGTTCGAATTGAGTGCTACAATTGACAAAGATTCGGTTCAGGCAGGTGAAGCAGTTGTTCTGACGGTCCGGCTTGCAGGAAATCATGGACTGAAAACCTTGCCAACTCCCCAATTTGAACCCATACCGAATGTCAAATCCTATGATCCGAAATCAGAAGAGGTTGTTGTTTATCCGGGACGTGCCGGCTGGAAAATGAGAGATTTCAGTTACATTCTTGTTCCTCATATGGCTGGAGATTATCAGATTCCCCCTGTCCAATATTCGTATTTCAATCCAGAGATAAATACATACGCTACGATATCAACCGATACTCTCTCATTTCATGTCACCGCATCTGCCGGTTCCGCATATTCAGCAGTTGCTCCAATGTCAGGAGATGGAGAAATAAAGTTATTGGGAATTGATAGTCGATATATCAAGACGAATGTTTCGATTGTGAACTGGACTGCACCGTATCGAAGCAGATGGTTTTTGGGTGTATTGATGCTACCGATACCAGCAGTTCCATTGATTTTATTATACGGTCGTCATCGCCTGAGAATGATGGGTGATACAGGATATGCACGTGCATTCAAAGCACGATCGGAGTCTCAGAAACAATTCGTTAATGCAATGACTGCAATGTCGAACCAACAATTTGATCAGGCATTGGATCAGGCGGCGATCGCGTTCTCACGGTATCTGAGTAATCGATTCAATCTCCCCAGCGGTGGATTGACACTCGAACAGGTTCTGACCGAAATGGCTCACCGTCAGATAAGTGAAGAAATGATCAGTCGTGTCAGGAATTACTGGGAAAAACTGGAATTTGTGCGGTATTCCCCCGCTGTCATCTCTGGAGAAGAAAGTAATCAACTGATCCTGAGTGGACGGAATCTGGTGGATGATCTGGAACGGATTGCGATTAAAAAGCGAAATCCTGGAAAGGAAGACAAACCATGAGATTGGGGTCTGTATGCATGGTATTTATGCTGGTTGTGGTATCCGGGATGTCCGCAAATGAAAGTTTTCAGGCTCTATTTGATAAAGCCAATCACCATTTTGAATCGGGTGATTTTCAATCTGCCAGAGATTTATATGTATCCATCATTCAACAGGGATGCATCAGTGACAAGGTATTCTATAATCTTGGTAACTGTTACCTGAAGCTGGGCGATATTGGGCGAGCGATTCTTAGTTACAAAAGAGCTCAACGCATCGCTCCACGAGATCCGGATGTTTCCGCAAATCTTGAACTGGCCCGAACATTGGTACCGGAAAGAGTTCAACCCATTGAACCTGGTTTATTTCTGAAGGTTATACGGAATATTCATCAGAATTTGACATTGACGGAAACGACTTGGGGAGCGGCCGTTTTTTATCTCCTGACAATATCGCTGGCAGTTGCATCGCGTCTTGCTGTAACAAAGAGGTATCGGCGCCAGTTGGTGAAAGCGAGTCTGATCAGCCTTCTTTTCCTGTTGCTGATCTCTTCGATTTTAGGAGGGAACATTTATAACATCGAGATACGCCAGAGCGCTGTGGCTGTTGAATCTGAGGTCATTTCCCGGAGTGGACCGGGGGATCATTTTGCGGAAGTATACAAGCAGCAGTCGGGTTATGAAATGGTAGTCCTTCGGAAACAATCCGGGTGGGCGGAAGTTATTCTGGAAAATGGATATACCGGTTGGATTCCTGAGCGAACGATAGAATTCATTTAATCATTTTGATTTGGTTTCGGGTAAAAAAAATCCGCTGATCACTCAGCGGATTCATCATTTCAACAACAGAAATAGCTGTCGCCGGGCGGTGAGGTGGCTAATAACTGGTCTGTTCTCTTCTCCGTCTGCGCATGGCGGCTGCTTGTTTCCGCCGACGCTGCGCACTTGGCTTTTCAAAATGTCGTTTCTTTTTGAGATCGGATGTGATCCCTTCTTTGTCCATCTTCTTTTTCAATACTCGAATGGCTTTATCGAGTTTGGAATCCACAACGCGTACGTAGATCAAAGCTAATCACCTCACTTCCGTTTTTATATTCTCGTATGCAGAACATGTCATTTCATACGAACCTGGAGGATTCTATGTGTGAGAAGAATACATGTCAAGTTTTTTTCATTACCCTGGCAGGAATTCGATGGGAGATATTGCTAAAATGCCTGGCTAAAACTATACTTCCGGTAACCAAATCCCGTGGGATCGGGGGGGGGTGATATGAAAAAAAATATACCGATCGTTCGGATCCATAAAGAATCCGGATTTTCAGATCTGCCGATGCCATCGTATGCGACCGCACATTCATCCGGAGTAGACTTATTGGCTGCAATCGATGCGCCGGTCTCGATCAAACCCGGAAAGTGGCGGTTGATTTCGACCGGTATACGAGTTGCGCTTCCGGAGGGGTATGAAGGGCAGGTACGACCCCGGAGCGGTCTTGCACTAAAATATGGTGTTACGCTTCTCAACACACCGGGCACCATTGATTCTGATTATCGAGGCATTATCGGCGTCATTCTGATTAACCATGGCGAAGAAATCTTTACTGTCCACAGGGGTGATCGTATCGCTCAGATGGTGATTGTACCGGTCGCGCATTTGGCATTCGAAGAAGTCAGCTATCTCCGGGCAACTCCTCGAGGTGAAAAAGGATTTGGCTCAACGGGACTCAACTGGGATAGCGCTCGATTTGAAGATGAGGATGATACAGAGAATCTCCGGAAAGCAAAATTGGATCCCTCATCGTCATCATCGAAGGAGAAGTCTCTGGATTCGGAGGAAACCTCACATTGAGATTCAGTGTTTTGGGATCAGGAAGCGAAGGGAATTCCGTTTTTATCGCCAATGAGGATGGCGGGGTATTGATCGATGTGGGATTCAGTCTGAAACGGATATCGGAACGCATGGAGATGATGAAAATTACCCCGGAATTGATTCGCGGTCTTCTCATCACACATGAACATATCGACCATATCCGCGGAATTGGATTATTCGCGAGAAAATATCGTATTCCTGTTTATGGAACAGAAGAAACATTGAACCGTGGTCATCGGATTTTGGGCAACCTGCCGGAAGCAAAAATCATTACTAATTATCAGGCTTTTCAGATCGGATCGTTGATATTTCGGGCCTTTTCTATCGTTCATGATGCCGCCGATCCGGTTGGTTACATTGTGGAATCCAATGACAGGAGAATTGGGATCTGCACCGATACCGGATGCGTGACGCATCTGATTAAAGAGAGGCTGAAAGACTGTGATGGTCTGATCCTTGAGATGAATCATGATATGGGGATGTTATTAGCTGGTCCATATCCATGGCACCTGAAGCAACGTATCAAATCACGGACAGGACACTTATCCAATGAAGATGCAGGCGTTCTGCTGCATGATATCTGGCATTCGCAGCTCCAGACAGTTCATCTGGCACATCTTTCGAAAGAGAATAACTTGCCTGAACTGGCCATGTTAGCCGCTTCTGAAGCCATGACACGAGCTGGGAATACGGGATCGACAATACTTCAGGTGGCGAAACAGGATGAACCGACTCAGATGATCCATTTTCAGATACGACAATCATGAGTTTGATTGCCGGCATAAATCAGAATGTACAGAAGTATCGGGATATTCTCCGTGGGAAACGAGTTGCTGAAACAGACACCTCTTTATCGGACGGGATTCATGATCATTGTGGTGTTGTTGGTATTTTCAATTATCCGGGCGCAGCTTATCCAGCATGTATCGGACTTCATGCTTTGCAGCATCGGGGGCAGGAAAGCGCCGGAATTGTCACCACGCATTTGAATGATCTTTATGTGCATCATGGAATGGGTCATGTGGCGGATGTTTTCACAAATGATATCCTCAAAACACTCCCCGGATCAAGCTCAATCGGTCACGTTCGCTACTCCACACAAGGGGAATCCCATATAAAAAACGCCCAACCCCTGGTGATCTCATGCTGGAGAGGTCCAATCGCATTATCCCATAACGGCAACCTCGTCAATGCGCACATTTTACGTAAAGAATTGGAGAGAAAAGGATCGATTTTTCAGTCAACCAATGATTCGGAAGTGATCCTGCATCTGATCGCTCGATCTCAGGAACCGAAAATTGAAGACGCGATCAGAGCAATCACTCGTGATATTCAGGGAGCATATTCATTGATTCTCATGACACCATCTCTCATGATGGGTGTCCGGGATCCGTTTGGATTCAGACCACTTGTGATCGGCCGGAAATGCAATTCCCATATACTCGCTTCGGAGACATGTGCGTTGGATCTGATAGGTGCTGATTTTATCCGGGATCTTGCTCCTGGGGAACTGGTCCTGTTCGATTCACAAGGGATTCATTCCGAATTCATATGCGAAAAACCAGGAACATCAGCTTTTTGCATATTCGAATTGATCTATTTTTCCCGTTCGGACTCCGTGATCTTTGGGCAATCCGTGTATGATGTGAGGAAACGGTTCGGGAAACAACTGGCGCTTGAATGTCCGGTGGAGGCGGATGTCATTATTCCGGTGCCGGATTCCGGTCTGGCAGCAGCTCTGGGGCTGGCTGAAAAACTGCATATTCCATTAGAAATGGGATTTGTGCGCAATCATTCCGTAGGACGGACTTTCATCGAACCATATCAATCCATCCGGGATTTCAGCATTCGGATCAAGTTGAATCCCGTTCGTTCTGTAGTGGCTGGCCGCCGGATTTTATTAGTAGACGATTCCATCGTAAGAGGAACAACTACTCGCAGTTTGATCCAAATGTTAAGATCGGTGGGTGCGAGAGAAGTTCATGTCCGCATTGCAGCTCCCCCCATCATCGGATCCTGTCGATACGGTATCGACACTCCAACAGAGAACGAACTGATCGGCGCCAGAAGATCTGTTTCTGATATTTGCTCGTCTTTAGGTGCTGACAGCTTGGGTTATTTATCGATTTCCGGAATGATGGATGCGATTGGAAGGGGACAGAACCAATATTGTCTGGCTTGTTTTAATCGTCAATATCCGATTCCTGTTATTCCTGATAGTTCATCCAATGGGGACTCATGTATATGAGAGTGGACCCTTGAGTCGTATTCAGAACAATGCGGGAGGTTCTGGTCTGGAGAAGTTCCGGTAGCTGTTCAGAGCGGTCATCATCAATATTTTGAAATCAAACGCCAGAGACCAGTTTTCGATATAGGACATATCGTATTCCAGACGTTTTTTTATGGATGTGTCTCCTCGGAATCCGTTTACTTGTGCCCAACCTGTAATCCCGGATTTGACTTTGTGCCGAATCATATACCGTGGATACTTTGCTCGAAACTCGGCGACGAACGCAGGCTGCTCCGGCCGTGGTCCGACCAGACTCATATCACCTTTGATCACATTAAAGAGCTGGGGAAGTTCATCCAGATTCCACCTTCTCAGAAATTTTCCGAATGGAGTGATGCGCGGATCATTTTCGATAGTCCAACCCGATCCATTTTCACCATCCGGATTGATGTACATGGATCGAAATTTGAGAATTTCAAATGGTTTCAGATCCAGACCCATTCGCTTCTGGCGATAAAGGACTGGACCCGGAGAGGTCATGCGGATAATCAATGCGATGGCCAGCATGAGGGGGGCTGAAATGATCAGAATCATGATCGAGATGGAAAGATCAAAGATCCGTTTGATCAGAAGGTTATAGCCAGACAAAGGTGTTTCTGTCAGGTTGATGATGGGGATCCCATCCATATTCTGAAAACCTGCGCGGAGTGTGATATATTGGAGGATATCAGGGATAAGTTTGATGTCGACGCATTCATTCTGGATCTGACTGAGTAAATGGTAGATTCTGCGATGAGCCGACAAGGGGAGAGCGGTGTAAACCTGTTCTATTCCCCGAGTATGAATCAGTTCCGGGACATCATCGATTGTTCCAAGAACGGGAACTCCGTTGATCGATGTCCATTGTTTCTCTGGATCATCATCGACAAACCCGACGGCCAATAACCCCATTTCAGGATTCTGCTGGATTTTGTTGAGAAAAAGCTGCCCCAGTTCGCCGGCTCCCGCGATGAGTATATGCCTTAAATTAAAACCTTTTTTCCGGAGGTATCGTGAAGCGACCCGCGTGGCGATTCGATAGCATAAGATATATATGATATCCAAAAGCCAGAAGGTGACGATCATCGCACGAGAATATGTGACCACCACTCCTTCGAGAACTGGACGAGCGAAAAAAGTGATTACAAGAAATAATGTCGTGCTGAGTGTGACACTGGAGATCACAGATAATATCGTATCAATCAGCGGTAATCCCCGTTTTGTCCGGTACATGCGATTGATGCGAAAAACAATCGGCCAGATGATGCTGATGGCAAGGATGTATTGAATATTGAAAAAATCGGTAAATGGAGGTATCCCGAATTCAACGGGAACGCGGGTCGTGAAGAATGTGGAATAAAATCGCAGATGGTATGCTGAGAGGAGTGCGAAAAAGGTGAGTAATAAGTCAAGAAGAACTTGTATGAAAGAGATAATCCGATAATTTTGCTTCAGCATGCTTCTATATCCTGCGTCAGCTTTACAGACCAGCGACGAGTCGCAAAAAGTTGCTCGAAATATCGTTTTAAATGATGAAACATCACTTTTGAATCATATTGCATGGCATGCGATCTGAGTGTCTCGGGGTTGAATGTCATTGATTCAAATTCCATCACGGATTGCATCAAAGCTTCCGGTGTCTGAGCATGAAAGAAATGACCAGTGATTCCCTCGATCACTGATTCCATAACGCCACCCATTGCATACGCAATCACCGGACGTCCCGATGCTTGCGCTTCCAGAGGTGTCAGGCCAAAATCCTCTATACCAGGGAATATCAAAGCCCGGCATCGCCGATAATATTCCTGAACCTCCCCATCCGGAAGGAATCCTTTAAATTCAATATTATCTTTTGCATTTTTTTGCAATAACTTATTCGTGGTTCCGGGGCCAATGATAACAAGTCGCTTCTGCATCCGGTTGAACGCTTCAATGGCGATGTCCAGACGTTTGTATGGAGCATAAGCACTCACAATGAGGTAAAAATCTTCTGGGGGATCAGTGCATATCGGGAATGCATCGATATCAATGGGAGGATAGATAACAGACGATGATCGCTGGTAAATGGTGGATATTCGGTCTGCTACGAACCGGGAATTGGCAATGAACTGATCTACTCGATCAACCGTGCTTCGATCCCAGCAACATAGGTAATCCCGAAATATGGGAGCTGTCCATCTGACAATCCGATGGGTTTCGACGGAATTGAAATAGGTGTCATACATATCCCAGATATAGCGCATGGGTGTATGGCAATAGCAGACCGACAGACTTCCGTCACCAGGGACAGCCCCTTTGGCAACTGCATGGCTCGTCGAGACAATGAGGTCGAATGAGGAGAGATCGAAGCTTTCCACTGCTGAGGGGAACAATGGTAAATACATGCGGTAGCGGCTTTTCCATGGCAGTCTCTGCAGGCGCGATGTGATGATCGGATGCCGCTGTATCAAGTCAGATACAGTGCCCGGAAAATGAAACAGCGTGAAAATCGATGCACTGGGAAAAAGCCTGCAAAATATTTCGAGAACCCGTTCACCACCACGCATCCCGGTCAGCCAGTCATGTACGAGTGCGATTTTCATTTCTGGATTTCCTCCAATACATCACGATAAACGGATATATGAGATCGAATGAACGGTTCAGGATGGTAATTCAGTGCGGTGTTCTTCCCGGATATGATTCTCTCTTCGTTCCGGTTGTAATTTAAAATAAATTCATTCATTTTAAAAGCCATTTCATCTATATCGAAAGGATCAAAATAGATGGCGTTTTCGTGCGTGATCTCGTGAAATACCGGAATATCGGAACAGAGAACAGGGGTTCCGCAGGCCATTGCCTCCGCTACTGGAAATCCAAATCCTTCTGCCAATGTCGGCATGATCAAACCCATGGCGCAATGATAAAGATACGGCATAGACTCCGGCTGGACATGGGTAATAAGGTGGATATCCTTTTCGATTCCCAACCTGCTGGCTAACTGTTTGAGAGTATTGATACGCCGGGGTCCACATAGGACCAGTCTCGGCCATATGGCAGTGTTCCTCTGTAATTCTTTCCTCATTATTCGCCACGCGAAAAACAATCCTTCGACATTTTTATGATACAGGTCATTCCCGGAGTAGAGGATGTATTCTCGGTAGGGAAGCTCCATTCCTTCACTGAAAGTCCGGGTCTGTTCTTCAGATATTTCCTGATAATAGATATCATCCAGGCAATTATAGATCCGAGTGATCCGATGAAGAGGAATATCCAATATCTCAAGCAGTACCTCGGTTGTTGAATCGGAAACAGTGATGACCCGCTGTGCCTGTCGGACCAGTTGGATAAATCTGATTCTGCCGGTTGCCTGATGATACATCCGCTTCAGATGGTCAGATATCCACTGTGTCGATTTTTTAAGCGATGGGAAATGATTGGGAATCGGTGGCGGATTCACATGGATGCAATCATGGACAGTTAATATCACTGGAATTTCTTCCGGATCGGGAACGATATAATGGGGAGCATGGAAAACATCGATCAAGTGATTCGCTGGCAATATCCCCTGAAAGGGTGTTCTTGGATTTTTATCAAACTCCTGAAAATCGAAATGACGCCGGAAAGATTCGGGAAATGTCTCTTTCTGATTCGAGGTGTGGTAGAGGGTATATTTCAACGTGTGATCTGGGTGGGATGACGACAATCCAGTCAATAATCGTCGGATATAACTCCCAATGCCAAAATCGGAATATTTTCGGATGTCGATCCCGATTCGGGACTGTGTTTCCGGGTTGTTCGCTGATTGTGTGACCATGTGATTCATACTCCATCGTTATCCCTGGCGCGATAGTAATGGACACATTTCAGGGATGTCAATTAAAACCCAGTCGTGAGACCATTTACACATTGGGTTCGGGATACAGTGGCGTAACATATTACATCTGCTTGAACTTGCCATGGTATCATTTTTTTTGCATCATTAAAGTAAGAGTGATTATCCTGGATGATGAAGTGATCATATTGGGTAGACGGGAATATTTTTGTTGGGGAGGCTGAGATGTTTAATAGCAATCAACTTTTCTGGTTATCGGCTGTGTTATTGATATGCCTTTTGGCCTCAACCGGAGTGGCTGACGATTTCAAGGAAAATGTCATTATCGTGCATGTAGATCAAAGTGTGGATCGTGAATTCATCTCGGACATTGTTTCAGACCTGGGAGTTATCACAGACATCGATTACTTGTTTGGTGATTCGGCTGGGGGAGATTGGTACCGAATCGAATGCGAAAACCTCAAAGACCCTCCGGCTGCTGCCCGAAATCTTCAGAACCAGCCAGGTATCCAACATGCAGAACCTGATTATACCATCAATGGCGCACTGAGACCTCATGATCCCTTTTATCGGGATGGCTATCAGTGGTATCTCGGGAATCCATCTTCGTTGTTTTGGCCTGCTGGTTCGATGAGTATCAATGCGGAACCGGCATGGGATGTGACGACTGGCAACCATTCTGTAATCATAGGAATCGTAGACACTGGTATCGATCGAACCCATGTGGATCTGGAAGCGAACATCTGGACAAATTCCGGGGAACTGCCATCAGATGGTATCGATAATGATGTGAATGGGTACGTGGATGACTTTTTCGGATGGGATTTTGTCAGTACCGATCCGGATCCTTCAGATGACAACGGGCATGGAACACTCGTCGCCGGGATTGCGGCTTCATCCGGTAATAACGGGATTGGTGGTGCAGGTATTGCCTGGAACTGTCGGGTGATGACCATCAAGGTTCTGGATCAGAATTTAATCGGCAGCGTTTCGTCCGGCGCAGCCGGGATCGTTTATGCAGCCGAGAATGGTGCTCAGATCATCAATTGTTCCTGGGTTACCACACACTCATATCTATTGGATGCAGCGATTGAGACAGCATCTTCTTTCGGTACGGTGATCGTGGGAGCAACCGGGAATGATGCAAAAGCAGTCATCAAATACCCGGCAGCTCACCCCAGAGTTATCGCGGTTGGAGCGACGGATTTTACCGGGACGTTTTCCGCATTCAGTAACTATGGAAATGAAATAGACCTGTGCGCTCCAGGAAGAAGTATCTATCAGGCCGCTTTTTCGGATCATGGAAGCCGTTTTCCGTATGCCGGAGCGAGTGGAACGTCAATGGCATGTGCGCAGGTCTCTGGAGCAACCGCATTGCTCTGGTCCCTGCATCTCACCGAACCCGCAATCTGGACATCCGACTTCATCCGATCGCATCTCGTGCATAGTGCCACTTATCCAGTGATGCTTCCCGATGGAAGATCCACAGGTTTGCTGGATTGCTATCAAGCTCTGACACTCCCCACGCTACCAGATATTCTTATCTCCGATCCGATCTTCCATTTGATTATTGATGCGGACCAGGATGGTTACTTCGGACCTGCTGATTTGCAGGATATCATGTTTGAAGTAACCAATGATTGGGGGACAGCCAACCAACTGACAGTGACAATTTTAAATCTGGGTTCACCGGTCGCCATCCTTCCAGGCTCGATGGATATTGGTGCGCTTTCCTTTGGAGAGACTCATGTTCTCAGTTTTCAGATTCTGGCGGAGACTCAGGCGGTCTATGGACAGACATACGATCTGATGATACAGATCCAGGATTCGTCCATGGGTTATGTAAAATCGTTCCCCATCACCCTCCCCATCGGTCCACTTACGGTTTCACCCATCATTACCAATGCTGTCTGGGGCATTCATGGGAGTATTCCGGCTGTTAAATACCGGGTTCCGGAAAGTGTTCGGGCTTTCGTGCCCTTTTTTTCCCAATTGACGATAGAACCGGGAGTTGAGGTATTATTCGAAACGGGCAGCAGTCTTCATATCGACGGAGAGTTACGGGCGATTGGACAACCGGGTCAGGAAATCGCCTTCAGATCACTCGATGGCAATCCATGGCAAGGTATTGTTTTTGGTCCGGACAGTTCTCCGGCAATATTTGATTTCCCTCCGCCAGCCGGACATTATCTGTCTGGTTCTGTATTACGGTATTGTGAAATCAGTGGAGCGAACCTTGGCATCATCGCCACAGGAGATAGTATGGGGGGCGGTTCACCCTATCTGTCCCGCTGCAGGATCGAAAATAACAGCACAGGAGTGGAACTCTCTCGATTCAATAACACATGGATCAATGAGGTTACCCTCCTTGATAATCAGCAATCAATTCATTTCATCAATAATCAATGGACATCGGAAGGTCAGCCATTGTTGAGTAACAGCAATGCGGTCTCCCGACTGGGTGCAACCAATACTATCTTTGCCGATGCTCAGTCAGAAGACTCTGTAATAAGCCCAATCCTCATGGGGAATAACATATTTGGTGCACTTCCCGGCGAGGGATTCGATTTTCGCACCAACATCCTTTTTTCTCAGGTTCCCATACTTAATGCTGCCGGAAACTACTGGGGTAACTATACAACATCTCAATTGGAGTCGGGTATTCTGAACCTCGACCTGATCTATGATCAAAATGACGATGATTCATTATCGCTCGTTCAAATAGGAGCTTGGCTTCCGACATTCTCTCCCAGCTCGCCGGGATTGGTCTCGGATGTATGGGTCACTCCCCCGGATTCCAGTTCCATGGGCCGGATGGATGTCATGATTACATTCAGCCGGGAGTTATTGCAGCCGCCAATCGTGTCCTTCGGCAGCATTTATCCCTTCGATCACAATCTCGTCACACCCGATGGTGTGACTCAGAATCAATGGTTCGGCCACGTTGAATTTGATGAACGATTTGCCGGTCTGGAAGGAGTTCAATTTTTTAATATATCACATGCACGCGATAATCTGGGGATGGAGATACCAACGGATTATCAGCATTCATTTGTCATCAGTAATCCCATTCAAGGTGTTCATGGATTGGTTGCAGTCGGAAAGATCAATAAAATAGATATCACGTGGACGGATGAGGAGACACGACATCGAACAAACTATACCGGTCATATTATCCGATGGGGTCTTTCTTCCGGTAACTATACCCAATACAAGGTCGTACCATCTCCTGCCAATACCACAAACCTGACCGTCGATCAGGGCGAGATCGAGGCTGACCGCACATACTTCATTGGATTGCAATATTATGAACATTCCTCTCCGGATCAAACCCCACCATTTGATTATATGAGTGATGTATACATGGAAGCAGTGTCATCAACTTTGACTGAATCGGCTGCAATCCCCACCCTTTCGACAACTGGATTGATTGTCGTGATTGGATTCATCAGTCTGTTACTTCTGAAGAAACAATAATCCAGTACGATCTAAAAAGTGAGAACAATCGAACATTCAACCGATGCTGATCACGAAGAAATAGGATCTTGCATGGCACAAATGATTTTTTGCCATTGGTGGATTGCTGGAACGGACGCCTCTCGATACCTGGCCTGAACAAACGCACTGTTTGCTAGGCCAGGTATCGATCCATCATAATCATGATCGCTTCAGGCGTTATACTCATCGACGATGATCAATTCCCCAGAATATAAAAATCCGTCCATGCGAACCCACCCGCCAGGTCGGCAGTGCCGGAATATATGGTTGCAGCATAGAATGCGCCGGATATGGATGGGATATCGGGCGGAATTGGTATCTGGAGTAAGGGTCCGCTATACGTGAAATCGACAGATAAAGGTGCGCCAGCGAAAAGCGGAAGTGCCTGGGAAGAGAATGTCGGGTAGGTGGGGTCGGAAGTCAGAAAATACCAGAAGCCTGCAATTTCCATTGCCACATAACAATCAATGGGGCGAGGATTCAGCTCTCCGGCCAGATCGACAGAAACAGTCATATTACATCCACCAGGGATGAACGTATGATTTGTCCGAATGCCAATCCACGATCCTTCCGGATCATCACCCAGATGAAGGATTTCGGTATTTCCGGTATTATCAACTCCCATCTGGAAATAGCTGCCCAACGCCCAGACTTCGGGTCCACGGGGTGAAGGAACAAGAATCAATTGATTCTGCAGGGCGCGCAGAGACATGGGGGACCAGTAATCTTTCCATGTATCCATTTCGGGATCATATATCTGACAGGATGATGTGTCATATCCACCGGCCAACAATATTTTGCCAGCCATCGAAACATTTGATCCGGCTGGTATGACAACTGCGCTGTGAAGAAACAGATAATCGTTCATCGGTTGAATTGCGGAATCGTTCCATGAAGGAGTTTCAGCAGAAAGATCAAGTATTTCGATTGTATTGAGAGGAATGGAGTATTGTGGATTTTCTTCATCCATCACCAGGCCACCGAACGCATAGATTTTGTTATTATAAACAGCCGTGGGGCAGAATATTCTCGGGCTGTTCATCGAAATTCCCATGCTCGACCAACGTTGACCGCGAGGAGCCAGTGGATCGAACACCCATGTTTCTCCCATTTGAGCAGCAATATCCAGGCGAATCACACTCAGGAGGTAGAATTTATTGCCAGTCACCGCCCATGCTCCAGGAATGGCGTTGGCGTATGGGAAAAGATCCTGATCCATCACCTCCACAATACCTGAAACCGGGTCAAACATTTCGATTTCTCTTTTTGCCGTCCCATCCTGTGCCATCCCACCGATGAAATATAACTTACTTCCATTCTGATCATCGAGACAGGCTGTGGCATGATAAAATCGAGGTTCCGAAAGCTCAGCACCAGTATCGCCACTCAGGTGGGTTTGCGTGTCCAGATAGTATATGGAGGGATCTGTGGTGCCAGTGGAATCTTGATATCCTCCTGCCTGATAGATTCTCATCGAAGCCTGACAAAATGCACTGGAAGTATACATGTAGTTGACAGGGATCTCGGGACCATACCACCATCCGGGAGACTGATCCCAGGGGCAATGCGAGGCCGTGGGTTCCATCCCGAACCAGTCCATCATGGCTTCCATTGCATCCCGCCTCTGACCTTGGGTCGCGATCCCTTCAAAACCGAATGCGAGATAGATATGTTTTGCGCCATCTCGATCTGCACAGATTCCCGCTGTTCCTGTGTTGGGTCCTGAGAAGTCTTTGTAAGTGAAACATGTTTGAGCGGGTGCCACCGGTTCAATGAGACTGGGCCAATCCTGATTCTGAGCACCACTTCCACCCTCGATAGAAAGCTCCAGTCCAGGAAAATGATCGGTGTTTCCGATTATTGTCCGTTCGGTGACACTGTCGGAGATGTAATCAGCGAGGAGTGTATCATGATACCATTGGATTGTTTCCGGCGTACCCATCTCCACCATGGCCCATCCAATGTCCTGCTCGGTGATCAGCAGATTTCCACCCTTGGAAAGGTAATATGAAATGGCTGAACGTTCCGATTCCTCCAGGAATGGATAAGTATGAGAGTAAAAAAGGATAATGACTCCATCAAGGTAGCGGTCCAATATTTCTGAGGTTGGAAGACCACGATATGAAGACCATACATCGTATTCATACCCGGCATCATCCAGTGCCTGAGTATACAAGCCCAGATACAGGTCGTTATCCGCACCGCATACAATGAGGATGTCGTGATCGGATCGGAACAGAACCGTGCTTAACCCACCAATTCCATAAATGGTTCCACCCATTCCACGCTGGTCACTGGCATAGATGTCTGCCTGATAAAATGCTTTGACATCCGAGAGTGTCAGTTGATTTCCGAAAATGGTGTCTCCGGCAGCGCCATCCTGATGAAGACCGTCATCATATAATGAAATGGATTGAGAATCATCATTGTCAAAACTTCGCAGCATGCATTCTACATGGTCGACACCTGATCCATCTAAAGCTCTGACGGTGATGGTGATAGTGTCCCCCGGTTCGGGCACAGCAGGTGTGACCGTGAATTGATCGATCATCGGCATGACATAGTCTTTGACAGGTAACTGGAGGTCGAAGACCCATACCGTCTCAGGATCGGGAAGCGTCAGTTCGATATGACATGGTATGGCGTGGTCATGGGGAGTCATCGGATCCAGAATAGCCCAGAATGATTTGGTGGATAGAAATGTGCTGCCCGCTGGAATATCGTCAAGGATTTCGGATCCTTTGATACCGTATTCCACAACCCAGGGATCGTCGATATAAATGCTTTCAGTAACGCCTGAAGCGGTCATGCATCCGATATTGGTCAGAACAGGAGCAAAATCGATGTATTCACCCGGGCTGGCAATGGTGTCATTGTTGTTATCCGCGGTTATTCGGAGTTCTGAAGCTGTCAGATAGGCTTGTGCGCCGATATAGCCATCTTTGGAGAATGAAAAAGAGCCTTCGAGAGAGGAGATCGAGATGGTAATCGGTACGATCTGATCGAGTTCAGCCTCCGAGTGAATGGAGAATTGCAGGAGGTTAGAGATCTCCATGATACCACCCCTCGAAATTTCATCGTACGTAAGCATATCATTTATAAGCGTAATATCGGAGTGATCAATGTCCAATGTGATAACGACCTGATGCGCTGCTGCTCCGTCGTTGGCGATAGCCAGATTCAACCCAATTGATTCTCCGGGTTCCCAGCACCCATCCTGATCACCCGGCGTCGTATCCTGGCTGCCATGATCGATAATGGTAAATTCGGGTCGTGCTGGAGCAGGACCAGCCGCCAGAGATGGATCTCCAAAGTATTCAAACTCGAGTACCGTGATATAGTCGGCTGTATCGCTCAGACCTTTCTCAAGAAGCAATGAGGATAAAGCATTGAGCCCCAAATGACCTTGATTCGTAAAACCCTGGTGAACTCCCTTGAAAAAGCTGCGATCCAGGAAGCCCATTGCTCCGTTATGCCCACCGTACCCAAATCCGCCGGCAAAAGCCGTTCGGGTAGCACCATAGTAGGCGACAGAACCACCATCCGGATTCAGCATGAAGGCTTCAGCTAGACATTTGATGTAGCCCTGCTCGGGACATTCCGGATTTTCCGTGTCGAAAACTCCCGTTGAACAGGCATAACCGAAAACAATGGGGAGTTTGTCGCGGTTTCTCAGTGAAAAGGCATTATTGACATCGAATCCACCCTCGAATGCCCAGCCTGCCACCCATCCATGGTTGGCAAAATTGACATATAACCCTCCGGATTCAATGGCGTCGATCAGGTTTTCCGTGGTCAGAACATGCGTTCGAGGAAATCGATCGGTTTCATACAGCTTGATCAATTCATAGGCATTCAATGATTCTTCTGCGATGAGTTCTTTGGTTGCTTCACCTTCGGGAACCCCCGTGGTGTCTCCATGTTCAGATTCAGTAAACGTGTCTGCTCCGGCAAGAATCACACGGTCAAGCCATTCTTCCTCTCCTGTCAGCGTTGTTTCATAACGGATGATCTTCGTCAGGACATTCTGAAGCTCTCCGGTGGTTGTCGCCGGGATCCGGCCAATGAGAACATCCGGCATAAAGTCACACATGTCGATGTCACCATTGCTGTATTCACCAAAAATATCATTTTCATTTCCATCCCAGGAGCAGAATATACCATGACCATCATATAGATCGGCATAGTAGAGATCCGCAGGCGTGTTTCGCCAGTCATTCATTCCGCCGTAACCCGCATGAAAGGTATACCTCACCGGCAACCGGCCTGCATCTCCGGCCAACAGAACAAAGCGGGTTGCTGATTCCCTATACGTATTTTCAATCGCGTACTTTATCTTTTCGGGCAGGTCCCGTCCGAGACTCATCTCCTGAATGGACTCCAGAGATAAGGAGAGGGTTGGTATTCCCAGGGATTCTTTATGAGCGATGTAATCTGACATCACATCGAGAAACTCCTGGGGAGCAATAATCAGAAGACTGGCGCGGTCTCGATCTCGCGTTTGTTCCGGTGTTCTGGCTTCCAATTGCAGTCTGATCTCTGAAATATATTGAACATGTTGCTGATATACCCGGACCGGATAAACGGTAACAACCGCGAACAGGGTGGGCTGAAGCGTACCGGGATCCAATCCCTGCATCAATTCCAGATCATACCATTTGTTTGGATAGTAATCGTTCCCGCACAATGGATTCGAAACACGATCGAGTGGCTGTTGTCCCGTTATCGTTGGCTTGGGAGGTAAAACAGCGAGAGGGGACTGGATCGTGGTTTCCGCAATCCTGAACTGGAGAATATTCAGCGGAGCAACCTGTGTTCCCGCCGGGAATCGATACACTTTACGGATCAATGGAAGATCATATCCCCCAGAGGCTTGAAGACGCATCGGAGCATCACGCAAAATAAGGCTGTTTCCTTCAACGACAGGAGGCTGCTGGAATTGATATTCCAGGCTTTCCTGGATTGAAGCGGCATCCGCTAATGCATTAAAAGATAGAATCATCATGCATAGATAAAAAAATTTCCGGAAAGAATCTCTCATACATGCCCTCCTTCAAAATGGTCATGGATTCACTTTTACCGCAATGGTAACGATCATGCAATGAAGATTATATGAACCGAACTGAATAATTCCATTAAAACCTGAATGAACATGAGTATACCATTCGATATATCTGAAAGAAAATACGAATCTGGATAACTGAATGTTCTGAAATCAGTTGTAAATAATATCCGGATTCCTGTTGTTTTATATAAAGTCAGAAGTGACAATTGCTTTCACGTCCGCAAAAAAAGTTTTGGCATGGTTCCCGCTCAACGTCGGCTTTGTTCTTGTATTGGCTCATGCTGGATTGCCCGGCAACCCTCTCATAATCTGAAGAAGGAAGCGCACATATGCTCTTCCTCTTTCATGGGGAAGGGTTGGGGATGAGGTTGGTCATCCCCGCACGATTGTAAGCGGTCATCCTGTGACTGTAAGCGGTCATCCTGTGACTGTAAGCGGTCATCCTGTGACTGTGAGCGGTCATCCTGTGACTGTAAGCGGCCATCCTGTGACTGTAAGCGGTCATCCTGTGACTGTGAGCGGTCATCCTGTGACTG
>CAZELM010000013.1:63488-93381 GCA_964512995.1 uncultured bacterium
GCCATCCTGTGACTGTAAGCGGTCATCCTGTGACTGTGAGCGGTCATCCTGTGACAGTGAGCAGTCATCCTGTGACTGTATGCAGTGATCTCATTATCAGAAAGAAGACCGGAAAAAAATTTTAACCGAATATGTCCGATATGTTTGGTGTTTTATACCGAACATGCTTTAGAATAAGGTGTTGCCAGCACGTTTTATGTGGATAAGCATGGGGAAACGGAGATGATCCATTGATGAGTAGGAAGTTTAATCGATATAGACAAGGGGGGCCGATAACTGTGCCCCGTTCCATACTCGGCAGAGCGTTACAATGAAATCACACCGCATCCTGCTGATATATCCCCCACATACACGCAATACCGAGCCTCCCCTTGGGTTGGGTATATTGTCAGGCTATCTGGCTGGATTGCGTCAGACTGTGCGTATTCTTGATTTAAACTGTCAATCCGGACCGATGTTGGCTCAGATGGTTCCAGATACATCGGATTCACGAAGACATCGATCTGCGCTCCATATCCATCGGGCTATTAATTCCTTGAGAGGAGTGGAATTGTATAAAAACTACGCCAGGTATCGCACCGCTTTAGAATATTATGCTGAAGCATTACGAGGATTGTCTCAGGGTACTTCCTGGTGGATCACTCCCGGCGATTTCACATCACGTTATCTGCCCGATTTTCATGTATCAACACTCCGGCATATCCTCCAAAGCCCGGAGATCAATCCGTTTCATTCGTTAAACATCGATATAATCGAGTCCATCATCTCTGAATTCCGGCCATCTGTGATCGGAATTTCCGTTATCTATCGATCGCAATTTATAAATACACTGACTTTGGCGGAGTGGATATCGACGACCCATCCTTCGATGCAGGTCATCCTGGGAGGTTCATTTCTCAGGTGTCTGCCAGAACCCGCAATTGAATTTCTCAGAACGAAAAACTGGCGGATTGTTATCGGTCCCGGTGAGTGGCACATCGGGGAGATTCTCGGAATCGATGCACTGCCAGCAAAGTGTCTTCAAATCCCTGATTTTGATACGCTGGATCGAAATCTTTACTTTTCCTCCGGTTCTGTTATCCCCGTTACCAGTACAAGAGGCTGCTATTGGTCCAGATGCACGTTCTGCGATGAGGCACAGGATGCGTTCACGATGGATCAACCGGAGGATTTCAGTATAAAACTGGATTCACTCTATCGCCGATATCGGCCGGCAATGTTTCATTTCACCGACAATGCTGTTCCTCCAGTGATACTACACCACATGGCGCGTCATGGATCGCCTGTTCCATGGTATGGTTTTGTTCGTGCGACCTCAGAATTTACACGTACTTCATGGGTAAAGTCACTCGCTGACTCCGGCTGCCGGATGCTCCAACTGGGTTTTGAAACACCTGTTCAAACGCTTCTCGGGAGGATGAATAAAGGTATCAATGCGGATGATTTCCCAAAGATTCTGAGTAATCTCCATGATTATGGAATCAAATCCTATGTGTATCTGATGTTCGGGTTTCCCGGGCAAGATGAATCCGATTGGAATGAGAGCATTCGGTTGATTGAAAACAATCCGGTTGACTTTGTCAATGCGTCGATATTCCGTCTGCCGCGGACATCTCAAATTGCCATATTGCCGATGGATTATGCGATTGAAACGATCCCAAATGATTCCGCTGATCGATTGAATGTGGAATTTGTGTCGGATGGATATGATATGAGAAGATTGAGAATGTGGCTTTCACGGTGTTTCTATCGTCATCCGATTATCAAATCAATCATTGCAAAAACGCCTCCATATTACAAATCCAATCATGCAGTGTTTTTATAAAAAAATCACGCATTGCCTTTTCAGACATGCGTGATTTGGTTTTCAGCAAAACGAATTGCGATTATTTTACGGTGAAGATGGCCTCTTTGGTCTGGAAATCGGCGATATCATCTGCTTTGCGGCTGATCGTTACTTTGGAAGTGGCATCTGCTGCACACCCATCACAGGTAACTGTAAAAGTCAATTTTGCCATATCACCATTGCTGCCGGTGGCGATGGAATTTTTATCCAGAGCGAATGCACCGATGGTCACAAGACCCGGCGCTTTTTCATTGCAATTGAACATGACCCATTTGGGATCCAGGGAACCCCGGTCACAGCCTTCGAATTTCAGCATACTGGTATCATAGTTGAAATCCAGAGTGAAGGCATCAACGCCGTTTTTCGGATTGTTGAGCATAAGATTGACGACAACTTTTTCTCCTTTAGCTCCGGAAAAATCCTGAATCATGATAGTATCATTGCCTGCAGCAGAGAGAGATTCTCCTTTACCGAAGACGATTCCTGTGGCCAGTGTCAATGTCAAAATCATGGTAATTAAAAACGTTACTTTTTTCATCATTGTATTTTCTCCTTATTTAATGGTTAATGGAACGACATACCAGAGGAGAGGTCAGGATATCTTGAAAAAGCCTGATCTCCGTAATATTCGTCCGCATTCATTCGTATCCTTTCATCATGACCTACCTAAAAGGTAAATCTGATTGCGTGTCTTGTCAAGAGCGATCAAGAATCGATGATATCCTGCTGGAGTGAATTATTGGAAGGAAAATGTTCCGCTTCGTTTATTGAAGTATTCGATGTCATCAAACATGGAATTGACAGTAAAATCAGCTTTGTCTGAAGCGGTACAGGATTCACAGGTAACTTCAAAAACCAATTTAACGAGACTTCCCTTGCTGCCCGCCGGTAAATTGCCTTCCAGCATAAATCCCCCGATCGTCACCTCACCGGTTTTGGCTTCATTGGCATTCAACATCATCCAGCCTGGATCCAGTGAACCATCTTCCCAGTCGATATATTTGAATTTCTTTTTATCATACCCAATTTTGATGGTAAACGCATCGACCGGTGTTTTATCATTGGAAATCATAAGATCCGCTGAGATACGATCGCCTTTTTTTCCCGAGTAGTTTTCAAACCAGATCAGATCTGGTCCATTGGGATCGTTTTTTCGTCCGGGAGGAGCTGCTGAGATGGTATTTTGTGGTTCATTGGGGACATAACCATAATCCGCAGGGTTTGTGTTGACCTGTGCCGAGTCATTCGGATTCGAACAGCGAACTCCGAATAACACGATCAATAGAAATATGACAATTGATCCATAGAATGTAAACTTCACGTCTTTATAACTCCCTTTGAGCAGATTGAACATTGTCAGATGAGTTTATGCATTTGGAGCAAATGTGTTCTTGCGGTTCCATCACATTGCGGATCCCGGTAAGAATGGATTACGCATAATTCGAATATACATGAGTCAACAGCTCGAATCAAGGATCGATGGAGAGCAGAACATGGGTGAAATCCTCAGGATTCCTGGAATGACTTTTCAATTTTGGACCATGAATCGCGAAGCGGGACAGTCCGATTGAAAACCGGATGACTGGGTTTTGAATCTTTGGGGTCCAGGTAAAAATATCCTTGCCGGAGAAACTGAAAATAGCTGCCGGATCGCGCTGTTCTTACAGATGGTTCTGCGAGACACTCTGTGATTATCTGGAGAGAGTCTGGATTTATGGCACTTTCAGCATCTGGATTTTCCTGAGTGAACAGATGGTCATATAAACGGACAGTGGCTTTCAGAGCATGATCTGCGGAAACCCAGTGGAGGGTACCTTTCACTTTCCGGTTATCTGCCGTCCCGCCACCCCTGGATTCCGGATCGTAGGTGCAGCGAAGCTCTGTGATTTCGCCTGTTACCGCATCCTTGATCACCTCATGACAGGTGATGTAGTAGGCGTGTTTCAGACGGACTTCCATTCCCGGAGCGAGACGAAAATATTTTTTTGGCGGATCTTCCCGGAAATCATCCTTTTCAATGTAAAGAGTTTTTGAAAATGGAACCATCCGGGTACCCATGGTGAGATCCTCTGGATTGTTGATGGCTTCCAGTTCTTCGACCTGACCATCGGGATAGTTCTCAATGACTACCCGCAGCGGATCCATTACCACCATGACCCGCAAGGATCGCAGATTGAGGTCTTCCCGCAGGCAATGTTCCAGAAGGGCGATATCGACGACGCTGTTCCCCTTGGAAACCCCGATCCGATCGCAAAACGTACGGATCGATTCCGGGGAATACCCACGTCTTCGAAGACCGGACAGCGTTGGCATGCGAGGGTCATCCCATCCGGAGACGATGTTCTTTTCCACCAACTCCCGCAACTTCCGCTTACTCATGAGGGTGTGAGTCAGATTCAGCCGGGCAAATTCGATTTGCTGGGGATGGTAGACATCGAGCTGATCGAGAAACCAGTCATACAATGGCCGATGATCTTCAAACTCCAATGTACAAATGGAGTGTGTGATCCGTTCAATGGAATCCGACAGACAGTGCGTAAAATCATACATGGGATAAATACACCAGGAATCACCGGTACGATGATGTACAGCACGAAGAATCCGGTAGATCACTGGATCACGCATATTCAGATTGCCCGATGTCATATCGATTTTGGCTCGAAGTACGCGTGAGCCATCTTCGAATTCACCATTCCGCATCCGCCGGAACAGATCGAGGTTTTCTTCCACCGAGCGGCTCCGGTAAGGGCTTTCGATTCCCGGTTCAGTCAGTGTGCCCCGATATTCTCTGATCTCCTGAGGACTCAGATCGCAAACATACGCTTTGCCCAATTCGATCAGCTGAATGGCATATTCGAATAACTGCTCAAAGTAATCGGACGCGTAAAACAATCGGTCTTCCCAATCAAATCCGAGCCATCGAACGTCGTCCATGATGGATTCCACATACTCCATCTCTTCTTTGCTTGGATTGGTATCGTCAAATCGAAGATTACAGAGACCATGATATTCTGCGGCGAGTCCAAAGTTAAGACAGATGGATTTGGCGTGCCCAATATGGAGATACCCGTTCGGTTCCGGAGGAAACCGTGTTTGTACCCGACCCTGGTATTTGCCTGTCGTCAGATCATGATCGATGATATTTTTTATAAAATGAGACGGTTTGGAGGGTATTGGGTCCGATGCCGCGGGTTCCATTCGATCCTTATCATCTTTTTCTGTACGGTTTATCATAACAACTCCTCAACTGAACAGGGATTCATAAGATAAAATACGGTTTGTGTGCTATTGAGCCACAGCCAAGCAATCACTATATCATAATTTTGCAGTCACACGAAATATGAATAAAAGGAAATGTGGGGAGCGGGTGAGTTTCGATCAGAGAAACTTTACCGGGATCGTGATGCCCAGTCTTTCTCCAGCTTGGCAGCTCTTTTTTTCCCAAGTCCTCCGATTTTTTCGAGTGCTTGCCGAAGGCGTGTTCGGGTGATATCCATCCCCAATAGCGCCATCGATTCGTAGAGCGGAGGTCCAACACGGCGTCCCATCAGAGCTGTGAAGAATATGGCGGTAATATCGCGGATCGGCCATGTCCAGAAATCAGCTACTTCGTGGATCCGTTTCTCGATCGTTTCAGGGAGCCACTCGGTTATTTCGTCGATCTGATACAGCATGGTCTGGATCACCAGCGCAACTTCTTCTGCGGTCCGCTTTTTGGGGATCAGCAACTCCGACTCGTAATCGATATTTGTCGCCAGAAGAAATGCACACGCCGGCATCAGATCGCCCAACGTTTCCAGCCGATTTTTCATCATAGGAATCATCCGAAGGATATAATCGTCATTGATCCGCCATGATTTGAATCGTTCCAGGAGCATTTCAGGTGTAAAATTTTCGCGAATATATCTGCCATTCAGCCATGTCAGTTTTTTCATATCGAAAATCGCACCACCCAGGCTGATGCGGTCGATATCAAAATCCGAAACAAACTCCTGCAATGAAAACTTTTCTTCCTGATTCGGCCGGCTGTAGCTCATCAATCCGAGATAGTTGAGCAGTGTTTCCGGGAGAAATCCCGCATCCCGATAATAATGAATGGAGGTTGGATTCTTTCTTTTTGACAGTTTGGAGCCGTCTGGGTTGAGCAGCAAGGGCAGATGGATAAATTCAGGCAGATCCCATCCGAATGCCTGATAAAGAAGGATATGTTTGGGAGTCGATGGGAGCCATTCCTCGCCACGGATAACATGGGTGATCCCCATCAGATGGTCATCCACGACATTGGCGAGGTGATAGGTGGGAAAGGAGTCGCTTTTCAGCAGGATCTGATCATCGGTCGTTTCATATCCATACACAATGGGTCCTCTAAGTCGGTCTCGTATCGTACACTCTCCATGCTCGGGAACCTTGAGCCGAATGACACAGGAATGGCCTGCTTCGAGATGTTCGATGATTTCCGATTCCGAAAGGTTGCGGCAGTGTCCATCATAACCCGCCGCCTTTTGTTCTCCGGACACGTTTGTTCGGATCGCAGCCAGCCTCTCCGGTGAACAGAAACACCGGTATGCCTTGCCGGATTCCAGAAGTTGCTGCGTGTGGATTCGATATATCTCCGTCCGTTCGCTCTGGCGGTATGGGTGGAATGGACCTCCGATATCCGGACCTTCATCCCAGGATAATCCGATCCATCTCAAGGCGTCGAAAATACCGGCTTCGTATTCTGGCCGGGATCGCGTCTGGTCGGTATCCTCGATACGAAGGACAAATTGCCCACCCTGGGATTTGGCAAATGCATAATTGAACAAGCCCATGTAAGCGGTGCCAACGTGTGGGCTGCCAGTCGGACTGGGAGCGATTCGAACCCGGATCAATGCCATGATAAACTCCTTCGAAAGAGAATAGTGTTACCTTCCGCGGCAGTCAGCGGTCAAACGAGACGGTATTCTAATGGAGTGGATACCGAAAGGAAACTGATTTTTGCATGTGACAGGGGAGGAGGTTATTGTTTCGTTTTCTTTCGGCGATAATCCTCGATAGCCGCATGCAAAGCATCCGCTCCCAGATTGGAACAATGCAGCTTCTGGGGAGGTAGCCCACCGAGTTCTTCTGCAACCATATCATTGGTAATGCTGAGTGCTTCGACGAGTGTTTTTCCTTTGGCCATTTCACTTACCATGCTGGATACCGCAATCGCTGCGCCACAGCCGAACGTTTTATATTTGATGTCGGAAATGATCTCGCTGTCCGGATCGACCTTAATATGGAAGACCATCATGTCTCCGCAGGTTGGGTTTCCGACTTGTCCAATACCATCCGGGTGATCAAGCTCACCGACATTCAATGGATTGGCGAAATGCTGCATGACTTTTTCCGAATACATGATATGCACCTCCTATTTTGATTGTTTTTCTTTTAATCGTTGACTCCATAAAGGCGACATTTCCCGAAGCCGGTCAATTACTTTCGGCATCACATCCAGAACCGATTCGATATCCGGCCCGGTGGTATCCCGGACAAATGAAAATACGATCGATCCCTGAGCGCTTGAATGGTCATATCCCAATGCCGACAGAACAGGGGATATTTTCAGATCTTTGGCCGTGCACGAAGAACCGCTGGCAGCTTGAATACCATTCATGTCAAGGAGTAAAAGGAGCGCTTCCCCTTCGACATCATGGACAATCACCGATACGTGTCCAGGTACCCGATACGTCAGATCACCCGTTGCGGACACCGCTTCGATCGCGAGAAGACCCTGCCGGAGACGGTCAGCGAGAGCTGTTCCCGATGTCATACGCTCTGGCAGCTCCTGCATCGCCAGCTCTGCTGCGATTCCCAGCCCCGCGATGGCAGGAATATTCTCGACGCCAGGACGCCGCCGTCGCTCCTGAATACCACCGTGCATGATTGGCATGAGCCGGGTTCCTTGCCGCACATAAAGCGCTGCCGCTCCCAAGGGGCCGTGAAAAGCAGATCCCGACAGACTTAGCGCGTCTACTCCCAGTTTTTCGACATCCACAGGTATCCATCCGACCGCGTCGATCGCATCCGTGTGAAACGGAATGCCGCGAGCATGTGCTGCAGATACCATTGGTTCGAGATGCTGTATGGTTCCAATCTCCGGATTCGCAAGCTGGATCGAGGCAAATATCGTTCGATCGTCCAGTGCGGATTCAAAGCGATCCTGATTCACACGACCCAGATGATCCACCGGAATCAACTCCACCTGATATCCGACCTTTTCAAGATGCCGCACAACATTCATCACCGAGACATGTTCAATGGCCGAGATAACGATCTTGGAGCCATTTTTTCCGGTGGATAATCCGGCAGCAAGACCCAGAATGGCCAGATTGTTCGCTTCAGTGCCAGTCGCAGTGAATGTGATCTCTTTGGGTTGAGCGCCGATCAGTGTTGCGACTTTCTGCCGTGCATCCTCAATGATCGACTTTGATCGTGATCCCAACCGATAGGGACTGAGCGCGTTCCCAAGAGGTAAACGCATCAGTTCCATCATCCGATCCAGCACACAGGGTGCCGGAGTTGTCGCAGATATTCGATCCAGATAAGGCATCGCGGATTCTCCTTTTCATACTTTCTGAAAATCGATCGGGATCATTACCGGTATCGGTGAATGGTCTGGTCGATTTTCTGTTGAGATGAGGTGTTTCCTCATCTGAGTAAACCAGATCATACTTTTTAAATTTTGTCAAGATTTTAATCAATGAGACGTTGCGTTAATGATTGTTTTCTGAGATACTTATCCCGCTTTAGTGTTTCATCATGCGTACAAAGTCGAATGGGGCTGGTAGGGCTTGACGTCATCCTGAATTTTCGATATCAGGATTTGGGAAATAGAAAAAAGACACTCTTGGAACTCGCTGTAATCACAAATCATGGAAGACCAGGTGAATGAATGGACTGGGTGGATATTACGGTGGTGTGCTGTAGGAAATGGATCACCGACTGATTCAAGGAGATGATTATGTCTGCCAAAACAATATTGCTCATTGAGCAGAACGAAAAAGTGGCACTTTCGATCAAGAGTGCACTGCGACAGGGAGGTTATGCATTTCATATGCTTCAGGATGGCGAGGATGTTTTCACACATCTGAACAAGCATCCTGTTGATGTGATATTGCTCAATGTGCGGTTGCAGGGGATGGGAGCAAAATCCTTATGCAGTTTGATTCGAAACGATGCACAGTATCATCGTTTTCCATTGATCATTCTGTATGGGAAATCAACGAGCACCAATCGAATAGAGTATCTGAAACAGGGAGCGGATGATTTTGTCGGGATGCCATTCACACCGGTCGAACTGACTTCGGTCATTACTGCCCGTCTGAGACCATTGTCCGCCATCAATCTGGATACGCCATCCCTGTCGTTGATCGATCGGACAACGTTGCAATTAAAAACGAAACATAAAATTCCTCCATTGGAGAGCAAAGGCAGTCTTGAAGTGACACCCTTGACCTCGATTCTGTCTCGGTTATTTGTTTACAAGGAGTCAGGGATACTGAATTTGATCATTAAAAAGGAAGCCCGGACAGTGTATTTTAAAAGTGGCGATATCGTTTTTGCCGAGTCGAATTCCCGGAATGACGACATCGGTGATTACATGGCTCGCAACCGGGCAGGCACCGGTACGCCACGCGAAATCATCGGGGCTCGCACACAATCGGGCGGTCCGGGAAGCAATCCCAATGAGTTTCTGACGATTTTAAAGGAATCCGGGCTGATGGATCCAGAGACTTTCAAATGGTGGCTCCGGATGCATATTGTGGATCTATTGGCGGAGATGTCGACCGTATTTATTGGAAATTATCAATGGCAAAGCATACAGCTCCCGGATTATGCAAAGAATACGAAAATGGATCCGATCAGCACTCCTCAGGTTGTATTTGAAGGCGTGCGGCGGATCAAGCGGTGGTGGGATCTGCGGAAATTGCTGCCGTCAGAAGATTCTGTTCCGATTCTTGTCCCGGATTTTTTTAATAAATCACTCCAATATGGGATATCGATCAGGGAGAACACGGAATTGGGATTGGTGAACGGAAAACGGAAGCTGCGGGAAATCCGGGAGATTTGTCATCAGGTCACGCCCCATATTGATAATTTTATCTATGCCTGTCATCAGCTTCAGGTACTGGCCTTTAATGTAACAGAGGAGGAGATGTCTTCTGAGCCTGTAGATATTCATGCAACTTTGGATCTTGAGGATGGGGATCTTGAGGAAGCTTTCGCTGTGGAAGTTCCCGAACCGGTTGTAGTCCAGGCTAAAGCGCCACCCACCCGCACCGTTCCCAGACCAGTAATAGAAACACGCGCTCCTGAAGTCAAAGCATTCGAACATCGCCCCTCCCGGCCTGCTCCGATTTCGATTGAACTCCCGACCTCATCACAACCAGTCGATCGAACACCCCGACTGGATTTAAGCACTGGCTTATTGGAAGATATTCCGGTACCCGAGATTTTCAGGAAGTGTATCGGATTTGCGATCGATGGCTGTGTAGAATTCACCTCTTCCGGAACGATCAAGAAAGTCTTCTGGAAAAAAGGGAAGATCATTTCGGTTATATCGAATGATTCTGAAGAACGGCTGGATAATTTTCTTTTCCATCGAAAACTCATCGATGAAGGTCAGCACGAGCAACTCGGTCGTGCTGTTGATAATGACATGTTATCTCCCAATGAAGTGCTTAAACGTCGTATTTTATCCATTGAACAGATTTTCAATGTGGTAAAAGAACAGATTTTAAGTATGGTGGAGTCATTATTCACATGGACAACCGGGACTTTCCGGTTTATTCCGGAAGCAACTGCTCCCAGAGATATTGTTCCTCTTGATATTTCACCGGTCTCTGTGATCATGAATATTTTACGCCAGTTGGAAAACTGGAGCCATCTGGAGAGACGCCTGCCGGGAGAAGGGGATTTGGTACACGTATCACAGAGTGGTAAAAGCTTGCGGGGTGCGACACTATCACCATTGGAATTACGGATTATGAAGGAATTGCAGGAACCATTACCGGTATTGGAGTTAGTCCGCCGGATCGGTCAGGATTCGCTCGTGATCCGGAAAAGTCTTTATGCAATGACCGTGGCTGGTGTCATCGAAAGTACGGGACAGAGACGAATGTGAGGGAATCATGGCAGACAATTTACAGGAATCACCAGAAAAATTATCCACAAATCCCTACCGTGGGACGCGAGATTTTTATCCGGAAGACATGCGAAAACGGAATGCCATTTTTCAGGCGATGCGTGGAACCGCCGAGTCTTTCGGCTATGAAGAATATGATGGCCCGATGTTGGAAATGTTCGAGCTATATGCAGCAAAAAGTGGAGAAGAACTTGTTAAAGAACAGCTTTATCATTTCATGGATCGTGGAGGGCGCCATGTCGCCATTCGACCGGAAATGACGCCTACTGTTGCACGAATGGTCGCGGCCAGGATAAATGAACTCCCGATGCCGATCCGCTGGTATAGCCTTCCCAACTTATGGCGATATGAGAAACCCCAGAGGGGACGATTACGGGAACATTGGCAGTTCAATGTCGATATTCTGGGAGCTGATTCTGTGCTGGCAGATCAAGAGATCATCGAGATCGCCATTCAGATCATGCGTAACATCGGTGCTCAACCCGGTCAGTTTCAGATTCATATTGCCAACCGGAGGATGCTTTCTTATTTTTTGGAACATCTGATGAAGTTGCCACAACATCTGTGGGTTCCTACCTGTAAAGTAATCGATAAGAAGTCGAAAATACCTCCGGATGTGTTTGAAGGAATGTTGCAGGAAGTCGGATTAAGCCAAACGGATATTCAGTCCTTGAATGATTATATGATGCTTGACTGGGAATCGCTTCACAAACATCCGGTATTCGAGAGTGATGGTGCACGCGAATTGGAGTTGATTTTCACGGGATTGGAAAAAGCGGGATATCTCGATTTTTGTTGCATGGATCTCTCCATCGTTCGGGGATTGGATTATTATACCGGAACCGTTTTCGAGATGTACGATCTCGCTCCGCAGAACCGGCGTGCGATGTTTGGAGGGGGACGATATGATGACCTTGTGGGATTATTCAGCAAAGCAAAACTCCCCGGTGTCGGATTCGGAATGGGGGATGTCACGATAATGGATTTCATACAGACGCATGGTCTGCTACCCCAACTCTCCCCCCCGGTTCATATTTATGTCGCATTGTTTGATGAAGAATACATTGATCAGGCCCTGATACTCAGCCGCCGGCTGAGGGAAATGGGATTCCGGACAATCACTCAACTGGAACCTGTCAAGCTTTCCAAGCAGTACAAACAAGCCAACCAGCGAAATATTCCTGTTGTTGTCCTTCAGGGACCCGATGAGATTCGGGATAACAGAATGCAAATGAAATATCTTCCATCCGGTGAGCAACTCCTGGTGTCGTTGGACGAAGCTCAAAACTGTTTACAGAAATGGTTGGGGTAATGATTCGTTATGCCCTGAATCGCATACCAACTATCTCCGCATATCGCTATTCGTAAAGTTGTCGATTGGTGGTCTGCTTGAAATGATGATGATGCTTCTCGGTCAACAAGTAAATCAAGACTAAGATCAATAGATAAGAAGCCAATAGAGCCGTGCAGATTAGGGGTCGTTTTTCGTAGTAAGGTATCAAGAAATCTGATTCAGGTGATGCAACGCGGATGGTCCAGCGTTTCGGTGGGAAGTGAAGTGTGACGATCCACCATTTTTGCCGGGCGGAATCGAGACAGTGTTCAAGTCCGGCATCTGTTCCGAGCTGTTCTAAGAATCCGGGAACCGGATTGGTTGATAATCCTGACTCGTCTGAACACGTCACTACCTGGCCATCTTCCAGTTCGATGAGTGCAAATCCTGATTTTGAGTGGTGAATGGAATGAATCAGATCGCTCAGCCATGCCATTGAAATCGTATCGGAACCATCCGTTGTTGAATTCCCGGTTGTTTTAATATCCGCCAGATTCGATGGATTCGCCATGTTCTGGAGACTGATTCCAATAATCCAGTTCCATGGCTTAAATATCCGGAATGCAATGACTTCATCCTCTTCCGGATCATCGGGCGTTACCCGCATCCGATATCGGACACTTCCGGCCTCTTTACTCAACATCTCTTGAAAATAAGGAAAACCGGAGATATCTGATCCAGAAGGAAGATCAGGATGAAAGATTATCCTTCCAGTTGTATCAACAAGAATGTAATTCTCGTTAGTGCTGTCTTTCATCTTGCGGATCATGCTGAGAAAGCTCTGCTGAATCTGCTCCCGAGGAAGCGATCGTTCAGTGAAAACAACCACCATTCCGGAAAGAAACTGATGAAGTTGATCGATTTGTAATTTCAATCGATCCGCTCGATGCGTCTCCTGCAGTAATCGTGACTGAACGACAAAATCAAACTGATGGCGTATTGTATTGCGAAGAGAGTCTGCGGTCTGTTGTAAATGGACGAGATTGGAGTGCAGGATTACTTGCCGTAACTGATAATCAAAAAAAACAGTCAAGATCATTATTGGAATGGCACATAGGAACGACAATCCCAAGCGTTGGCGCCACGAGATGAAACGTCCGGGCTCTCTATTCATAATCTTTGCAGAAAACGACCTGTCCCCGTGAGATAATTGTTTCAGAATCAAGCTCCAAACGGATTCTGGGTATCCGGGTTCCGATATCGAGTTGTTCCGAAGGTGGCAATAACAATAAACAACCATCAGGAGATATATTGAGAATTTTGGCAGTAAAGATTTTGAGCATTATCGGACGAAAATCCAATTCGATTTGGATTGCCAACGCTTGAGTTTCAACTCGGTAATGCACGCGGCGGTTCCCGCGCCATAACTCAGTGTCGATATTTGGAGTTGCATCGGAGAATTTTTCCGGGAATATGACTTTTTCCAAATTAGCCAGATATTCATTCAGAAGATACCTTTCCCAGTGGGTAAGCTTTAAAAATTCGATTCCAACAATTTTTTGACGAGGTATTTTTGAATGGGCTTTCATCGGCATTCGTTTTTCCTTCACGACCATCTCAATGAACACGATCGCACCTGTCTGAACTCCTCTGAAAAAGTATCACGAAATCGGGTCGTCTTCAAACAGTGCTACTGATTATTGTTAAAGAGCTTCAATCAATTCTCCTCCTTAAAGAGTATATCATAAATAGGATACGAATGTCGGATGAATTTTAGTCACTCAAACCTTGGGTTTTTTTCATTTTGAATTAGTTATTGAGCATGGGATACGTTATCTTCGTGAAGCTTGCCAGAATAGCTCCTCGACCTTGATGATGATTAATCGATTTCTCTTTTAAGGTCCCTGAATGCTGGAATACAGAAGTTAGTAGTGAGTTTATCCGGTCGGCCTGATGTGATATTTTTTTAAATGCGAAACTTCCAGATGGCGAAGATAAGAAGGATTTTTCGGTATGAGAATTATTGAAAGTATTCCGTGGTGGCATCAATCAAAAGGAACGGGAGAAATCCCGGGATATTGGAGCGATCCACGGGGACCGGATGGCGGTGATATTTCCTGTGTATATTGGTGCCCCAACGTTCCAGGACGATTGTGGATCGGGTCGGCAGCAGGCAGTTTATATTGTAACGCCATCCGATCCATGGGGTGTCATTTTCGTAGTCATGTAGTATCCCGAGCATCTATTGTCAATATTGAAGTGTCAAAAGGGGATAATCCGTATCTGTTGGTAGTTGACGGCGAAGGTGCGCTTACAATCACGACTGTTCGATATCCAGATTTCCAGCATGCAATATATGATTCATCGGTACATTTTACACTGGTAAAGTCTCACCCATTTATTCCGGGTTTGGTATATGGAGGGACACTGGAGGGTGTAGTATGTTCTGTGGATGGTGGACTGACCTGGACCTCCATTTACACACAGACTGTCCTGGGAAAGATTACCGCGATTCAGTTTCATCCAGCCAATCCGCTCGAGTTCTATGTTGCGGACAGAATCGGGAATACTGCCAGGTTTCTGGTCACGACCAATGGCGGCTACACGTTCGACGATATATTGTCCGCTCGTATCCGATTTATGAATATCCATTCGATTCTATTCGATACAGCAACTTCATTTCTGACCTTGGGAGGGCATGGAGAATGCCGAGTTGCCCGTTGTATCAGGCATCAATGGGATCAGTGGAGAGTTGTTCACCAAGGTCTTCCAAGGTCCGAGATTACTTGTATGGCAGGGCCGGATCTGAACCATACGATCTGGTTGGGGAGTCAGGGTGCTGGAATATACTGCCTGAACAAAGATGAATACCAATGGCGCAGAGCTGATATTGAGATTTCACGCCGATATGTTCAATCCATTGCTGTCTGGTCCGATGACATTGCCGTTGGGTGTTTGGAAAGTGGTGCAACGGTTTTCATCAGTGGCCAATGGAGCAGCAAAAATCAACACATATTTGCTCGCTCCGTGAGCCGAATGGAATTACTGGATGGATCATTGATCGTTGATACAGATAATCAACTTTATCATTTTAACGGAAGACAATGGCGGCAAATCCCCGGATTCCCATTGATCAACGATATTATTGCCGGAGGGCAGTTTATTTTGGTCTTGTGTAATAATGATTCGATATACAGTGCATCCGTCAAGAATTGGTATTGGGTGAAAAGCCCGTTTGAAAACGGACATGCTGTCAGGATTTTTGGAGATTCCACCGCAACTGACTTCTATGTGATTGCTCATGATTCTGAAAACCATTATTCCATCTATCGAGTACCAGCAAAACGACTGGTGTTGGGATCGGCAAACAAACAAAAATGGTCATTCAACAACAGGACACCGGAGTGGATTCAGGTTGCGGATGACATCCCTGTAAAGGAACAGATTTTCGATGCAAAAGCCATTACCTGGGGGGGCACCCATCGGTTGGCCATTGCTACGGATATGGGTTTGTTTTTCTGGAACGAGCGATGCATCGGGTGGGAAGAACAGTATTTTCCAGAAAATGAACAGGTTCATGTTCTTGCTCAGAATAATCATGATCGACCGGGGCTTTATGCCGGTATCGGGAGTGAACTTCGGTATTGCAGTAACTGGCCCGATGATTCTCATTTTGAGGTGGTCTGGCGGTTTCCGTCGGTTGTGTCCAGCATCACAATTTTTGGGGATCAGATGAAAACGATTTGTGTCGGCACGGATGGAGGTGAACTATTTGTCTCTTATCTCAATCATCGTTTCGTTTCGGTCCCGTCATCTCAATCCCTTCCACGAATAAACTGCATCGCAGCATCTTCATCTGCCATTGCCATCGGAACAGATGGCGTTTCATGTAAAATATTTCGGACTGCGCAGATTTCACTTCAGATCAATCGATTCGCTGTTAATGAGATGGCTGTATCTGTCGCTCTATGGAATCCAGGCAGTCGAATCGAAGTGGATTTATATCTTATGGAGTTGCTCGATGATGACAGTTGGAAAGCGTACGATGTCAGTCAGTCGAAAATAGCGATCTCCCTGGCGCCAATTCCCCGGCGTATGACTATCGAGTCTCAGGCAGAAGGAATGGAGATTTCCATCGGAGTTATCCACGTGGGAACGCATTCAATGGCATCCATTATGATGGCAGGTATTTTTCTGGCAAACTCGGATATCATGATTGCTCCCTTTTCATGCATCGATTTACATCACGTGATGTAATAAGCAAAAGAACAATTTTATTTGCATGACGATAAAATACTATTCATAATGAAAATGTGGGAACGTTAACCCATTCATTTTAATTGGCACACAACATCAGTCTTTTCGAGTTGATTTGGATCGATCGTTTCAAACAGGGATCACAATATCACTCGAAAGAAAAGTCAATAAACGAATTGGGAATGGAACCAATAACAACAGGGAGGAATATCATGCATCTGTTACGACCGTCTTGCATCATCACACTTGTGGTCATGGCCGGTATCGGGATCGTATGGCCAGTATTGCCAGCCAACGCGTTAATGGTCCCGATGTCACTGGAGGATCTGGCCAGGCAATCGGATACCATTATCAAAGGCAAAATCTTGACGGCTTCAAGTTTCATGGAAGATCAGAAGATATACACGGAATACACGATATCTGTTGAAGGAACATTTTTAGGCACACCCTCACGCACGATGACGATTCGGCTTCTTGGGGGAGAACTGGAAGATGGTTTGGGCATGAGTTATTCAGACCGACCCAAAATCACGCTGGGTGAAGATCTCATCCTTTTCCTCAGAAATGATCCAGTTTACCCCGTAGTCGGAGAATTTCAGGGGAAATGTACCATCAAAGATGGATGGGTTTTAGAACACGGAATGAGTGAGAACGAATTCGCGGATCGGATCACTGAGGTTTTAAGGAGACTCGGACGATGAAAACACACACAACATGGTTTTGCTTGGTGATAGTACTGCTAATGACTGGATCTCCATCCTTGGCTTATGACTTATTCGGTTCATCGTGGACATCCCATCATATGGATTATCTTATTAATGGCAACGGTGCTCCAGGGGGTATTAACTCGGTATTAATCTTTAATGGAGCAGCGACCGAATGGAATGATACCCCGGCATCCTTCAACTTCAATTATATCGGAACGACCAGTTTACATGAATCTTTCATGGATAACACAAATATTATGTATTGGAGTTCAATCGATGGAATGTATGGCACGTTAGCTCAGACCATATTTTATTATTGGGGTTCAGACATTCTGGATGCAGATATCCGGTTTGATGTTGCTGAACGGTGGTGGAACGGTATCGGAACCTGTCCTCTCAATTATTTCGACCTCCGATCCACCTGTTTACACGAGATGGGACATGCACTGGGACTAAATCATGAGGATCCAATTCCACCAAATTGTCCGGCAATGAGGCCATATATGGCTTCTTGTGAAATATTTCACATATGCACAGATGATGAGAATGGTGTTCTGGCGATTTATGGAATCTCGATGCCTGCCATGTCAACCGTGGGACTCATCGTGTGTTTGGCCATATTCGGCAGTCTTTTAATCTGGAAACGCAGGTGATCGACTATAAGTATCAGGTTAGCATTTCAGACAGATCATGAAGGATCGTTGTTGATGAATCGTCCGGATCTGGTGGCATTTTTATAGAATGCGGCTAATTCTTTCATACCAGGTTTTTTGAATCGATCAGTTCAACATCATGGAAGAGTCTGAACACTCCTTGCAATACTGCTCGAGAGTGCTTTGGGAATGGTCTTATTCATTCTTTTGACAACGCCTGAATAAGGAGTCACAATAGTGGATGAATGATCAACCCGATCGCACACATACAAATTCCTACTCGGGTTATGGTTGCATCGGGAAAAAAATTCCCGTATGGTAAGTCTGTTTTGCTTTGACAGTAACATCACACGGTTACTGGTTCAATCTGCTGCCAGAGAGATGGGGCTGTTCCCCGATGGGAATTGCTGATTTGATAATAACAAGGAACCGTTTTTGAGACGACCAATGACAATGACGATAAGGTAACCTTGTTGTAAGCGACTCACAATGGAACCATCAAGCAGTCTCTTTTCGAGATGAATCTATATTTCTGTGGACTTAAACAGGAAAAGCAGCTCAATTTAATATAATAAAAGAGCGGGAGGTAGATGAGTGAATGTATTATTGATATACCCTGAGTTTCCGGATACGTTTTGGAGTTTCAAGCATGCGCTTCGTTTTATCCGGAAAAAAGCCTCCTATCCACCACTGGGATTGCTGACCGTTGCTGCATTGCTTCCAAAAGAATGGAACAAACGGCTCGTTGACGTGAATGTTTCACGATTGACGAAAGATGATCTGACATGGGCGGATATGGTTTTCATCAGTGGGATGACGGTCCAGAGAGATTCTGCTCTTCAGATCATCACACGTTGCAAAGAACATGGTATCAGAATTGTTGCTGGGGGTCCTTTATTTATCACTGAACCGGATCTGTTTGATGCGGTTGATTATCTTGTTTTAGGAGAAGCGGAAGTTGTGTTACCGGAATTTCTCGATGACCTGAAAAAAGGTCAGGCAAGACGCATCTACCGGACAACTGAATTCGCGGATATCCAGGATACTCCAATCCCGTTATGGGAGTTGCTCAATATAAAGGGATACGCCTCGATGTCGATCCAATATTCCCGGGGCTGCCCATTCAGTTGTGAATTTTGTAATGTCACATCATTGTTTGGCCATCGCCCGAGAACGAAAAGCGCAAAACAGATTACCGCAGAACTGGATAGTCTGTACCAGATCGGATGGCGGGGGAGCGTGTTTTTCGTTGATGACAACCTGATCGGAAATCGAAAACATTTAAAAAATGAGTTGCTGCCGGCATTGATTGAATGGCGAAAGAGTCGAGTCGGGATGCCATTCAGCACCGAGGTCTCGATCGACCTGGTCGATGATGAAGAACTCATGAAAATGATGGTTCAGGTCGGTTTTGATGCGGTTTTCATCGGGATTGAAACACCCGATGAGACCAGCCTCGCCGAATGCAGCAAAAAACAGAATCTGCATCGGGATCTGGTGGAAGATGTAAAACGGATCCAGCGGATGGGTATCCAGGTGCAGGCCGGCTTCATTGTCGGATTCGATAATGACACATTTCTGACTTTTCAACGGCTGGTGGATTTCATTCAGAAGAGTGGCATTGTGACAGCGATGGTTGGTTTGCTTCAGGCACCAATAGGAACAAAACTTTACGAACGGATGAGTCTCGCTGGCCGCGTTCAACATCAGATGTCGGGCGACAATGTCGATGGCACAACCAACATTGTTCCGATTATGAATGCGGATGTTTTACAGAAAGGATATAAAAGCGTTCTGCATGGATTGTATACTCCCAAAGCATACTACAAACGTATTCGAACGTTTTTGAGGGAGTATCAGTTGCCTCAGATTACGGTTCCGATCAATTTTTCATATGCCATGGAGAATGCATTTGCTTTTATGCGTTCGGTCTTTCGATTGGGTATTCTTGGAAGAGAGCGATTTGATTACTGGAAATTATTTGTCTGGACACTGATATGCCGTCCTCGCGCTTTTCCGTTAGCGATCCGGTTGGCGATTTATGGATATCACTTTCGAAAAATTTGTGAACTGCATGTGAGTTAGATCTCCCTTCGTGTCCCCAGATGGTTACAACATCTGAGGACATGCTCAGGAACAACTCCATTTTATATAACAGTGTCACTGTTTAGACAACACGATCACTTTTGTGAATATGGTCGATTTCATCTCCATGAAAGACAACGATGCCATCACCATGAAGCACAATGCGATTGATCTGTATATGTTTGTATTTTCTCCACGAGCTGCTCGATCAATCCGATATTTTTTCAGACATCTATGGCATTAATAATGCATGGGATCAGGTAGATGTCAGCGAGTTACTTCAGGAGGCTGATTCAGATGTGGAAAATGTTCAAAGAAATGAACTGCGGTGTCTGGCATTAGATTTTATAAGGGGGAGTAATATGAATATCGTCGATTACAACCGCAAGGCATGGAACCGCGAAGTTGATCGTGGGAATGAATGGACTATTCCTGTAACGAATGAAGCTGTGGAAGCTGCACGAAGGGGTGAATGGAACATTTTTCTGACACCATCGAAACCTGTCCCTAAGAGCTGGTTTCCGGAACTGAAGCAGACATCCGTTCTTTGTCTCGCTTCCGGTGGCGGACAGCAAGGCCCAATTTTGTCTGCCGCTGGTGCAGAAGTGACAGTTTTTGACAACTCCTCAAAGCAACTCCTGCAAGATCAAAAAGTGGCAAAAGAAAATACGTTATCGATCCGTATTGTCCAGGGGAGTATGACCGATCTCTCCGTATTTGAAAATGAATCCTTCGATCTGATTGTCCATCCGATCTCCAATTGCTTTATCCCGGATATTCGTCCGGTCTGGCGTGAAGCATTTCGAGTTTTACGGCATGGCGGAAGGCTCATATCGGGATTTGTCAATCCGGTCGTGTATATTTTTGATCAGAGTTTTATGGATATGGGAATTCTCGAGGTCAAACACCCCCTCCCGTATTCAGATCTCACAGCTCTGACTGATGAGGAACTTCAGCAACATATGGACGTGGGTGACCCATTGGAGTTCGGGCACACTTTAGAATTACAGATTTCAGGTCAACTCGATGCTGGATTTGTCATTACCGGGTTTTATGAAGACAGAGTTCAGCATGTTACGGACGATGTGCTGGCTCGGTATATGGATACATATATCGCCACTCAAGCGGTTAAACTCTGACCTGCCTCTAAAGCTCATACAACTTGTCTGTGATCACTTTGTCGAACGGATTTTCCATGGTCGTAAAACTGCGAGCGTGGCAGATGTTTCTGACAGATTCACATTTGGATTTATTTCTCGAGGAGATTCTTGTTCTGATACCAGTTAACGTTGTCACGGATTTCTGTCGGAATGTCTTCCGGGAGTTTTTCAATACCTTCAGTCAAAGCAAGATAAAGCGGATGTCGATACTGACGAGGGAGTATTTTCAGCATTTTGGCTGAAAAAGATCGGCATTTCCGAATGGCAACGCGGGTATGAGTATCTCCGGATTGATTGAATCGATCTTTGATGGCCTGCATCAAGGGAGTTTCATCCCGGTTCGTTTTTACCACCAATTCTCCCCGTGCCCAATGGCAGAGTACTGCCAGAAATGATTGTGTTGCTTTGCGAAACATCTGATTGAAGGGCTTGGGAATGAAATGAAGGACATCATCATTGAAAAACATGCTCGGTTTCCGCAGGCGTTTGTCTTGGGTTATCGGAGACCATGGGCGTTTTGGCAACGCCTCCATATCATCTGAATTCCGTTCCAAAGAATACGCATACTCCATCAAGATCACCAGATGTGTGAAACTGATTTTCCCTAATGTTGATACGATGTCTAAAATGACATCACGCACATATTTTTCGGCTTCTGAATAAAAAATGGATTGATCCGTTCTGGCTGTCAGCAATTCTTCCGAGAGGATAATTGCAGCAACGGGACTGGCATATCCATTGAAGCTGCCTAATAATCCGGTGCCATACTCTGGAATGGGACGGAAGGGATCGATCGTCTCGATAACCAAGCCCAGGAGGATATCCGCTGCTGGATTCTCAAGATAACGCACAAATTTTCGGCAGAACAGCCGAACATCTGAAGACGCGTCAGCAAGCCCCAATGTAAAGCCCTTTACAACATCCGGATCTCGGTTCATTGTGGCGAAAATAGTTTTCGGAAGACTGGGAATGTCCGCGTTTTTGTCAATCGTAAAGTCCCGGACGATTTTGAAAACAGGAGAGACTTGACCCGCATATAAATGACTTTTAATTTTATTCATTGTTTCCAGTGGAATTCTTGCCATGCATCATACTCTCCAGTCACTACAATATCAAAATTCTATCCTTTCCTCAATTATTCATGAAGTTTAATACGACATACTATCTATACGGAACGGCTTTCGGTTTTTGTTGCTGAATTTAAAGACATCGCATGTTATTTTACGGCTTCTGGTTTCATCTGTCTGGAAATTGAATATCCCGCTTGCCAAACGGTTTCCACTAATTGGATAATACCCATGGGAATGACTAGTGTGATTTGAAATGTTACCTTTGAATGAGAACCCTTTAGCAGATGAGGTGAAGAGAATTGTGGTAGATGTTGATGAAATCAGAAAAATGAAAGTGGATTTGTTACGATTTGGATCCGGCCTCTTCGTCCATTGGAAAATGTTGCAGCACTGTCGAGTAGATCAAATCGTTCAGGATCTAATCAGTAAATATGAAAATGAATCTCGTCATATTCAATCCTATCAGGCGAAGCTCCATTTTTATCAAACAGTGTTTCTTAACCATGCCCGGGACATCGCGCGGGGGAGGAATATTGATGATAAATATTCTGCAATCTCCACATTGAATAGCGATTCCCGGCAGATCACCTACCCGATCAGTTCAATCAAGTTCATTGATGATATCAGGATATTGATCCTTCGGCTGAACCAGGAAATGGATAAGCTTCGCACCGTAATGACAAACGTGAAAGGAGTGAACTCGTTTGCAGTGTTATTGTTTCGGATCAGACTGGGGATTACAGAACGGGTCATGCGATCCTTCCTCGAACATCAATATCATATAGATAAGCCGCTGTCTGAGTTGATTGAATGGCTTCAGCCTTGGACTTCGGAAGATAAAAATTCGACCTTCAAGCCTGGTTGGCCGACGATCCAGACCATCTGGAATGAGTTGACTCTCTTGATCTCATCCAATGTCCGGATCGACTTGTTTCGAGAACTGCAGCAGATCCTCCAGTCGGTTTTGCCAGTTGATGAACAGCAGACTTTCTGCGCAAATCGTTGGTATCAATGGATTGTTCGATGTAAAACAACAGTACGGGATGAACTTGGGCAGACTTGCTGGAACGATCTGTTCGCGATATGGTTTCCGCGAAAGAAAGAGTTTCCGACATAACCATCCTCGGAGTAGGTGTGATGCCGCTTCAACTCGACTATATCCATGATCCCAGCGATCCAACTCGGAAATGTTTGTTTTTTGTGGACTGGTTCAAAGCCGCTTCACATATTTGTGATCACCTGTTGAGCCGTCCCGAGAGCCATAAATGGCGTTTATTGAACCCAGCCATTAATGACGTGATTGATGTTGAAAATCCAACGAAATGCTTCCAATATGCAAAAAAAATCTGGAGAACGGAAGGGGAATCTTGCCGGGATCTTTATTCCTACTATCGTAATGAGATTGATTTGGATGCCCTGGATGCCCACCAACTCCAATGGCATGCGGTCACTCGTGATGGACAATATCGGATATGTATGGGAACATCAGGGATTATTTTTATCATTAATATCTTTGAAAACGCCGTGATAACAGCCTTTCTTGGCCTCAGTGGAGACCCCCGATCGGTCAGCACGACCTATCCGACGTTCGAAGAACGACAAAAAAAGCCACTTCCCCGAGATTCTTCCGTATTCACAATGTATGACTCCTCCGAAATGCGATCCGGCCGGCCTTATCGGATAACCCGGAAACAAGAGGAACAGAAAAAGCGAATTCACAGAATGAAACAGGACGAACAGATTTTTCGCTATATCTTTATGAAATCCCTTCGCTTTGTACGAAGTCATAAGGCAGAGAATACCACTTGGGTGGACACTCTGGAAAATTGTGATGAATCCCTCAAAGGGTTCAGCAACCGGAATGGGAATGATTATTGGATCATGAAGGAAAAATTATTGGAGCCCAGTAAATGGAGCTATCATGATTGGATGAATTTCCGGAGATCACGCAGTGCGGAAAGGAGACCTGGATGAATCTGAAAACAAAAAGCCTGTATTGCAGGGAATATCTGTATAAACATAAAATCGAACCCATCGACGTCGAAGAACTTGTTACCCACTATATCAATCTATGCTCTGATAGTATGGCTTTCTGGAAGAAAATTCCAGGTGATCCGGAGTCAGCCTATGATATCCTGTCAGGATGGAGCCGAATGAAAAGATACCATCCGGATCTTCTCACTCCGCATCAGGAACAGATGACTCAATTGAAGGCGATTATCGAGGAATATCCCGATATTCTGTGCCGATCCGCCGCACGTCTCCCGAATCCAATAGCATGGCTTCGGCAGGTTCAGCACTATCGGGAACGATACCTGTCCGGTGATTATCCAGACTACGAAAATGAAGTATATGCCATTCGTGGATTTCTTTCGGATCTGGATGAGCTGGAGTTGGTCATTCAATCAATGTCCGAGCTGGGACATCCTGATCCGGAACTCGAAGAGCAACTTCAGCAGTGCCTGTTGTTCACATCGAGATATCCCGACTTTTTTCTCCCTGCCGAAGTATTCATTCGGACGATCAGCGCAACAGTTCGCTCCGATATCAGCGATATCAACCCCGCTCTGGCCTTGACAGCCGAAAAATTCATCCTGTTTCTGGATGAACTTGAAGCTGCTCACAGCGAGTTATCATTATCATCACTGAATTCGTTTCATCTGCCTGAACTGCATCTCCTGGTTACACTTACCAACAATCTGGCCATGATCGTCGATCATGTGAATGAGGTCCATCCATTGCCGTCAGAAATTCTCGGAAATCTGGATCGAAAAACAGCATTGATCGAGCGCCTGCAATCGCTTCTAAATAGCGCTGTTTCAGATAAGGCTGAATCCTGCAAAGAGAGTCTGGTATTGGCGATCCGAGATATATTGAATAAAGCGAAACCAGAGAGGATCAAGACAAAGCCAGATGAATCCACGTTAGCTGAGACAAGATCACTATTGGAATTATTGGCTGCTTACCTCATCAAGTTTCAGCATTGAGACTGTCAAAGAGAATTTCATCGGTCAATTCTGGAAAATCGGTACAATGGAACGAAAACAGGATCAGGTGGATCCGTTGTCCTGTTCTGCCGGTGGAACTTCCTTTTTCAGTAACTCCTCGAACTGTTTCTGCAATTCTGGAGTCATTTGATCAACCTCCTGCTTCAGTTGTTCCAGCATCGTCTGAAAATCATTCCAGTGTTCGTTTTTCAGGTCGTTCAGTTTCTTGATTGCGTCCTGGGACATTTTTCCGGTTGTTTCAATCGAGTCCAACACCAGATCCTTCAGATTTTCATCCCAAAAATCCGTCATCTTTTGTCCCAGGCAGGCTACTTCATAATGCCATCTGGGGTATCCTGTGAAGACATGACCGGATTCGATTTTCGCCCCTTTTTCGGAGCAATTTTTGCATTGGAGGCATTTCCTTCCGGTAATGATTCGATCGCTTGTGATCGTAAACACGGATGTATCATTCAGGAAGTCCTTATATTTATCCGTGATGATAACCGTAATTTTCCCATTGTTGGGAGATGCGAGTTCCGCTTTGGTCACTTCCCCGATGGAAGTGCCATTCATGTAAAGCTGATCACCGACACTGATCTTATCCATATCAGTGACCGTGACGATCACATGGAATGTGGGACGGTAAATAAAAAATAGTATCGCGCCTGCAAATACAACAATCAGGCCGATTGTAATAATCACAGGCATTGAACTTGATCGACTCATTTGTTTTTCTCCTCTTAAAATAACCAGTCATATATTCTCATGATCAGGAAGTTCCCTGCAATAATCATCAGAGAAGCATTGACCACAGTTTTAGTCACCTGTTTCCCTATCGAACGCTCCGGGAATCGAACATCCAGCCCATTTTGATAAGAAATCGAAAGAATGATGAAACCAAAAGCCAACCCCTTGAGGCCAGTGAATAATGCATCATAAAGATGCAATGATTGGCAGAAACCGGTATAAAAGATTGTGTCGGATCTGTTTTTTATCATGGTGAACCCGAACAGACCTCCCAGATATCCTGCAGTATCCATCATTCCCAAAAGGATCGGAAAAGCAATCATCGTTGCACAGAAAAGCGGAGTAAAGAACAGCTTATCTACATCTGCTCCCATTGTCTTCATCGCATCAAAATCATGCCCTTCTGTCTTCAGTCCAAATTCCGCAGTAATGCTTGAGCCCAATCTGCCTGCCAGAAGCAGTCCGGCAAGAAGTGGTCCGATTTCCAGCACAATCGCAGTTCCCAATATTTCCGGTGCATTGTTTTCCTGGCCGTACACCAGAAGTGCACTGAATGTTGAGAGGAGCAATGCCAATCCGATCAGAAAACCAGAAATAGTTATAATCGGGATAGACGGGAAGATCATCTCCGTCAATCGCTGCAGAAAACCGGATGAGTCAGACCTGAAACGAATACGTCTCATGGCAGTGAAAATACAGACTATCGCGCTCCCAATATTGAAAATATCATCCTGCCAGAACCGTTTCATGGATGTGATTTCATGGGTTATCGTGTGGCTGATCCTGGGCTCCACTGGCATTTTTGACCGGATCAGAGCTTCAATTGATTCCAGCGGAAGGTTTTGACGCATACGGGACAACTCATCCCGGTCGAGTAATATTCGTACACCATAACTCGACTGGTCCAAATAATAAATTCGATCTGCAACCATTGCGGAACATCGGATGTCATGAGTGATCATTATCGTTGTCGCGTCGGTTTGTTCATGTTTGCTACGGATCAATCGGCATATCGTGTCAGATGTTGATGGATCCAAACCCACTGTTGGTTCATCAAAGAATAAGAATCCGGGTTGAGTAACCAGCGCTCGAGCTAAGGCCACCCGTTGTTTCATGCCACCACTTAAATGATGTGGAAATCGATTTATCTGGTTGAGGTCATACATGACATCCTCTAAGACCTGCTCCGTACGGCCATCGTCCGGTTCTCCATGGATCATCAAAGGGAATCGTACATTATCCTGAACGGTCATGTCAGGAAAAAGTGTGCCTCCCTGAAAGACCACTCCAAATTTTGGTGGATTTATTTGTGCTGACAATGAATCATAGATGTTGATTTTATCAATGAATACTTCACCTTCATCCGGTTTTTCAAGTCCAAGCAGGATCCGCATTAACACGGACTTCCCAGAACCGGATGGTCCAAGGATAACGATCAGTTCTCCAGGATCGATTTCAAGGTCGACGTCTTTCAGAATCGTCTGTGATCCATATCGTTTGGAGACTCGATGTAACTGGATTCCTTTCGATTGTTCAGTCATGGATTGATTCTCTCGCAGATGAGTTGTCCAAAAAAATTCACATGCCATTCAGAGCAAGTATAAAATGGATCGATCATCCATTCAATCTTTTTAATATTCAATGGCTCCCAGTGTCTCATTCATCCTTTCGGCCGAATATATCAATGTGAGAGTGTGAAAATGCTGTATTGGAAGATCGGTTGAGAAGTATTTTGATCATTGACAAAAAAAAATCTACGAATAGACTAACATCCAGTAAATAAAACGACGTTTTGAATATGATTATCAGGGCAAGAGGGAATCGGTTATGGAAAAGGTCGTTCATCAACATGATAAAGAATGGAAATTAAAAACAAGTAGTAAACATTGTTTTTTGAATCCGGACTGTTTGCCAAAATTTCGTATCAATGACTTGTGGCGATTTAAAAAAAGCGGCATCTATTTTGCTTTATCCTTTTTCTTTATGTTGATCGGATTGAGCGTTTCACCCGGATTTGCAGACTGGGTGACCACCCGGGTGACAGACAATACACACGACGACAGTGGATTGATGGTCGGAGTGAACGGAGGAAACCTTCTGTTCAGAGATTATAATAATCGAATCATCTACTTTTCGGATGGAACAACGGTCCAGACTGTGTATTCCGGTCAGACACAATGGTATCATTTTGACGGTAATACCGTTGTTTACACGGCATGGGATGGGGATTGGGAAGTGTATCGCTGGCAGAATGGATCGACCACCCAGTTGACCAATGATAGTTCTGCTGATCAAATCCCCCGAATCAGCGGTGCAAACATCTCCTGGGAAAAGGATTATGGTGGTTCACAATGGGAAATTCTGCTGAACGGGACCCGAATTACGTCAAATACATTTCCGGACACATGGAATCAGATCAGCGGAAGCACCATCATTTGGTTTGCTTTGGAAACATATGGTGGAGGTTCTTACAATTACGTACGAAAGTATACCGGAGCAATCCAAACGATTTCCAGTGCGGGTGATACTCCCACAACTGCAGGACTGGCGATCAGCGGAAATTATGCGGTCTGGCTTGCTCTCTATGAAGGAAGTGACCGGGAAGTGGTATACCACAATGGATCATCCACCATCCGTTTAACAAACAATACCGTAGACGAATATGGCGTTGCTATCAGCGGTAATACCGCAGTGTGGGCAGGAAGAGGAGGCAGTGACGGTGGAACCGATTATGAGATCTTTTCCTATAATGGCTCTGCCATTTCTCAACTGACCGTGAATACCGACGAAGATGCGTCTCCACAAATCAGCGGATCGCGTATTGTTTGGATGAGAACGTTTGCCGGCACCAGTTATTCTGCGGTTATGGTATACGAAGGGGGTATTACGGCACAACTCACGAGCAGTACTGGCCGAGTCAGTAGTCCGGGGATCAGCGGGAACCGAATTGCCTGGATGGAACTGGATGGAGATTGGGATATATTCAGAGCGGATTACGCAACACCTACTCCTGTTCCCACATCCACGAATACACCCACACCGACTCATACCCCGACACAAACTCCAACGGATACCCCGACACTAACTCCAACCAACACACCAACTCAAACACCAACCGAGACACCCACTGAAACGCCCACGGATACTCCCACGAATACTCCCAGTAATACCCCGACACAAACCCCAACAGACACAATGACACCAATCCCTTCGGATACGCCTACACCCAATCCAACTGATACGCCCACTCCAACGATGACCAACACGGCGACGTCGATCCCAACCGATACTCCGGAACCTTCCGATACACCGACAACAGCACCATCTGACACGCCAACGCCTTCACCAACCACGCCATTCACACAGACACCAACTCCCTCAGATACCGAAACAGCAACACCCAGTGTGACGCCTGCCGCATCCGTCACCAATACACCATCACCCATTCCTGCCATTCCCGCGGCTGGACCTGCCGGGATTATTATTCTGATTGTGTTACTTGGAGCAATAATCGGATCGGTTCAGTCTAAACGTATTGACCGGTGGTAATAGTTGCCGATTCGGCTTCATAATTCCTGTCATGAATCGCAATTTTTGACTCACCTGAACCTTCATTGTGGGTAATCTGTGTGTTCGGGGGGTTCAAGATAGAAATGGAACTTTTTACAGCTATTTTTATGATTATTCCATCAGCAGCGATCCTGTCTGCTCTCACGGAAGTGAGGTCGTAACGGAGTCTGTTACGGTTGCTCATGGTGTAAGTAAGACCGCTTCTGCGTGCGTAATGTTCATTGCGTGTAATGTAATGACCATTGCATCGCATGTGATGCCCGTCGTGGTGTAATGTAATGCTGGTTACGGCACATGTAATACTCGTCGCATGTAATGTAATGACCATTGCATCGCATGTGATGCCCGTCGTGGTGTAATGTAATG
>CAZELM010000014.1:0-55028 GCA_964512995.1 uncultured bacterium
GTGTATAGGTCGGAGTATTTGTCGGTGTCAATGTAGGTGTGTTTGTTGGAGTTGGCGTATCGGTCGGTGTTGATGTGGGAGTATTCGTTGATGTTGGCGTTTCGGTCGGTGTTGCCGTGGGAGTCGGAGTGTCGGTCGGCGTGGCTGTAGGGGTGTTCGTTAGGGTAGGCGTCCCTGTAGGTGTCATCGTCGGGGTGTTCGTTGGTGTCTCCGTGGGTGTACTCGTCGGTGTTTGAGTGGGCGTCGGTGTATAAGTCGGAGGTAATGGTGTCGGCGTAAATGTCGGTGGTATTGGTGTTGGTGTATAGGTCGGAGTATTTGTCGGTGTCAATGTAGGTGTGTTTGTTGGAGTTGGCGTATCGGTCGGTGTTGATGTGGGAGTATTCGTTGATGTTGGCGTTTCGGTCGGTGTTGCCGTGGGAGTCGGAGTGTCGGTCGGCGTGGCTGTAGGGGTGTTCGTTAGGGTAGGCGTCCCTGTAGGTGTCATCGTCGGGGTGTTCGTTGGTGTCTCCGTGGGTGTACTCGTCGGTGTTTGAGTGGGCGTCGATGTCGCTGTAGGTGTCATTGTCGGAGTGGGTGTTGGGGTATTGGTCGGCGTCCTGGTTGGTGTTGGCGTATAGGTCGGGGGCAATGGAGTCGGGGTAAAAGTTGGTGGAAGAGGGGTTGGTGTATAAGTTGGTGTGTTTGTGGGTGTCGATGTCGGTGTATCGGTTGGTGTTGCCGTCGGTGTATCAGTAGGAATAGGGGTTTCTGTTGGAGTGGGCGTTGGTGTATCGCTGCACAGATAAGTGAACACCCCATCGAGTCCAATGAACGATGCCAGGTCATCATATAATCCCGCAAACTCAAGTATAGAAGCATCACCATTGACACACGTCATGCAATCTACTTCAAAAGTAAGTCTGGCCAATACTCCAATGCTTCCGGATGGGATATTCGCTGGAGGGAGCGCTACACCGCCTATGATTACTTCGCCTGGGGCATAAGCATTGCAGTTAAAAAACAACCATCCCGGATCGAGATCTCCCGTTTCACAAGAAAGAAATCGTAACATTGTTTCATCAAAACCAAGATACGTTGTGAACGCGTCGACCACTGTCTGAGGATTCTCAATCATGATATCGACAACGATAGATTCTCCATTACATCCAGAATGATGGTCGATCCAGATCCTATCCGGTGCAGGTGTTGGAGTGGCAGTCGGTGTAGGAGTTGGCGAACATTGATAAGTAAAAAATCCATTAGCGAGTTGAAACCCGCGGAGATCATCCTCTACGCCCGAAATTCTTATTTCTGAGCTATCACCGTCACCACATCCCGCGCATGTCACATCAAAGGTCATACGGATAAAGGAACCATAGCTTCCGGCCGGAATCACAGAAAAGGCCGCGAATCCTGCCGTCACAATTCGACCTGGTGATGGTTCACTGCAATCGAAACTGATCCATCCGGGATCAAGCTCACCAACGTCACAATCAACAAACGCAAGGACATTTGTATCATATTCGATGTACATCAAAAAAGCATCAACGGGCGTGTCTTCATTGGAAAGCATTACTTCCATTACAATTTGATCCCCTGAGCATCCCGAAGTGTTTTCAATCCACAAACGGTCGATTCCCTTTGTACCACTCTCAGATAAATTCCAGGTTAACCAATTCAATTTAGGATCGACATTGATCGCCGATACTTGAGAAATCATGCCACCCAATACCAATAAAAAGCCTATCATCACGATATGATTACGTTTCACAGCCCTAACACCTCCGCCTATCTGACCTCTTTGCATTAAATTCCTGATTCTATAAATTAAATGCCAGAAAATATATATTTCTATTTTATACCTCAAACCGTCAATAACAGTATGCGTTTCGAGAAGGCAATTACCAATATTTCTTGTGGAGTCATTCCATCGTTCAGGTTCCGTATACATTTGATGATCTTTCAATGTCAAACTGTTTTCACTCGCAAGCTATTAATCTATCACCGTTTACGTTGAGTCTCATATCAACCAGTTTAAATATTGAAATTAATCAATATTTTCCTCGCACATGTATGAATTCTAATGGCTCCTTCTATTATATTAATCTAAGACAATCGAATTATCGACTATTTTTGAAAAAACTTTAAATATATCTCCAATATATCACACAAAAAGACTCGAAAATCAGATCCATTTATAGAAACTGGCTCAGACAGATATATGTTCAAGTCACTTTTGAAAAACTCAACAGCAAAAAAGGCGATACGATAAAAAGATTATGGAAAATAGCATTCCCCCATCATTTTCTATAGCTGTTCCGTATTTTTCCTGGAAATAAAAATTTACGTGAACGAGAATGATGGGGGAGGTTTCTTCAGAGCAAGCCAATAAATCGTTTGAAATACTTATTATTGGACGATGAAAAACTCCTTCAGATCATCGTGTAGATCCACGATTTTCGCCTTATCGGATTGAATTCCGAAATGATCCCGGTTGATAAATGACAATTTGCACAGGGTTCCTTCTCCTCCGCCTGGAATACTATTATCTACTCCAAATCCAGCAATCGTAATGATATTTTGACCTTCAGCCGTTTCATCCTGAGAATAAGGATGACAGTCAAACATTATCCAACCCGGATCGAGATCTCCCTCGACACACGAAATCAGTTCAAGGTTTCTCACCGATAACTCCAGTCTTACTGTGAAAGCATCAATTTCAATTGTATAATTGGATATCATGATGTTGATCTCGTAGCATGCCTCATCGTCAGATATCGATTCTTCAATCCATATTTTATTTCGGGCATCAATCTCAGCAACAGATTTCGCCTGAACCTTCAAAGGCTCTATACAGGAACCCTGACCGAGAGCGGCATAGAAGATCTGCTGTGCATCACCCGCACTCGTCAGGCTATCTCCATTACAATCCGATCGGCAACGTTCTTCTTCGGTCGGAGTCATCAATGACAATGCAATCATGAATGCGGATTGAGCATCAGAAGCGGATACCATTCCATCGCCATTGACATCTCCATTATGAATACAAATGGGAGTTGGAGTCGGAGAAACAAATTCTGGTGTGGAAGTCGGTATAATCGGTGTTGGGGTTGAAGAAGGTGGAACAGGTGTATTGGTTGGTGCCATCGTCGCTGTATTCGTGGGGGTACGGGTTGGTGTAGAGGTCGGAGTTCGGGTCGGTGTACTTGTTGGGGTCCGGGTCGGTGTTGGAGTGGGAGTATATGTTGCTATTGGACAGTCCCGTTGCCCAGAGGAACACTGCGCTGAACAGGAATCATAATAAACACGGAAATCGCCAATTCCTAATTCATCACCATATGCATCAAAATTGACTGCTATCAGCATCTCGATGCTGTTACAACTGCAAGGGAGTTCGATCGTCTGCCCGATGACACTTCTGCTCGAACAATCGCCGGTCCAGTCTGTGCCGGCATCGCTCCATCCAAGTTGCCAATCGCCCAACAATCCATCGTCTGTCATGTTGCTGCAATCGGAAGTTGGAGCCGTATCAGCACAACGCCAGTATACAAAAAAATCTGCTGTCAGATTCGTGTTCCAACCATCAAATCCGTAACACAGATCAAACAGCACATCTTTTGTACAATCAAGAGTGAGGATCGGTGTCATATAATATTGCCAATGGAATCCGGTATTTTCCTCAGACCAGACCCAGCCAATCCGACAGTCGTTCAAAACAGCACAGTCCGTCGGACAGAACGAACCGACATACATTCCCTGTGCCCCCGGATCACATAATCCGTTCAGATTTGTCGTCACAAGATCACAATCATTTTCAAGGACATACAATTCAGTCATCCCGCAAGGTGGAGTAGCAGTCGGTGTATGTGATGGCGTAGCCGGTGTTGATGTGGGTGGATTCAGAGTAGGCGTCGGTGTGTTGGTCGCTGTCGGAGTTCTTGTTGGCGTATTGGTTGGCGTCCGGGTGGGAGTCGATGTGGGAGTATTGGTAGGTGTTGATGTGGAGGGACCTGGTGTTTCTGTGATTGATGGTGTCGGGGTTCTTGTGGGTGTATTCGTCATTGTGGGAGTCCGTGTCGGTGTATTGGTCGCTGTCGGAGTTCGGGTCGGTGTGTTAGTGATAGTCGGGGTTCGAGTCGGTGTAAGGGTTGGCGTGGGTGTCCGAGTCGGCGTGTAAGTCGGAGTCCCTCCCGCACAATCCGTCGTATTATTACAGACGGAAGTCGATGGTGCTGTAACTCGGACATTATCTACTGCAAACCAATAATCATATTCTGCATTCTGGTATGAAAATCGTACACGGAAATTGGCATTTCCTACTGCATACGATGTCACCACGAATGTCTGATGTTCATTGGTTGTCTGCCGGTAATCATCCAATGTCTGCCAGGCACTGCCATCGAAAACCTCTACATATCCGCGTTCCTGGCCCCCCTGGGTATAATATCTAAAATATAAATCACATTCCAACGTGATAGGTCCTGTTGTGATGGCTCCACAGTTGATTACGGGAGATGTCAGGATGGTGGATGTTGTGGAACCGATCCCAGCAGCATCCGAATCTGTGAGAGCATAATACCCGGAGCTTCCAGCAGGCCGCTGTGTTTCGGCATTCACTCTCTGCCATTGACCCGCCGTGTGTGGTCCAGGACCCGTTGTAACAGACCAATCTGACCAACTCCTGGAAACCGACTCAAAATCTTCATAAAAAATGGATGCAATCCCCGTCTGACCGCCAACATATGCTGAAAAAGCTGTGTAATCCGTCGTATTGGATCCTCCGGTCCAGTTGATCTGAGTGAGAATGAACTGAATGAGGCCGCCGCAAGGCGTAAAGTCCATCTCCACCATAAATTCGATGTTTGCGGTGGCTGTTCCACCGATTGCGATATTCCCGAATGAAAGCGACGGGGTATAGAGCGTAATATTCGACAAACCGGCAGCAATCTGAAACGATCCCTGAACGGATTGAGCGATTGCTCCGCCATTGTTCACCAAAGTAATGGGAACCGACCATTCCTCTCCTGGTTCAATAACCGAATCCCCATCTCCGCATATCTGAACGGGGATACCGGCGGACTGAAAACTCACATTCGGATCAGTGCTGTAATTCCTGCCATCCACATACAAGGTGCCGGTATTGTCGGGATCCAGCCAATCCCTCAACCGGGTTGATGATGAGGATCCTGTGTTCCACGAGATAGAAAATTTTCCATACCAATCCGGTAAATTGTTCTCACAGGCTGCATATCCACCATGCAATTGACCGATAATTCGATGATTCTGATCCCACAAACCCGACCCGGATGAACCTCCTTCTGTCGTTCCAACATCCCAGTCACTGACACGCCAATGGGTTCCGTCACCTGGACTGGAATCCCCGTAGTAGGATGTTGTCGTCAGTGTGGCGTATTCGAAACTGATCCGTTTCTCGTCCGTATTCGGATGATGAATACAGGTTGCGCTGCTGACGGTATGTTCACGTGAATCCCATCCCGCAAGATAGACATTGAATGCTGGATTGGGATTATCATCTAGCTGAACCAGTGTGAAATCCGATTCCGCCCGACCCGCTCGGAAATATGACCCGGTCTGATATTGATCTAACTCACCATCTGGAGTTCCACCGCATGTGGATGTTTCAAAGTTCCAATATACAACCAGACTCGCTGCATTACTAGCCGTGATCCCGCAATGATAGGCGGTCATGAAATAAGGAGTATTGTCCTGACGGACGTTATTGACCAGAAATCCACTGCAGAAAAGACTTCCCCCCGTGGAAATGACTCCGACGGACCGAATCTCATTCCGCCATGACTCGCCTTCAGGACAGATGACGTCCACGTTACAGGAACCGGATTTATCTTTGCCGGGTACCCAAAATTCTTTGTATCCATGATTGATGGATGTTAGTCGAAATTCCAGATAGGGGACCGACGATTCCGGGATGAGAAGTTCCAGAACTGTTGTATCGCCCAGGACAATCGGAGACCAGAACTCACCATGAAGCTCATTGTCTGAATCTGTGAATGGACCCCGGATCATTGTTTTATCGTCATTATAGATAAAAAGTTTGCCACCGGATGGCATCTGATAACGCCCAAATCCAAAATTCAATGATGATGCTTCCGGGCTCGTTATGATGAGCCGCCACAAGCTCATTCCATGGGAAAGCGTCTCCCATGTTCCACTGTTCCAAACCGTGATGTCCGACTCTATCGGGATCGCAAACCGTGGAGCCATTCCCTCATCATAGCGTACATCGTCTTCTCTCTGGACGGCTGCCAGATCAATCCCGGAGGTTTCAAACCGCTGAATCTCATCGAGGGGAAGAACATTCTCCGTAAAACTGACGGGCCTCTCTCCATTCTCGGTTTTGATAACCTTGATGACCTGATCCGCTCGTACTGTCGACAGAAAAAGACTCATGCTCCACATGAAAATAAAACAGATTTTCCACCAGTCCTTCATAAACTAACACTCCTTACACTCAGGTAAATTCTAAATACCGCATCCGAAAAAGAGGGATACCCGACGACCATACCAAAACATCTCCCCTGAAAAATAATAAATTAAACAAAGTCATTAGGTACGATTGGGGTTATCCCGACAGACCAACGTCCAAACGCCCGGCTGCTCAGATGATCCCACTAAAAACCGGTTAGCAATACTGCAATATTTATGCCGATTCAGGTGGCCTAATACAGAAGGGAAAATTCCTTGTCACATATACAAGTCATGGACTCCCCCATTATCAATTTACATCGGCTAGTTATTGAAATTGAATTGTATTTCTATTATTTTTGCTGTTTGTTCCATTCATATTCCGGAATGGATCAGAAATCCTGATAACAAAGTTTGAACTAGATAAGGGAGGCACAAATGGTGGCAATCCGGTCTGCATTCTGGAGCGAAATAGATCAGCAATTTATTGAGTTACAAGCGGATATCGATCTTGATAATTACCTAGCACCGGTCAATCGAGCCGACGAACTGATGAAATTTAAAGCAGCGGTTGCCGAAGGGCGGAAATACAATCCGATGTTCGAATACGATCCGCTGCCCAATATCAACGAAAACCAGCTCCGGGACTTATCCGAAAAACTCCATCTGGATGATCCCATGGAACGCATTTTTTTCGATGCCATCCAATTGAGACTGGAAGAGGCGGCTGCAGCCAAAACTCACACCAGCGAAAAAGTCACAACGATGAGCCTGCGTGTGTATGGGAAACCGGATACAGGAATCACCAAGATCGCCCGACAAAACCTGGAAACCATGACAGTCGATCAACACGCTTATTCCGGTCAACGATCCGGAAAAGTCTACAACGCTCAAGAATTGGCCGACATATGCAGAAAAGCCATGGTGACCTATGGATTTGATTGGAAGGTCGTCGTCAAACCGGAAATGGGAGCCAAAGCAGCGGTTGATAATCTGATCCGGGAGTTCTGGATCCGGGAAGATGTAAAGTTCCATGAATCGCTTGTGAAAATGATGATCGTGCATGAAATCGGGACTCATGTGCTCCGTGGAGAAAATGGATATGCTCAGCCGCTTAAAATTTTCGGCAGAGGATTACCTGCCTATCAATACACTGAAGAAGGGCTGGCTGAATATGCCGAAGAACAATGCGGTGTGCTTCTGTCGGATACCGTATACCGGATATCCGGTCGTGTGATCGGAGTCGAAGCGGCATTGAATGGATCCTTCTGGGATGTCTATCTGTCAATCAAGGATTACTTCGATGTTGAAATGGCATTTGATATCGCTCAACGCGCTAAACTCGGCATCGCTGATACCAGCCAGGCTGGATCGTACACCAAAGATTACATGTATCTGGCCGGATTGCATAAAGTCAGATCATTTTTTGAATCCATCACCCAACCAGAGATAGACGCTTTATTTGCCGGTAAAGTTGGATTTCAGCATCTGGAGACTGTCAGACAATTGCAGTCTGCTGGTTATCTGATCACTCCCAAAGTCTATCCCGAATGGCGAACGCAATCAAACTCATGATATGCACGTTTTTTGATAGCCGCTGTTATGCAGAATCGATAAACCGGGATGGCAACCCGGAATTCTTTTTTTTCAATTGACAGCGATCAATCTATAAGTATATGTGTATTACGATTTCACTAATGGCCGGTTTGAAAAAAGACATAGGAGACAAAACGCATGACAAACCTGGTTGATCATCTCAGCTCTCGTGGATTCATTCACCAGACCAGCGATCCTTCCATCTCGAAAGTTCTTACCGAGGAGCGTGTTTCCTGTTATGCCGGGTTTGATCCATCGGACAGCAGTCTGCATCTGGGAAATCTGATCCCGATCCTTGGACTCATGCATTTTCAGAAAGCCGGACATCGGCCCATTGCTGTAGTCGGTGGAGCGACCGGGATGGTCGGAGACCCCAGCGGCAAGGACCTGGAACGGCAGCTTTTATCGATCGATACCATCCGTACGAATGAAATGGGCATCCGGAAACAACTGGAACGTTTCCTGGATTTCGATAACTCCGATACCAGTGCGATTGTTGTAAATAATTATGACTGGCTGGGAAAATTCCATTACCTCGATTTTCTCAGAGATGTGGGGAAACATTTTTCGGTCAATGCCATGATCGCAAAGGAGTCTGTTAAAAAACGGCTGGAAACTCGTGATCAGGGAATCAGTTACACCGAATTCTCATATCAGATATTACAGGCCTATGATTTCTATCATCTATGGAAAACCTACGGATGCAAGGTACAGATCGGAGGCTCTGATCAGTGGGGAAACATCACTGCGGGGATCGATCTTTGCCGCCGGCTGGGTGGCGATCAGCTCTATGGCATTACGTTCCCTCTCCTGATGTCATCCACCGGGAAGAAATATGGCAAATCCGAAGGCAATGCGTTGTGGCTGGATGAAAATCGAACTCAGCCTTTCGAGTTCTACCAGTATTTCCTTCAAGTTGACGATCGGGATGTCATTCGGGATCTCCTGTTTTTCACTTCAATTCCTGAAGATCATATCAGGGAATTGGAGAAATGCGTTCAAACGCAACCTGAAAAACGTGAAGCACAACGGGTATTGGCGACCGAAATGACCCGTATCGTGCATGGAAATCCGGGAGTGGAATCCGCGGAAAGAGCGACTCGAGTTCTATTCGGAGATGAACCGATCGAGGGATTCAATGACAGGATACTCGGCAAAATCTTTGCTGATATCCCCTCCACCATCATTTCCAGAAAACTACTCCACGATGGTCTGCAACTTGCTGATATCATGGTCAAAACCCAGATGACTAAAACGAAAAGTGAAGCCCGTCGGTTGATCGCCGGAGGTGGCGTCTACTGCAACAACAAACGAATCACTGATGTCAACCGAGTCATGACTCTCGACGATCTGGCATCTGAAACGATCATGATTCTTCGTTCCGGCAAAAAACACTACACGCTTGCCCGTTTTATCGATCGATCCGATGAAACAACACCGTGATGTCCAGGGAATACTCCTGGATTTCGATGGAACACTCGTAGATTCCGAACCCCTCTATTATCAAGCCAATCGCGAAGCGTTTCGGCTCTATGGTCATGATATCCTCGAAGAGGAGTATTACTATCACTGGTCCTTGCTGGGTGAAAGCGCTCAGGGCGAAGTCCACCGCTATCAATTAACGGGAGTGGATCTGAACCGTGTCAAAAAAGTAGCCAATGACAACTTCCGTCAATTGATCGACGAACACCCGATTCCACTTCTGCCCGGAGCACGTTCTATCTTAATCGAATTACCCAAAAGGGGTTACCCCACGGTGATCGCTTCCAATACTCCCGCTGATCATATTCAACGAATCTTATCACGAGTCGGCCTGACAGACATCCCGGTCCCGATCATCGGCACAGAACCCGGCCTTCGACCCAAACCATTCCCGGACATTTTTCTGAAAGCGGTCAACTGGCTGGGAGTGAAACCCGCTGAATGTCTGGTCATCGAAGATACCGTGAAAGGACTCCGAGCAGCTAAATCAGCCGGCATACCCTGCATCATCGTCCGATATTCCCGATATCCCGAGATATCCTGGGAAGGAGCGGAAGCGGTTATATCCAATCTGAACGAACTTCTGACTTTGCTTCCGGATAGAAACCCACTCTAGAAAACCCACATCAAACAACCCTGACGTGGATATTCAATTTGCTATTCTGACCAGACAAAAGACAGTGTATCCATGTCTCCAAAAAGTTCTGTCATTCCTGGATTTGTCAATCCGGCATACCAATACACTGGTCCGCCGCTGCCGACTCCGCCCGGCCACTCAAACGATGGGAGCACAGGAATCATTGTCGAACCGAGTGGGAACTCCGGATATCTCTGAAGGTAATTGTCGTAAGAGGAGAATGATGGGGCGAAAAAATACTGATTGTAAATATCCAGAATAACAAACAATGGATACTCCTTCAGGTTGGCATTTTCATAATTGTTCACTGTCACCATACATTCACACAGGTCTCCGGGTGTTAACGCAACAGACGGCATCCATAATGTGACACTGGTGTTTCTGGGTTCTGTAACCGTCATTTTTTTCAGAATCCGCCAATCTGGATCCAATTCCACACTTGCTGGTTCTTGCGATACCGAAAACTCAAACCGTTCGATCCGGGAATCGATCAGGATCTCAGCGCTTTCTGAGGTCAAATCCGCGTAGGTCCATCTGATATTCGATGGCATCCTGAACGTCTCGGGTGCATTTTCCTGTGTTTGGATCACCCAGACAATCAGCTTCGGAGATTCTCCCGGCTGATAGGTGCTGGACACTTCAAATTCGGGATACCCCTGCTCATAAATCCATTCCTGGAAAAACCAGTCCAATGGCTGGCTATAATGCCGCTCACAGATCATTTGAAAAGCTGGTGTTGTTGCATGAGCGAATTTATAAGTGTCATAATACTCCTGCATCACCACCCAGAATCGATCATCTCCGAGGATCTGCCGTAACATATGAAGGACCCATGCGCCTTTCTGATACGTAGTAGCGCTCCACACGTCATCCGGATTATAAATCGGATACCGGTGAACCGCATCCTCCTGGAAATATTCGTCTTTAAATGTCATGAGAACCCGCTGGTAATCCTCCGGTGAATAGAAAAATTCCTCCCACAACGGCTCACAATAACTGGCGAAACCTTCATTGAGCCAGACATCTTTGCAGGTTGTCAGCGTCACAGAGTCTCCCCAGTACATGTGGCTGATCTCGTGAGCGAATGTGTCCTCATATTCTTTATCCCCGGTGATCAATCCATAACTGATCATGTCCTGATTCTCCATCGCCCCCGCCAGGCGAACCTGTGCGAGACCCAATTTTTCAAAGGGGTATGGACCAAACGAATCAATATAGAAGTCCAGAATATGATCCACATTTTCAAAGTCCACCTGGGCATCTTCCAGGGTTTCCGGCAAAACGTAGAACACGATCGGCACTCCCCGATGTTCGTGACCGAAACTAGTATAGGAGGCGATATTTATGGTTGCCAGATAGGAAGCCATCAGTGTGTGTTCGGACCAGAAATAGGTCGTTGTTCCATCACCATTATCGGTCACGGATTCCAGTGTTCCGTTTGCCGCGACGACCCGATCACTCGACACCGTCACACGGAATGAGTAGAGCGCTTTGTCGCGGGGATCATGCAGGCATGGAAACCACCTGGAATTTTCAACCATCGCATTGAAACCGAACTCCGGCGTTCTGGGCGGATTCGGCAGGAACTTGAAATGGTCGTTCCCGGTGACACGATACTCGACATCAATCTGCACCGAGTCTCCCTCCGCCAGCGCAGGCGTGATCGGGATCTGAATCTCACTGGCAGCAAACTGATATTCCGACACGATTCCATCTACGGATACCTCGAAAATCTCCGCATTGTCATCCTGATAAAAGTCGAGATGGATCGTATCCAGTCCCGTGATCATGCTGATGCAACGTAAAGAAGCCACTCCGGATAAATATCCGGGAGTATCACCTTCCGGGAAAACTGCCATCACATCCAGAGTGTATTCTGCTGCATGATAGTGCAGCGTGAGATCATCCGTCGGACCGGAATACGGGCATGGATAAGATGCCTGGCACACACCGCTGCATATCCCACACACAAAAATCAACATTAGCATCGTGATCGATCGGGTATGGTGAAAAGTCATTTTTCCTCCTTGGTCAATCGTTCAGAATGGATTACAACACGTTCCATCCAGTAAATCAATGCACACTGAAGACATCCATATGCCGGCATCCCTCCGTGGCTGGAAAATAATGATCAACCACGAACGAACATCAAATCTCACGGATCAAATCCAGTCATTTTATTCCTGAAAAAGATACACCAATTTTCTTTTGAGGCTTCTCATGATCCATGCCTGATGACCACGATGACGTCCGTAACATTCTTCCCTTAACTTATCAGTGTTCATCTGTTATCATCCGTGGGTAAAAAAATGATTTAACAAGGATGAACACCGATTCACACGGACAGAAACCTTTAACAAAATGAATGAACACATTGAGTAATCAACATCTCCTATGTTATAGCATTACCGGTGCCCATATTGGAGGTCTTTGAAGGTTTATGACACAAAAACAGCGATATCTGATAGTTGCAGCCGGATTATTCTTACTGGCATTTTTATTCTGGAGTATCGATTATTTTGTATTCGGATTACCCGCCATTCCCAGACCGGCTGACAACCGTGCCCAGTGGGGTCTTTCCATCCTGCCAGTCACGATGCCTGATGGAACAAGGATCGCCGCAGAAGTTGTGATTACCGACAAGCAGAAACAAATCGGCCTGATGTACCGGAATGTTGTACCCCCTGGAACGGGCATGTTATTTATTTATCCAACCGAAGATTATCATAAGATATGGATGAAAAACACATTCGTCCCATTGGATATCATCTGGATCGGAGAAAACTTTCGGATCACGTATATTGCTCAGAATCTGCCCATCGCCGAACCAGACACTCCCGATGAACAGATCCCCCATCGCACAGGATTTGGGAAATATGTTCTCGAATTAGCCGCTGGTGAAACGGATCGTCTCAAACTTGCCAAAGGTTCTACTATCCAATTCTCTCTGAATGAATAATCGCCGATTGGACATTCCATTAACCCTGAAACGCTGATATGGTGAGGATCATTGGATGAATACTGTCGTAACCTATAAAAATCGAACGATTGATTTATGGCCTTATTTCGAAGGATTTCCCTATTTGGGTTTTCAGATCGACGACCATTCGAACGTCTGCTATTACTTTCATCGGGCAGAAAAATTACTGCTCCACCAGATCCCGCTTCAGGCCAACCCGGACTTTGAGAACGGGAAGAAAATATCCGATCTCGATTTCAATACATTCACTGCATGGGACTTTGCGTTTGACCTGAAATCCGAATCCCTCTTTTTCACCGGTGACGAATGCAATGATGAAAAATTGAACATATACCAGCTTTTCCTGTCTGATGGTTCCCGGAAAAAACTGACCGACGAGGAATACATATATGGGAAAGAGCTGTTGGATCATGAGCAGCGAATCGTGTTCATCGGCCGGAAAAATACTCCCACACGGATGCTTTCAACCTTGAAAAACCTGGATCTCGAAACGGGTCAGATTCAGAATCTCCTCGAGGATACACCGGAATGGACCTTCACATGGACCACCATTCTCTACCATCCGGCATCCAAAAAATATTTCTTCTGTGTAAAAGCACACTTCGACCGCAATCTGTCTAACATTCTGGAATATGACAGTCTTACCGGCAAAACCCGAATCCTGCTCCCGGAAAATATCAAACGGAGCACATTCGGACTGATGACTCGATGGCTGGATCCCGATACGCTGGGGTTCATCTCCGATGAAAGCGGATTCGCTAATGTCTATACATATCATGTTCCCACCGGATCCATCCGTGCCGTTACCCAATGGACAGAACCGGTCGGAGCGGCAGATCTCTGGGAAACGGATGGAAAGAAGCTGTTTGTTCTTGTAAAAGAACATCCAGTCAAAGATCGTTTATACATCATTGATTACTCCGATTCCCGGATTCTGTATGAGGAGGAATTCCCATCCAAGGTTCATGTCGGTTCCAGGTTGGGAATTCGTGAATTCATGTTTCTCTCCTCTGTCAATGATCCATTTTCGATCTGGGAGCTGAAGCTCGAGGAGAAAAATGGAGACATCATGCTCCTCAGAGATAAACTCATCTCCAATCCTCCTCATATCCTGAAACAGATCACACATGGTCGCGGAGAGCCGATCCAGTATTCCACCTTCGATATCGACTCCCGGACGCAGACCCCGCGGATGATCCATGCATTTGTATTTATCCCGGAGAATATACCGGAAAACCCATCCGATCGCAGAGCGGTCATCACCGCCTTCTATGGTGGTGACAATGTTTTCTCCAAACAATACCAGATCTTCCTCGATGCGGGATTCATTGTCATGAGCCCTGCGGTCCGGGGATCCTGGGGACTGGGAGCGGAGTTTTACTCCCTGAACGACCGCGATCTGGGTGGCAATGAAATCATTGATCTGATCTATGCCGGGAGATATCTGACGAGCCGGTTCGGGCTTCAGGAATCTCAGATTGGCCTGATGGGTGGAAGCCACGGAGGGTACTGCGCCATCCGCGGACTGACCTTCCCGGCTGAGGTCAATGGCCGGAGAGAATCATTTCAGTGGGGATTTGCAATCTCTTCATACGGCATTTCCAACATCGTCGATTATTACAAGACATGCAACATCCCGGACTGGGTGCTTCAGAAAGCCGGAGATCCTGCTACAGAACATGAAAAATTAATGGATCGATCGCCCATACGCCACGCCCATCGAGCCACTGGTCCTCTTTTACTGGTCCATGGCGTCAATGATAACCGCGTTCCGGTCGATCAGAGCCGTCAGATGGCCGCCGCCATGAAACAAGCAAACAAACCCTTTACCTACATCGAAATCGAAGGACAGGGTCATGGATGGCAGGGGCTCAAAGAAAATATCCGGTATTTTCAGGAGGTATTCCGATTTCTCAACTGCATCTGATCCCGCGATCACATCACTTTGACCAGAAGATCCATCAGATGACGAACTGGAACCGGCTTGGTTCCAGTTTGATCCGCAAAAACAGATGACGCTTTTTTCAGTGTCTGTTCACAGGTCGCACACGCTGTCACAATCATCTCCGCACCGGTCGCGGTTGCCTCGCCGATCCTCGCCACCGCGAGCCGGTTGGACAGCGCTGGATCCCAGGTGAGTATCCCGCCGCCACCCCCGCAGCACCGTGACAGGGCTTTCGTATGTGCCATCTCCACCAGATCGCATCCGATCTTCTTTAAAATACGGCGGGGCTCCTCAATGATTTTCGCTCCGCGGGATAAGTCACACGGATCATGATAGGTAACTTTTTTGTTTACTGGAGCGATCACTGTGAGTTGATCCAGCCGGCGGTCGATCTCCTGCAGGACATGGACAGCAGGTTGATGATATTCCTTTTGCAGGTGGATCATACAGCTCGGGCAGAGCGTCAACACCGGCTCTCCGGTCAATGGAAATGTCTGTCTGACACGCTCCACCTGGCGGGTATGCGCTTCCTCGAATCCCATGTTTTTCAATGGAAATCCACAACAGACTTCCTGGGTGATTCCGGGTTCGATACCTAGTTTCTGGAGCAGCTTGATCATCTTACGGGTGTTATTCGGCCGGGAGAGATGCTGACAGCCGATAAACAGCGGGAAAGACCCTTCCTGCACGGGAAATTCCATGCTGAGATCCGCAAAGATATTACCGGTCGTTTCGACATTTGCCACCAACGCTGTCTGAGCGGATGAGTTCCGGAACTGGTTGACCATCTCCCGCCGGGCGGCTACAACCACTTCCGGACAATTGACCTGACTCGGACAACGCCGGGCGCAGTCCGTACATTGCGTACACTGATACAAGCGATCCACCATCTCCTCATCCGGAGTCAACTCCCCGGAGAGCAGTCCATAGGCCAGAATCATCCTACCTCGGGGTGATCCGGAGTCCCATCCGGTATCGAGAAACACCGGGCAGACCATTTTGCAGTATCCGCACATGGTGCAGGATAACATCTCCTGACGAAGCGCTTCAATCTCCTGATAGTTTTGCTTTTTTTTCAAAGAATACCTCGTTTCAGGTTGCAGATTTCGGTGACTGACCCAGATTGACCGGATAACGCAAGTGCGTCATAAATCCCGACTCCCAGTCAAAAATCTTATATGGATTCAGGATATTGTTCGGATCCAGAGCCCGTTTGATCGCTCGCATGAATGGAATCGCGTCCGCATGTTCCTGCCGGAAATAATCCGCTTTGCTGATTGCCACACCATGCTCACCGGTGACGGTTCCACCCAGACGAAGGACCAGATCATATATTTCCTGGACGGCTGTTTCAGCCTGATGCCAGTGATCCGGGTTTTCGGGATCCATCAGCACTTTTGTATGCAGATTGCCATCACCGGCATGACCGTAGGGCGGGATACAGATATCATATTTGTTCTGGATCGCGACAAACCCCTGGACCGCTTCCGGAACCCGCGATATCGGCACGGCCATATCATCTGCCAGCATCACCGTGACGAATTCGGGTCTGAGCGCTGACAGGGATGGCATCAACTGTTTGCGACCTTTCCAGAGTTCGTCCATTCGGCCAGCATCCTCCGTGATCTCAATATAAAACGCCTGATTTTTATCGCAGATGCGTTGCACGCGATGGATCTCATCCGATACCGCGGCTGGATGTCCATCACAAGCGATCAGAAGCATTCCCGCCGCCTCCGGCAATCTCAGATCCATGGCCTTGTTGACCGCCTTAATGCACATATCGCCCATCAGTTCGAGTTGTGCCGGGAAAATGGGCACGGCAATGATATCGGCAACGGTCTGACCGGCATGGACCAACTCCCTAAACGACGCGACACAAACAGCGGTTTTCTCCGGCAGGGGTGCCAGTTTCAAAGTTATCTCTGTGATGATCCCCAACGTGCCTTCCATGCCGACCAGGAGCTTTTCCATCTGATATCCACTGGAATTTTTCAGTGTCCGTGTGCCGTATCGGACGATCTCACCAGTCGGCATCACCACCTCCATACCCAGCACATAGTCACGGGTAGCGCCGTATTTCAGCGCTTTTTCCCCGGACGAATTGGATGCGGTCATCCCACCCAGTGTGGCTACTTCCGTGCTGGCAGGCCCTGGGATAAAAAAACGGTATGGTTTCAGCGCATCATTCAGGTGAGCATGAACAACGCCCGGTTGAACGACGCATAGTAGATCCGCTGGTTGAATCTCCCGAATCTGATTCATTCCCTGGAGATCCAGAATGATGCCCCCGGCGACCGGTGTATTATGGCCGCACAATGCAGTACCCGCACCCCGAGGGATCACCGCGAACCTGTACTCGTTGGCCAATGTGACGATCCGGGAAATCTGATTGGTATCCACCGGACGAATAACTGCATCCGGTATAGCCCGGTGCATCCCGCCATCAAATGCATAGACATATCGGTCCGCCAAAGCGGTTTTGACCCGATCCACTCCGACGATCTCCTGAATCTGAGCGATCTGCTCGGGTTTTGCGTGACGATTTATAAGTTCCATCATGAATTCTCGGCTTCCTGAACGGCGCGTTCCAGGAAGGGAGTCAACGCCTCGGTGCCGTGCATAAGGTCTGCGATCTCCTTATCCAGATTCGATGGCTCCACCCGCATGATCCAACCCTGACCATAGCTGTCCTTATTGACAAGCAGGTAATCGTCTTCCAGAGCGGTATTTATTTCAATGATTCGTCCGGTAATGGGAGCGATCAGTTTCCCCACCCATTTGCTGGACTGGACTTTACCGGCAGTCTCCCCGACCTCGATCTCATCGTCCTCGTCCGGAAGATCCAGATAGGTGGTATCCCCGGCCATCTGCACGTAAAAATCGGTCAGACCGATGGTCACATTCCCGTCGTCATCGATCCGCACCCACATGTGTTCCGGATGGTAATACAAATCATCCGGCATCTCATATCCTTTTATCATTGTCATGTCAGACTCCTCGTTATAATATCAAGCCTTTTTAACCTGTTGTAACCTTGGGTACCGTGGTGCTTCCCTCCATCAGAAATATAATCCGGGCTTCCCATCCTTTTGCTGCCAACGCAGCATCGATCGCCGCCTGGAGGCTGGAAAAGGGGCGGATAAAAATGTTCTCCAGCACGCGGGGTTCCAGATCCGTCACAGCCCACATGCTGGCCCATTGACAGATTTCCGCCATTTTCGATGCCTTATGGTATCCAAGTTTATATGTATCGCTGATTTTCTCCAGCACATCCCGGACCGTGTCACAGGATGACATCAACCGGTAAAATGAATCCGGACCAATCCCGGTTCTGCATTGAGAGACAATGATCAGAATACCTCCCCGATTCAGAGCCAGCTTTCCATGGTCCATCGCTTTCTGGGACTGATACAGATCGATATCCATCGGATATGGCGCAACAGACACAACAATATCCTGTCTGGATGGTATTTTTACTGCATAGACCGTATCCGCGTATTCGATGGCTGCATTCATGGAGTGAATGATATGACCGGCTGAGGCTGCGTAGATCCGACGATCGTGACTCAGGACCGTCTGAATCGAAAAAATCCGTGACTGTTTCAGAAAATTTAACGCATCGATCATGTCCTCATGAACGGGATTTTCGGCCAGCGCCATTGTGATGGATTCGGGACGCAATGCATACCGATGATTCTGAGAAATGGTCGAATAGGCGGACAGACCGGGAAAGAATGCTTTCCGGCCGCCGGTATATCCTGCAAAATAATGGGGTTCCACAGATCCAATGACCACGATCCGATCCGCTTCGACAACGCGCTTGTTCACCCAGACTTCCGTGCCACGGGGAGTTATACCGATCATTACCAGTTCATCCTGATTGTGGGCATCGTGAACGGCCACACGACCTTGATCTCGCACTATCTCCCAATACTCACCAAAAATAAATTCAAATTCATCTTCTGTGGGAGCGCGGTGTGTGCCGGTGGCAACAATGAACGCATAATCGGTATCCCGAATGGTATTCCAGATACTGTCGAGAACGGTTCGGGTTGGAGTCGGCCGGCTGCCATCATTGACGACAATCAGTGTTTTGCCATTCCCCTGCATGAACTCCCGAAAACCCGGACTGCAAATGGGATTCTCCAAAGCGATTCGCAGGAGTTCTGTTTCATCTCCGCATGCCACCGTGTTCGGATAAACAATCCCTGCCACTCGCGAGTCCGGTACTGTGACAGATACATGACTCTGTCCGTACGGTACTTTTATATCCATGCCCGTCTCTTTCTTTTTCGATCGTACCACTGACCCAAATTCAACCTTATCTTGTTATCCCAATCCCCTTCCGTTCTCATCCCTCTTTTCCCCTGCTTACCGCCATTTTTCCACTGATCATCCCTGATCCTTCCCGTTGTCACTCACCGGATTCCCCTTGTCGCCCCGCCTTCTCGAAACCGACAATGTCTCAAAAAACCTCATTCTATCTCAAAGATGTATCGGACTTTCCTGGAGAAATACGGCGGGTATCTCCACCCGGCATTCCCACATTGTTCTCATCCGTCTCCTGATCTAACTTCACGACCACCCCCCGATAGCATCCGGATCCTTTAATCCCGTTAGGGACCGTCCGAACTCCCGGTTTCAATCCGATGAAGATCGGAATGCGTTCAATTCCCGGAATATGATTGATACTCTTCCGCCATGTCTGGAGTTTTTTGAAATCGGTAATCGGTAATGTGATTAAAAAATCCACTCCCGTCTGGATCCGTTTCTCCAGAAAAAAAGGTTTGAGATCCGTATCTCCGGTCAAGGGCGATTCCATCATTCCGATCAGAAAGGCCGGGAGTTCCCGGATTTCTGTTCCATCCGTCAATCGAGCCTGGTCCCGCATCTCCCGGATCATTTTCACGGCCTGAACTGGATCGATATCATACACGGTCCGGGATGCAGCCATGGAAGTCTGGTTCGGATGCTCACCCGGCTGGACCAGAAACGCCTGGATACCCAGAGAGACCGCTCCCAGGATCATACTTTGCACTGCGATCCGGTTGTGATCCCGCAGGTTGATACCCATGATGGGCGCCAATCCGAGCTGAAGCAGGTGACAGCACATCGCCATCGGCGCCATAGCTGGTCCGGCGTCGGGATTGTCGGTGATCACAACCCATCTGTCCGGAATGCGCTCCATTATGCGCACGAGATCCTCTTTGCAGGCGCTGGCAGGCGGGTCGATCTCCGTGATGGTCATCCAGGGATGGAACAACCGTTCTCTCAGATTGTTCACTGATTCAGCACTCATTCGAGCATTTCTCCACAAATGGTCCGGTATCCACCGGAGTGGGAGACCGACCAGTTTCTCATCGGTATCAGGCGGCCTGTCTGCTGGATCGTTCCCATCTGTTTCCATCTCCGGGCGATATCGAGCCAGACGCAGGTCTGAGCAGGAATTGCATCGCAACTCCCGGATTCTGTCTCCGCGCCGCAGGGTTCATTGAGCATGCCTTTCGGGCAGCGCGTGAGAACGCAGATACCGGCGGTGAGATGAACGAAACAATCACCACACCCGATGCACCGCTCCACCCAACGACCGGCACCTTCGCCGGATCCAATGCATTGGGTGTTGATCGCAGGAATAACCGGAAGTTTCGGAAACCGGCTGATGAGATTCGGCAGGCCTGCGGCGCAACCGAATGACAAAATGGCATCCAGATTTGCCGGATCCATCGGTAAATCATCTGCGAATGCCGTATCGCACTGACGACGGAGAATGATCCGGGTCGTTTCGATCCCCTGAGCGGATTTCCCCCGGCTGATTCGGAGCATTTCCAGGATTTCCTCGATCTGACGGTCTCCTCCGGCATGACAGATCGTCACGCAGGTACCGCATCCCAGTGCCAGAATGCGGCGAAATGGCGCAATCATATCGAGCAGTTCGGGAAATGGTTTCAGGGTGCCTATGATCATCATCAACCTCCAACGCGGATAAAGCTCCGTTCAGTCACTCGAAGATAAGTCCCTCGTCTGAATCCTGATTGAAATCGAAGAATAGTCTGAAATTGTCCGGTCATCGAGGGCTGCCTCCAACCATTTCCGAGAATCTGCGGATCATCTGGGCGAACTGGCGGTCCATCTGAGCGGCAACGGGCTGGATCTCCAGAGTCGTTGGATTCAATCCCAATGTTTCCAGTATTTTCCGGCAATGCGTTACCCGACGGAGCGCTCGATGATTGCCAGTCAGATGATTGCAATGGCCATCCTGACACATGGCGATAAACACACCCGCCGCTCCTCCCTGATAAGCACGCAGAATGTCCAGTACCCGGATGTTCCCGGAACACGGAACCCGATTAAGTCGAAGGGACAACCCCGCCAGCAATCCATTCCGTTCTGCATGTGACGCGGCGATCCAGGAAGATCCCTCACAGCAAAACACGACGATATCGCCGGTCTGAAGTTCACGTGTCAGCTCGGTTGAGTCCGACGTGCATCCGTCCCTGCCGTGCAACCCGATCGCTTTCGCCGGACATTCGGCCACGCAGATGCCGCAGCCCAGACAGGCACGATCCGAAATCCGGGCCACATGATCGATCATCACGGCATGATGGGGGCAGAATCGGACACATGTCAGGCACAGGGAGCATTTGGCTTCGTCTACAACTGCGATAGTAGAGCTGGATTCTCCGCCTAAAATATCTGCTACAGCCAAAGCGGCTTCCTGATAGCAGAGTTCAACGGATTTCGGACCCCGGATCGAGCCGACCAGCCAGATACCGGCGCGGCCGGAGCGTACGGATTCCAATCGCAGGCTCGGCGCGCCATAAAATCCAGCCAGGTCCCGGTCGATATCATGGGGGCTCCAGAACAGGTTCGGGAACGTAACAGGCTGATACTCCGGTTCGAATACCACCCAGTCCGCCCGGCCTTCGACAACCACCGGATTCCCGCTTGTCGACAATGCCATGTCCGGAATCCGGAACATCAGGCCGCGTGACTCCGTCCGGAACTCAGGCACAGACCGGCTCCAGATAAACCGCACCCCCGACTCCCGGCACCTCTGATACATGTCCGGCATCCATGGATTCTCGAACAACATCCGGTCCATCACGACCACGACATTCCGGTGTACTGTCCTGAGCGACAACGCCTGTTTCAGAACATTGGTCATCGTGAACGGATAATGATTCTGTCCATATCCGGTCACGAACAGAATCCGTCCCGATGACGGGAATTCCCAGCCTTTTCTCCGCAAATTTTCCAGATCCAGCAGTGTGATCATTCCGGGCATGGGTCCATCCGGGTGCAGACAAACCGGAAAAACCGGATTCAAGCCCGTTGCAAACACGATATTTTCGAACGTTTCGGAATGTCTGTGGAGCCGGCTCTGCAGTTCGACCAAAAAATGCCCGCGCACCCCGCGAATCCGGACCGGTTCCGTTTCGAGCATCGTTTCGATCTCCGGCCTGTCGGCAATGGCGTCCTGGAGTTGTTTCGTTTCGGAAATCAGATCACCGATCAGTCCGGCAATACCACCCAGTTCCGGTTTCCGTTCGACAATCAGACAGGGGACTCCCACTCGCTCCAGCCGACCAGCGACCGACAACCCACTGATACCACCGCCGATGATCAATGTCCGGAGTGTATTCATCGCAATCCCCGTATGCATTTCTGCGAAACGATCGATTGCGCGTGTTTGATGCTGTCGATGATGTTCATGGGACCCGTGGCAGTGCCGACAATCGCCAGCCGGTCATCATCCGGTTTCGGTTCGAGAAACCCATGCGGGTTCAGAATCAAGCTCAAGGAATCCCTGATGGCTGGAGACAACGGTTCGGGGCGTATCCCGACGGACAACACAACCATATCGAACGTCTCCTCGATGAGTTGATCCGATTGATCCAGTTCATACCGCAATACCAGAGACCCATCGGACCCGGGTAACACCTCCCCTGGCAGTCCCCGGATCAGCCTCACCGAAGGCTGCATCTTATGGAGCTGCCGCTCAAACTCCCGGGAGTATATTTGGATGTCCATCGAAAAAATGGAGATACGCAGTGCGGGGTTTCCAAACAGGAGTTTACCGGCAAACCGTATGGCTGACCCACAACATATCTGCGAACAGTAAGTTGCACGGGACCGGAGATCACGACTCCCGACACATTGAATAAAAGCCATGGATCGAACCGGGAGTCCATTGTCGCGACGAAACACCCGATCCCCTTCCGACAACATCTGTTCCAGATCATAGTTGGAAATGACATTGGCATACTGGCCAAAATGATAAGAGTGTTTGAGTGCCGGATCGAATATACGATATCCTGTAGCCAGGATCAGAAATCGGACGCTCTGCTGGTAGGGGAGCTGATGATGGGGTTTGACCGTCAGGTGGAAATCAGTTCCGTCATCCCGAATGCCCTCGATCGTTGTATTGAGGTGGAGATGGACATGCAAATCCTGCATAATGCGATCCGCGAGTTGTGTAACGTGACACGTTCCGCATCGGACACAGGCATCATCCGCCTTGCAGCAGAACAATCCGGCTTTTCCGTTGAGCCGATCGGATTGCTCGAACAGATGAACATCATACCCCCATCGAACCAATTCCAGTGATGCGGCCAATCCGGATGGACCAGCACCGATCACAGCAGCGCATCGATCGGTTGGTTTAATTATTTGATTTGCCTGCCAGACCATGACCCAGCTTTTCCAGAAATTTTCCGGTTTTGATTTTATTCAGTTTCAATCCCAGTTCTGCAGGATCCATCCCCATCGCAAGACCGAGGATTTGAGGATAATACAAAACCGGAATATCGAAAGTTGTCGCCTTCAGCAGTTCAATGGATTTTTGGTTATCATCATAGATCACGCCGCAAAATGGACATATCAGACAGATCGCATCGGCCTGTTCGATTTTCGTAGACTGAAGTGTCTGTTCCGCCATCTGATAGGTGATATCTCTATCCACTGCCAGAACAGCTCCCCCACAACAGTATTTTCGATTCTGGAGATTCGTGGTGGATGCGCCGGTCGCCCGTACCAGTTCATCCAATGTGATGGGGCTTTCCACAGAATCAAACATTCCATGCGCATCCGATGGTTTCAGATAATGGCACCCATAATGGATGGCAAAAACAAACTCACGCAGATCATTCACAATACTATTCTGGATCCGTTCGATTCCGATTTCGGTATAGAGAATGCGGCTGATATGTTTTACTTCGACGGTTCCATTGTACGACAGCCCGATTTTTCCCAAGTGACGATTGGCACGTTCCAGATATTCCGGATATGTTCTGAATATGTGATTGACCTCAGCCAGCATCGCGGAGCAGGCGCTGCACAGAACACAAATATCGAGACCACGTTGCTCCGCGAGCGCCAGATTCCGGCCGCAGATCGCTTCAGAAAACGCCCGATCGATACTTTTTACCGGAAAACCACAACAACTGAATCCACTCAGATCCACCAGTTGGATACCCAGTCTGGCGGCAACAAGGCGGACGGACATCTCGTAATTGCGCGCTCGAACAGGCGTGGTGCAGCCCAGAAATAGCGCGTAATTCATCGACGCTCCTCCAGAATGGATTCATAGATTGCCCGAATGTCGCTGGCATCGGAATGGATCTCCGGGAGTCCGGCTTTGATGCGTTTTTTATTGTCGAATGCATCGATTTCATAGATTCGGGTCATCCGGAGAATCGATTCTTTCTGGAGCTGATAGGATTCCGGACAGATCCCTTCCCGAGCGGCGATATTACGCAGTGCGGTTATGATATCCGCGATCCGGATATCCTGCGGGCATCTTTCCTGACAGGTAAAACACGTAGAACAGAGCCAGATGAAATGACTTCGTAGAACGAGATCCCGCATTCCCAGCCGTACCATCCAGATGATCCGGCGGGGATTATACAGGTCGGAGACCGATCGCACTGGGCAACCGGCCGAACAGGTCCCGCATGCGACACAACGCAGTATCCCTTCTCCACCCGGCTCCCGCTGGACTTCTATCACGAAATCCAGATTGGCATCATCCTGGAGTTTAACAATCGGATTATCAGGCTGGCATCCCATCCGTTTCCCTCATTTTTCAATATCCATTCAGACCGACCGAGCCGAAGAGTCTCAGTAATCACTATTCGATCATACTGTTTATTTATCGGTTTGTGAAGATTTCAATCATCGGGGAAAGAGATTTATGAAGTGGATGGAGCAACTAAACACACTTGTTCCTAATCTTTCCGGATAATCTTCAGCGATCGCACATTGTCGATAATGAACGCGACCTTTATAATGAAGCAGTGTCAATGAAATGATTCACGGATTGGAGCATCTTATATGAAGAAAGTATGGATTATAAACTTCATTGGATTGTTGATGTGTATGCGAGGAATGGCGGTCCCATGGAACATGGAGTTGCAGAGCATCACACGATCTGCCGGTCATTATTACGATCTGACAATTGATCGCGGAATTCTCTATGTCGCGTGCAAATTAGGGATTGAGATTTATTCCCTGGACGATCCCGAACACCCGGATCGGATAGGCACTGTTTATACCGACGGATTGGCGAATGGCGTGGAGGTTCGATTTCCTTATATGTATGTCGGAGATGTTTATGGATTCAGTGTCTGGGACATTTCTGATCCTGTTGATGTGCAGTATCTTGGTGGATTTACCCGGCAATTTGAGGAGGGATATCAGGAGCGGTTGGTTTACCGGGATGGTTATGTGTACGTTGCAGCCTACAGCAACGGGCTTCAGATTATCGATGTTTCTGATCCAGAACATCCCGCGATTATCGCTCAGCAAAAAACATCCGGCTACGCATGGGAGCTGGCGATTAAAAAAAATGCAGTGTTCATCATGGATTTCTTTTCCATGTCCATTATGGATATCACCCACAAAGATGCTCCCCTCGTGAAAACACATTTCGATGCCCTATTTGCGCTTGATATCGCCATTCAGGATGATTTCGCCTATCTGGGTTATGTTGACGGACTGATGGTTCTGGATATCCGGGATCCATTCAATCCGGTCATCGTGTCGGATATCGGCCCCACGGGAGGTGGCACTGCGGAAGCGATTGCCATTGAGGATCATTATGCGTTCGTCGGACACAATACCTATGTTGAAATCTATGACATATCGATTCCATTACACCCGATTCAGATCAGCTTTTTTACTCCACCCGGTCATCCCCGAAAACTGATTGTCGATGGAAATTTTCTGTATACGGTTCTGGATGAGAACGGATTTCTGGTCACGAACATCACTGACCCGACACATCCTGTGGTTGTCGACCATGTCAATCCATCGATCTGGGGAACACGGGAGGATGTCCTGATCGACGGGAATGAATTGTACTTATGTGACTGGGATCACGGGCTGGTTATTTATGATATCTCAGACACAAACATACTGAGTGAAATTGGCGCGTTTGATACCCCGGGATCACTGAATGATATTTTTATCTCTGCTGATCGTGCTTATCTGAGTTGTTACACAGAACTTCAGATTGTTGATATCGCCAATCCCGCTCAGCCTCAATATCTGGGGAGCTACCGGTCTTCGGGGAACCCATGGAGTGTCACAGTGAACGGAAATACCGCGTATTTATGTGATTTATATTCATTTCAAATCCTGGATATCACCGATCCCGGCCATGTGGAGCGTATTGGTGCGATTTTTCTGGCCAAGGAGGGAAATCCGTATGGCGCGGTTGTCGTTGCGGATCTGGCTTATGTGGCAAATGGGTGGAAAGGATTGAATATCATCGATATCCGCAATCCCGGCTCTCCGGTACTGGCGGCAACCTGGCCGGCGGACGACTCCAGATCTTATATCAAAATTTCCGAGTATCATGGGAACCTGTACGCATTGAATCCTGGAGACGGTGTGGATATTCTGGATATCTCCCAACCACTCAGGCCAACACTGATTAAGACGGTTCGAATTTCAGAATCGCAAATTGCGGACTTCAGGATCCGTGACCGGAAGTTATTTCTGGCAACAACAACGAATGGTATCTGGGTAGTGGATATCCGGGATCCTGAAAATCCGATTCCGGTCGGTGGAGCATATACGCCGGGGAATGCGTTGGGAGTCGATGCGGATGAGCATCGGGTGTATGTTGCAGACCAATATGATCTGGCTGTGTTTAAAAGTTTAACTTATAAGCCGGATCGAACGCCGCCCACGATCACCATCACTGAACCTCTCGAAATGGACTGGGTAGAAGGTAAAACGGCGTGCATTCGTGGGATCGCATCGGATTCGGAATCGGGGATTCACTATATCGAGATCAGCACGAATGAAGGTCAGACATGGCAAAAGGCCAAAGGGCAGGAGAACTGGTCCTGTCTGATCACCGGAACTACTTCTGGAATCAAATCGATTCAAGCTCGATCGATTGACTGGAGCGGCAATATGTCTCTCCAGCCAGACCGAACCATTTTTACCTTTGCAGTCAAGCGGCCTCAAATACTGATGGCCGGGTTCATGAACTCCCAGCCTACAAGCGGTCGCCAATCGGAAATCATATTTGGAGCAGTCGTTCGGGATCCATATTCGCTGGATTACCTTGACCGGATCGAATTGTTTCTGGATGGAGAACCCAGCGGAAGACTCCTGGAACTGAAAGGAGTATCCAATGAATATGCCTATTTCGAGCTGAAATGGATTGAAACGTTCGACGATCCGGAGCAGATCCAATATTTTCTTGTTGTGTTTGATATCTTTGGAAATCTTTCAATGGTCTGGCCGACGATTGAGTGTTGGTAATTTTTCTTGGAAAATGAAAGTAAGATCTGCATTTTCTTCTATCTGGCTGATTGCATTTATCCCGATCTTCTACCTGTTTTTCCCGGTAAATTGGCGGGCCCGCCCCCGGGGACCTTTTGTTCTTGTCCTCGATAGGCGGGTTTTAAGGTAGGCGAACCGAAGCAGAGAGTTTGGCACTCGTTCGGTTTGGTAGGATAGTTTATCGGTAAGCCAGTTTAGGAAGGAAAGAATTACTATTGCCAAACCGCAATTCTTGATCTTCTATATAGCAATTCGCATGCCAGATATCAACATTTTTCTGACTGTTGATTTTATTAGGGAAATGCGGGAGCGGATTCACAAATATCAGGTTGTGCATGGTTATATTTTCCGGTTGCCATGTAATAATTGCACATTCCCGGACAAGGATTCAGGGAGCAGTGGATTTCGTCGATTCCTTGCTCAGCAGGTAATCACCCAATGCCAGGTATTTCAGTGCGGAATGAGTCAATACATGAAAGGCTTCTTCTGGAAGATTGACCATTGGATCGCCATGAAGATTCAATGATGTATTCAGAACTGCTCCGATCTGAGTTTTCTCCTGGAACTGACTGATGAGCCGATAATATCCCGGATTATGCTTCTCCTCCAATATCTGCGGCCGGATCGTTCCGTCGGATTGATGTGTGGCGGCTTTGATCTCTGAACGGTTTTCAGGTCGGGTGTCATAAGCCAGAATCATGTATGGAGATGGAATATTTTTCACATTGATGAGATACCGTGGCGCGGATTGGTCGAGAATTGTTCCGGCAAACGGCATCCAGAAATCTCTGCACTTGATCATTTTATTCAGTGTCTGGATATTTTCTATCTCGGAAGGATTGGCGAGAATCGAGCGGTTACCGAGTGCTCGTGGCCCATACTCCATTCGACCCGTACATCGAGCCACGATTTCTCCACCAGCCAGTAATTCCGCGACGCGGTCATCGATATTGTCCGGTTTTTCCACAACATATCCATTGATGACCACAGAACCCAGAAATCGCTCAATGGCAGCCGTAATATCTTCTCCCCAATATAAATCTTTCATAGGAGTGATCTGCGGAGCCTGATTGTTTCGCCGCTGCAATGATAGGGAAGCCAAGATTCCGGCTCCGATCGCGATCGAATCATCGCCGGCGGCCGGGAACCAGAATGCATGCTGGATTTCCGGCGATTCAATTATACGTTTATTGGCTTTGACATTCAGGAACACACCACCTGCTGCAGCTATGCGGGATACCTTGTAATGACGGGCGTTATTGGAAACCCATCCGGCAAGGATCTCCTCCAGAAGCATTTGTATTCCATATGCCAAGTGATCAAACCGGACATTTCTGAACCGTTTTCGGAGATATTCCACCAGCGCATCTCCGGCATATCCACACTGATTCCGATAGCCAAGGCCGTCCAACGTCCATAGTTGTCGAAAAATCTTCAGAGCATGCTCTGCTTTCCGGGGATCTCCCCATGGAGCAAGCCCCATGACTTTATATTCGTCCTGCCATGGTGACATACCCATGAACTTCGTCGTTCTGGACACCAATCCACCAAGAGAATGAATCGAGGGGATACGCAGTTTGCACGTAAGTTCATATCCGTCTCCGATCCAGACCGATCCGCAATCACCATCTCCGTTCCCATCGCTTGTAAATATGAGTGTTTTATCCCGCCAAGGTGAAAAATAATAGGCCGCTGCAGCATGACAGGCATGATGGTCATAATAGATCAGCTTTTTTCTCGGAATTCCCATCTCCTGAAAGAACGGAAAATATTGCGACATAAATTGGTGCCGACGCCACCATCCGAGGCTATAGATATAAAACTGTTTGAGCGCATTCGATTCGATAACGGACATCGGAAAAATTCTGGAGATCATGGATACCATACGCGTTGTTTTCCGATATTCACCGGATTGGGCTTTATTCGAGTCAAACATTTCACAGCGGGTTCCTATCGCAACCTGATCGATTTCGTGGGGAGACACACCACCGATCTGCATCACTTTCCGGATTGACAGGGCTGGGAAGGCTGCGCTGAATTTGATTCGGTTTAGCCGTTCTTCCGGAATGGCAGCAACTAATTCACCATCCCGAAACAAACATGCTGACGAACAATGACTCATATTGATTCCAAGAACAATCACGTTTTCTCCTCACTAAAATGAAATAACGCCCCTGACCGGTCGGCAGTCTAGAGGAAGGAATCGATTCAATCAAGCCATAAGATCAATAGGGGGAGGAAATCTGGCTTTTTAAGTTTATAAAAATCAATTCCCGGTTTAAAATACGGCCAGCACGGTGAGGTTCATCACCATGAACAGTCTTTGAAAAACAACTAGCAATCTGAATCAATACATCAACCGAGGGCAACAGACCATGTGTACCATTGGAGCAATCCATAATTTCAGAAATCATCATCGATACTTTTTTAAAAATGTCGACCAAACGGATTCATGTAAGTATCCCAAACCGTTTTTCAAAACCGGCAAGCACTTTAAATACTTAAAAATGGCTTCCAACATGCAACCAGAACAGAACGGTGTACTGGCAGGTGTCAATGAGGCCGGATTAGTGGTATTGGGAGCGGATGGTAACTGCATGCCGAATTACTCCGGGAAAAAATACTCCAGCCTGAATGAATCTCTGGTGATCTACGAAAGACTCCTTTCCGAGTGCAGATCAACATGGGAAGCGATTGGATTTGTCATGAAAGCCTACCAGGATCTCCAATTGGGGGGGAATGGCGACATTTTGATGATCGGCGACCGAAGCGAAGCGGTTGCGATGGAATACACCGTTGATCGGTGGGGTATCCAGTTTCAATCTGACAATCCATACCTCATCCGGTCAAATTTTTTCATCCTTATGAACCATCTGAGACCGATTCCGGAAGAATCCACTCTTCATACTTCATCCGCCATGCGATATGCCGATGCACTGAGTCATCTCTCCATCAAAGGCTCAGAGAATACACTGGACGACGTGTTCGCACTTGTACGAAATCACACACACGGTGAAAATGCCATGAGCATCTGTAGACATGGCGGCGCTGGAGAATACTTCACGCAAGCCAGTATTGTCGTCGATCTGTCTCCCAGAAATATCGATGCCTATATTTTGCTCAACCAGAAACCATGTCAAGGTGATTTTGAGCGCTTCACATTTTAATATTCACCCAGGAGGCCGGGATTATGTCGTTTGAACAACGAATTCACGATGCATGGACACTCGGTAAGCTGTGCGAAGCAAGTTATCATCGCTTGCTTCGATGGATGACAGAATCCGATTACCGCGATTACAGAGACGAATTGCAGGACCTGATCCAACGGGATCAATGGCCGGAGTTAGATGATCGTTTTTATAAAATTATCGAGTTCGGTACCGGGGGACGGCGTGGAACGCGTGGAGCTGGCACTAATCGGATCAATATGCGTACGATTGCGGAGTCCGCTCAGGGATTATCCGAATATATCCACGAGGCTGGAGATCCTGATCTGGGTATCGTGGTGGCATTCGACACCCGGCATCTCTCACGGGAATTCGCGCAAGAAGCAGCTTCTGTTTTCGCCTCCAACGGCATCCATACGTATATCTATGAAGAACCCCGATCCACTCCCCAACTCAGCTTCTCGATTCGGCATCTGCACACTCAGGCCGGGTGCATGATTTCTGCCAGTCATAATCCACCAGCAGACAATGGCATCAAAGTATCCTGGAACGATGGTGGTCAAGTATTGCCACCTCACGATACAGGGATCATCCAGAAAGTTCTGAACGTCTCTGCGATTCGAAAGATGTTATTCTCCGAGGCGATCGAAACCGGAAAAATCACGATTCTTGATGACACAATCGATCAGGCGTATATCGGTCAACTGAAGACGCTATCATTGTCCGACGTTCGAGGCGCAAAAATTGCTTATTCTCCATTGCATGGAGTGGGTGCAACAAATGTCGTGCGCCTGCTGAAAGAACTCCATTTCGATCTCATTACCGCAGATCAGCAGATGATCCCGGATCCGGATTTCAGTTCTGTAAAAAACAGGTTACCCAATCCAGAGCTTCCGGAAGCAATGGAATTGGTCACCGAACTGGCTCGAGCGAATGATGCAGCAGTAGCCATTGCTTCTGATCCGGATGCAGATCGTCTCGGTGTGACAGTGCCATGTCCTTCTTCTGTGCACCCTGATGGATGGATTTTTTTAACAGGCAATCAAATCGGTGTTCTCATACTGGACCATATCATTCGACGTCTGACTTCTCTGAATGTCATGTCAAATCAATCTGTTGTCATCAAAACGATCGTGACGACTGAGATGCTGGATGCTATTTGTTCAGAGCACGGAGTGGAGGTGATCAAAGACCTGCTTGTTGGATTCAAATACATTGCTGAGGTCACGGAACAACTGCCATCTGAAAAAACACTCATTTTCCAAACAGAAGAAAGCCATGGTTACAATCGCGGAACATTTGTCCGGGACAAGGATGCTGCGGCAGCGGCACTATATATTTCGGAACTGGCATGCGAACTGACATCTGTCGGTCGGAATATCTATCAGCATCTCAATGATCTATACCGTCGATACGGTTATTTCTGCGAAGTGACGCGATCCGTATTCTACCCTGGCAAAACCGGTATGGAAACGATGATGAGAATCATGGACATGCTTCGCCACAATCCACCGCATCATATCTCTGATTATCCTGTTTACCGCATTATTGATCGATTGACCAATGACGTCATCGATCCCACAACGGGTCAAGTTATCAAGCTCAGCAGCCAGCACAAAGGGAATGTCATGATCTACCACTTCGATCCAACCGGGTTGAATCGCATCACAGCACGACCATCCGGCACAGAACCCAAAATAAAGTTTTATGCCCAGCTTTGGGCTCCTGTTCCGGAAAATACCGGCGATCCGCAACTGGAACAATTAAAATCAATGATGCACCAGAAAGCCAATCGCCTGATTGATGCCATTGCCAGCCTCGACATTCCCCCTTCAGCATCATGAATATCATCAGCCTCGGAGATCATCCCCTGCTCGACATCCCCGATGAGTTGCTTGTAAAAAGCCAGAAGGAATTTATTTATCTTCTCAATCGGCTCACTGAATGGGAGCCGATCGCTGGACGATTATTGTTCAATATGAATCAAGAACCTTCGTCGGAGATACCGCGTCTGTTTGGAACCAGCGGCATTCGCGGTATTTATGAACCCAGATACATCAGCAATCCGCTGGACCTGTTCATACAAGAGAACAAGCTGACGCCACTGCTGGTTTATTTTCTTGGACGATCAGTCGGACAGTTGTTGATGGAATCCGGAGAGGCACTGAATGCGTGGGTTCTGATGGATGTCAGAAACTCCAGTCTGCCATTGGCCATGGCAATGATCAAAGGGTTGACCGACCAAAGCGTCTCTGTTTTTTTCGCTGGCATCGCACCAACTCCCTGCCATGCCATGCATTCGACAGTGCTCAACGTTATTATTACAGCTTCCCATAATCCAATCGAATATAATGGAGTTAAACTGTATCGGAACGGTCGTCCATTGGTTCATGATGACGAACGCCGAATCGAACAACTGATTACGATTCAATCCCAACTCGCAGACCATGCGAAAACACTTAAGCCAAATGAATCTCCAGGTAACTGGACAAACGCGATCGCTGAGTTCGAACGGGACTATTTCGTTCATTTACATAACCTTCCCGAAACCGGTAAGCTCCGATTACAATCTGAACGCAGGTTTTCGACACGATTTCTGCCATTGGATTTGGCTTATGGTGCGGCAGCATGTCCGATGTCTAAGGGTGGAACGATTGCACGGATAAGCCCCTCTCTCGCTGTTTTGCTGAGTCTGGGACTCCCGGTCATCGGATATGGATGCACTCAGGATCCGATAAAAACGAACAAGCAGATCGGTGCAGCCTACGCATACGGCGAGACCCACGATACTCCCAGCATCGGAGAAATATCGCATTTTTCAATGGGGCTGACTGGTTATGGCACTCCAGCACCTCGTGTGGTTTTTCTCCCTATCGGATGGGTTGACCGCCATCGGAAGCGGCTGGATTTGATTCGATTACACCAGAGCGATCTGCAAACTCTGTCCATCGGTTTTCCGGATTTTCGGACGGATATTCTGATCATACACTTAGATGATCCGGCACTGCCCTTTGGGCTTGCGACGCAAATCGAATCCATCTTTATGCGAAGAAAACCCCTTCCCGGTCTCATGGTTGATTGTGATGCTGACCGTATCCTCATAACCACTCCAGAACTCGCCAGTCAACAGATTCCGTATCTGACCGGAGATGGAATGATTCGATTTTTTGTGGAAACATCAGATCCTGAAAAGCTATCTCACGTTGTGTACACCGTCGAAAGTGGCATGTCACTGGAAATCGCACTCCATCGGTGGATCAAAAAAATCAATCCACTCCGAAAAAATCCGCCCATTACGATACAGTCCGTGAATGTCGGAGATCGTTCAATCATCGATTACATGTTAGCCCATTCAACGGGTATGATCATTGGTGGAGAGCCATCGGGGCATATCGTGTTTGCCGCTGAAACGCGTTCCGGTTTCAGAATAACCGATGATCCCCTGATCACGTATCAGAAACTGCTGGGATGCTCTCTCAACGAACGATTCGATTTAAGCAAGAGTGTCTCTCTGATGTTCCATCGGATTCCTGAAGTCTATTGTGCCCGGAAAGGTATCCCGATTGCCGGAAACATTGCCTTATCGAAAAGATCCCTTGAACTCTGGGAATCGGGAAAAATCGGGAAACTATCTACCTATGCTCGACAATTCATCCCGGAATATGTTCGAATGTTCGGAGATGCCTATGGCCAGGCGTTTCATGATCATGCATTCCCTGAAATTACCTTCACCAACGATTGGCATGCTCTTCTGGGAGAATCATTTTCTTTCATCAACAGCTCCTTCAACCTGCCCATCGCATTTCTGGATTATCAGAATTTCAGTGGAGAGCCCGAAATACTTCAAGCAACACTTTATCTTACTCAAGATACGTGGGCGGGGCCGGAGGTGATCCGCATCGGTTTCTGGCTATTTTCTGACCACGGACAATATAAAATGGGAGAAGGCGTTTTCAGAAATTCAGGGACCAGCCCCAAAAACAGCGCTTATCATAAACTCTGGCCTCATCATCCGCTCAAAAAGCTGTTTTTAACAGAAGGCAGACTTCGGGAAATCCTGGATGAACTCGCTGAAAAACGAAACGACTGGACCGATAATTTTCTTCGGCGTTACCTGGATGAACTGCCGTCTCATCATCGGTTACCGGAATAATCTGCATCACTTTCAGATAGTGAGATCGGATGTTTTCTTTCGCAGGATGTGTCCTTTGCTGTCGAGATAATACCGATCCGGAATGATATTTTCGATCTGTTTCCTGTAACCGGTCACTCGCCAGCCAAATTCGGCAAAAATGTCACAAAGAGCCAGAATCACCCGAGGGCGTTCTTCCGAGCCTAGCATCATCTCTAAAAATAACTCTCTGGATCGCTCTTCATCTTGTTGAGCTGCGATCGCTTCCAGAACGGCAATACGGATATCATCATCGTCATCATCTAAAAACGGCGATAATGCGTCGATGATTCTTCCATCGCGAAATTCCTTTATCAATTTGAAGGTCAGGAGTTTTTTATCGGGATATTTTGAGAAATAAGGATCAAAACTATCAACAAGCTCCAATAATTTTTCAAGAAATACATCTGGAGTTGTTAGTTCTCTGAGAATGAGGATGGCTTGAGCAGCCTGTTCCTTTTCCTTCAGAAATTTCATCAGTGGATCGATAGAGGATAGACCGAACTGGATGATCTTCCTTTTTACATAATTTTTTTCATCTTCATCCGGGATGTGTGTGCCGATATCAACGGTAAAACGTTGAAGCAGACAAAAGATAGCCTCCTCAGTTCCGATCTCGGTTAATGCATCTGCAGCGCTGTATCGAGTTGGAGCATCTGCATTTTTATTTATCAGACGCAAACCAGCCTTCTGAGTCTGAATATCGCCGGGGGGTAGTGGTTTTTTTCTGAAAACATCTAAAATGCTCATCTCCAATGTCCTTCCGTTTATCATCTGTCTATATTTCGTTGATGGCTCAATCAAAAAATCAGGTCGGGGTATGGGTCCAGATTTGTTTTGTCGGTTACCGGGTACCGAACAACCGATCTCCGGCATCTCCCAATCCCGGAAGGATATACCCATGATCATTCAGCTTCTCATCCAATGCAGCCGCAAAAATCTGAACATCCGGGTGCTTCATCGTCATGATATTCACACCTTCCGGAGCAGCAACCATACAGATTGATTTGATCGACAGGCATCCAGCAACTTTGAGCATATCACATGCTGCTGACATGGAGTGACCGGTTGCCAGCATTGGGTCAACAATGATGGCGGTCCGATCAGGCATATCCGGATTGAATTTTTTATAATATTCGACGGGCATCAATGTTTCTTCATCCCGATACAATCCAACCACATTCACTCTGGCTGATGGTATTAAATCCAGAACACCCTGCATCATACCTAGTCCTGCACGTAAAATCGGAACAACGACAACCTTTTTACCAGTTAGCTTCAGACACGAAACAGCACCAGCCCACCCCTCGATAGTGATCGGATTCAACGGTAGATCGCGAGTGGCTTCATAGGTCAGCAGATTGGTGATCTCCCGAGTCAGTGCTCGAAATTTTCCTGTTGTCGTATCAAATCGCCTTAAAATCGTTAACTTATGCTGTATTAGTGGATGATCCACCACTTGAAATCCCATAATCCCTCCTTCACATTCCCATTTTCAGGGATAGAAATACATGATCATTTGCAGGCGGATCTATCTCCAGAGACTATCAATTCGATGGAATACCGGGATACCCAGGGCGATTTTGCCAAGACTCAATACGGATATCATGAATGATTTCATTTCGATACGCATCTCGGGGAGTAATCCGTTGCAAGTGGACAATGAGTTTCACCATCCTGATAACGCTCACTTTTAACTCTTCCAATCATGAGCTATTCTGGACAACGATTCATCCGTAATTGGTATGACATTAAACCGGATCATGATTCATCAGCGCGAACATCAACTCACCTTCCGCTGCCAGTTTGCCTCCGACTACCTCCACCTTTCCCTTCGCATGATATATCCGCTGTTTTCGTCCGATAAACTCGACCGTCAGACGAAGCTGGTCTCCAGGGATTACTTTCTGCTTGAATTTGAAATTTTTAACAGCTGCAAAATACCCCATAACGGAGGAACCATCTTTCGATGTTTTCTCGATGGCTGTACCCAACACCACCGCAGCTAACTGAGCGACGGCTTCAATCATCAGAACCCCCGGGAAAATGGGCTGACCAGGGAAATGTCCTTGAAAAAATGGTTCATTACAGGTGACATTCTTAATGCCAACCCCATACTCCCCCGGTCTATATTCCAGGACACGGTCTACCAGCAAGAATGGGTATCGATGATAAATGTATCTCTGGATGTCATTAATGTCCAACTCAGCCATATTGCACTCCCTTCTATAAATCTCTCGGTTTTATGAACTTGGGGGGCGATATCCGCTTGTGTTCGCTCATTTTGTTCATTTGGAGCACTTTCTCCATTGCCTTGAATGGAACAATGGATGATCCGCGTTCCAGGCCGGTAATGGCCTGATCCATTACTTCATACGTCAAGCCGATCTCTTCTTCATCTGTCTGGCCTTCCCAGAGACCTGCACTGGGTGGACGAAAAACAAGTGGATCCGGAAGCCCGAGTTCACGGCCAACTAACCGTACGTCCCGCTTCAGAAGATCCTGCAATGGAGCGATATCGAATGCGCCATCCCCGTATTTCGTAAAGTAACCCAAAAGATATTCAATCTTGTTTCCGGTGCCAGCAACCAGATAATTCAATCGACTCGCATAATGATAGAGGGTAATCATCCGAAGCCGTGCTTTGATGTTCCCGATCTGAACACGGTCTGTTTCAGGAAGCAGTTTCAGGAATTGATCCAGGAGTGAAGACAAATCCACAATCTCCGTTTTCAAGTCTAATATTTCAGCAATCTCGATCGCGTCCTTTTTATCCGCATCAGCAGAATGACACGGCATTATCAAACCAAGATGTGCATCGCCCACGGCCAGCTTCGCCAATCCACCAACGACCGCCGAATCTATCCCTCCTGAAAGACCAAAAACAAAACCCTTGGCTGGAGTCCCTGCCAGAACCCCTTTCATCCACTGTGCAATTTGCTGAGATAACATACGATTCTCCTTACAATTGAATACTCAGTCTCCATGATGGTATCGGATTCGCGAGTCAATGTAAATCCCCGCTGAGACAGATGGCACAGCCCAGTTGGTCCCCATTATCCTCTGATGGGTCCGCACGATTACCACACTATTGTCTTGTGACAAGTCGCTTTCTTAACCGTCATCCGGTGTTTACATTCACCGAAACCAGAAAACTCGAATCAACAGTCAAAACAACAACACCTGAACTATGTTATCTGGAGCAATCTGTGGTAAAAAATACGATCAATACGACGAGTTCACACAGACCTTTCCATTCCACGTTATCAGGGTCGCCGAATCATCCCTGTTGTCAGAAAAACAGTGAACATAAGCAGCAAAATCGCCAAACCTGCAGGCGATGATACTGGAATCGGTGCAGGCGTCGGTGTCGGACCGATGGGAGTTGGTGTCTCAGGATTTGGCGTGTTTGTTGGGATCGGAGTCGGGAGTTCAATACATCCGGTCGCGCTCATGGTCTGCAAATTGCCGGTGTGAGCCAGATCATGCATAAACATGGGCCAGGGATTGTTTCCCGGATCAAACGTAACAGGGAACTCCCATACATAAATCTTACCCCCTGCGGCGACCAACATATCCGTAAATCCATTGCAGTCAATATCATCGACTGCAACAGTCGATCGTACAATCATGCCAGGTTCCAGAACATATCGAGGGAAATTGAGTGGCGATCCCATATTCAGACCTTCACATCCATAAATCGGCAAAGGGCGGCCATCTGTGAAACCCATCTCATGGGACCTCATGATCTCCACAGAACCATCCCCATCGATGTCCGTAACAATGGGATCTCCCTGACGTCCATTTTCACCGGCAAGGAACACATATAAATTCTCACTCCCAGCCCATCGATGGAATTTTAATGCCCCATCATGATCGTATGCCGAAAGCAACAACATATTAGCTCCACCGGTAATCACTTCCAATTCCAGGTCTGGATCTCCTAAAGGAACAATCGCGCCGGTTGAACGTCCCATCATCATTGCCGGCCAGCCGGAACAGTCCGTGCCGTCATGATGAACCAGATGTTCTCCCAATAACACTTCCAGATCACCATCCAGATCGATGTCTGCTACGACCGGATTGCTCACCCCACTGCCTTCGGAATTGAATCGCAATGGCCAGCCCGGAACCTGGGTTCCATCGGCATTCAATGCATGTAAATAGTCATCTCCCGAGTTCTCATACGCTGACACAATGATCTCCAGTGCACCATCACCATCCAGATCACCCAGCGCAGGCGTGCTCAATGAAGTTGCAGTAATGTTGAATTGATTCTCCAATGTTCCATCTGCCGCATTCAAGATACATAACGTCGTTTCATGATTGAGGTTATTCCAGTTAAACCAAACTAAAAATACAATCTCCATCATACCATCACCATCCACATCACCGGCGGTGATAGTCGAAATGATTCCCGAGCTGTATGCTGCGCCTGCCAATGGATTGAATATAAAGTGATTCCAATCCTCAAGTCCATCGGCATCCAATAAACCGTCCGCATTATAAGCGTGGATGACCGGAGCGCCATAGTTTTCTTCCGGAGGGAAAGACGGATCGGAATACCACTGTGTCATGGTGGCAGCAACAACTTCCAATCTGCCATCTCCATCCACATCAACAATCGCGGGATTAGATCGTCCAAGACTCGGATCAGCTCCCCATCCGGGGCGGACTGAGCCGTCTGACTGAAACACCGCCGCTCCAAGAATAATTTCCTGTTCTCCATTCCGATCGAGATCTGCAACGAGTGGTGATTTAAATGTCCAGCTATTGGGATTATTGGCATCAACCGGCCAGCCGCTCCGTAAAAATTTATCCACAATGACCTTCACATCATGCGTGGTCGAGTAGGTGGAAAAGGCCGCTGTCAGACGCAATGTCATTGGGCCATCCGGTACACCGGCCATGTCCCAGTTTCCCAATAATCCTTCCGGATCAACCGGACTAGTGGAATGATATATCGAAACAAACGTGCCCGGAGTTGGATTGAATCCCGGAGCATAAGATAGTTCATAGTTCTGAAGTTCGGGACTTCCGGTTATCGACCCTTCTGTGACCCGCCCCATAATATCAATGGATGTCACCTGACTAATCAACTGATAATTGACAGGAGATGAAATATAGATGTTATCAACTGAAACGGAGTTCCTGTCTTCACTCTGAGCACTCAGGGAGTTGAGTGTACGGAGCCGGACCGTATATACACCATCCGCATTGTTTCGTGTATCCCATTGAGCCAATACACCATCCACAACTGGTGTATTGCCCGTTGTGAGCGTGGCAAATGAAGTCGGTGTCTCCCCTGCGCCGATCTCAATGATATACGTATCGAAGTTCGATGCATCGGATGTTCCGGTAATCTGCACTACGCCGTTAACGGTGCTCCCTGTAATGGGCTCCTGAATCATCGATTCCGGTGGAGCAGCGCTGATGGTCAGTGCGTTATATGCATTGATCCGGCCATACCCGCTGTCTGTATCAAATCCAGGCGCACTCACATCTTCCACCGACTGACGGATCACCTGCCGCACAGTTTCATTACTCCACGCCGGATGCGCATCCAGTATCAACGCCGCCAATGCCGAGACATGGGGTGCGGCCATGGATGTACCGGAGATCGCCATGTATTTCGCAGCATCGCTCCCATAGATCACCGTATGGCCATATCCGGTCTCCAGATATGCCGAGTTTGATACGGTCGACAGGATATCCGCTGCCGGAGAGGTGCTTCCGGGAGCACCACCGACACCGCCTGGCGCCGCTACATCCAGCTTTGTACCAAAATTGGAATAGGATGCTCTCAAATCATCCCGGGTAAATGCAGAAACCGTGATGGCGGTTTCGATATTGGCTGGAGTGAATCCAGAAGCATCTTTATTATTATTCCCGGCAGCACAGACAACAACAACTCCCATTCCATGCGCAAAATCCACTGCATCCTGATATGCCTGCGAACGGCCTTCTCCGCCCCAGCTATTATTGATCACCTGAGCTCCATTCATTGCAGCATATTGGATGGATTGGACCAGATCCGTGTCATATCCGGAACCCCAGGTATTCAATCCGCGTACTGCCATGATCCGGCATCCATGCGCCAAACCTGCTACTCCATACAGATTGTCCGCAACACCAGCGATTGTCCCGGAAACATGCGTGCCATGTCCATTGGTGTCCATCGGGTTGTTATCGTGATCACTGAAATCCCATCCATAGATATCATCGACAAATCCATTCCCATCATCATCCATTCCATTTCCAGCGATCTCCCCAGGATTGATATAGATATTGCTCTGTAAATCCGGATGCAGAATATCAACTCCTGAATCAATCACGGCAACCACAACACCTGTCCCATTTGCGATATCCCACGCGGCTTCAGCATCCACCGTGCTCAAACCCCACAGGTCATCCGGATTAAAGAATTCGTCATTGGGAGTCCAGACCGCATTAACCACATGATTGGGCTCTGCATACGCAACGTGAGGCTCTCTGGAGTAAGCATTGGCAACCGCCTCCATATCGACTGCCTGCGAAAAGTGGAGTTTGAAAAGATGATCCATTCGAGGTAAAGGGGATTGGCTGTTCAACCGTTTCTTATCTGGAAATGCCACATTGGATGGAAACAGAGACTCCACTTGCTGAAATCCATATTTTGTATTCAAAACCTGAAGACCTGGAGCAAACACATCCTTCGGATTCCGGTTCTCATGAATAGCCTTGAGCAGTGATTCCGCCTGGAGCGAACGAAATTTCACGATGAGAACACCGGGCTGTAAATTCATTCTCAGAGATTGATGATCAATTGCACAATCGTCCCGCATCTCCATCACCGGCGTATCCGGATCGGTTCGCACGGGAGATGAACAATACCCGTTATGAAAAACACTGGAAACAAACAGGAACAGAACGGCAGAAAACAGATTCATAATATGACTCAGTATCATCGGATTCTCCTTTGCATCGTAGAGTATTCCCAAATTATTACAGAACAACCAGAAAAACCAGTTGAGACGATTCGTTTGCCAGAAACGATCCGGGATTGCTTAAATGAGGACGGGGGTGTTCCGGATTGAAAAAAAAGACACATGTAGTTTACTGCCTTCAGACCTACCAGACCAAAATAATTTTAAAAATACATCGCACATCAGTTCGAAAACATCTATCGATTCTCTCGATAATGCCTCAAAAAACGAAAGATTGGTTATACTGAACAGGTAGTACAATCTCAAAAGGTCTTACAGAGTGTATTCAGTGGATCAGTTCGATGTGGTTTCGTCGTTCTGAAATTCTCCACGGAGCCCGACCAGGATGCTCTTTCCAGTGGCATCGACCTTCAGTTCAGCGTACCGGGCATTGGCATATTGATCGGCAGTGCCTTCCTGGAAAAAGAAAGACTCAGCGCCGATCCGCAATCCGTTTCGGTTCCGGTAGTACAACAGACATTCCCCAGTCTGGAGCGGTTCGTCCCCGTGGATGCGTACAAACGTTCCGATGTTGTTCACATCCGTTGAGACCACAATGGTTCCCTCCCGTTTCAGGGACGATACCGGGATCTCATCTGCAATGGCATAACGTAACCGCATATAGTCTCCCTGCATCAGCGACCGGGGATCGACTGGAACGAGCCGCAGGAAAATGGAACGACCATGGGCAAGCGTACGTTCCTTCTCCACAATCATCCAATTGATCTGCACAACGATCACCACTGCTGTGATCCAGAAAATGATATGTTTCATAACGAAACCTCTGCGGGAGCCCAGCGCTTGATCAAATAACGAGCCGCCAGAAGCACCAGACCACTCCCGCCGATCACCCCTGATTTCACCGCCAGATCGACATCCAGGGAGTAATAATAGATTACCAGGAAACACGCCAGAAACAGATACGCCAGATTGGAAATCCTTCGATCATCCCAAGTATACCCAAGAATCATCAAACCAATCGCTACTAATATTCCGGGAGTGCTAAACAGACCCAATAAAACGGTGGATGCAATCAGAATGATCATATCCGGTCTGGACCATTGCATGACGCTTCCCATGAGCCATCGATACAGGATCAATAAACCTGCAGTCAGAATCAAACCGGATGGCCACAACGCCATCGGATGATCCGTTTGATGAAAGTCAGGGATCGAAATCAGGTTCATGAACAGAATGGTCAATGGGAGCATCTCGATGACGGCGTATTTCACTGGTTCCAATATAACCGGAAGCCGTTTCACCGCAATGATCGCTCCCAGGCCGGCCATTTCCAGTGCAATCATTATGTGCATCCAAGTCATGTGCTTCGAATCATAAATCCAGACAACGGCCAAAATGACCGTTGCCAGCGGAGAGACATACCGGAAGATTCTGCTGTCATAAAGGGGAATCATCACGAGGGTGATTACCAATTGTGCCCAGAAAAACACACTGAGGTTATGAAATTCGAGCCATTGGGCGATTGCATAGAGAACCAATCCGTTTCCACAAAACGCCAGTGATAACGAAAATTGACTCACAAAAATGGCGGTCGAGATTTTAGACAGAACAATCGCAACGATCAGAAACAGAACACCGATTGCCATTGTGTGCGCATCATCAGCGATCAGTTTGGCGATTAACAGAAAAAGGATCAGAAATATTGATGCAAGCCAGGCTCCCGCTGTCATAAGCGTTCGCATATAGAGCGGATCATCATGGCGTGTCGTAACGATGCTGCTCGACTCGATCCGGTGATAATCTGCCACAGGGATCAATCCCTGAAGATCGGGATGGGAAAGCAATTGCCGGAAAGTCATCCTGTCACGGGGCATTTCCCGTCTCCTTTCTCTCCTTCTCGATCTTTGCGTTTGTATGTTTCAAAAAATAAGCAGCGCTCGTGATGACCAGCAGGATGATCCCAAAATACAACAAGTAATTTCCGGCGGAGTCGAAATTCCGGAAATGAAACAAGCGCTTAGCGATGTACACCAGCAGAATCACACAGATATCCATGACGATCACGGCAATCGCAGCGATATCCGGAATCCGGTACCGAAAGACGATATATCCGCTGATGATGGCAAAACTCCAGACAATGACTGTCTTAACACCGAATTGAATGGATTCGATATCTATAATGGTAAGAATCATCGGAACCGAAATCACAATAAGTAACATGATCATCAAAAAAATCCGGACCCAGGTACCGGAAAGCCAGATCCGGTTCCATCTCAATCCGGCTTCCCGAAGGATCAATGCCGCAGCATTCAATGCGGCCAACATCATCCATACCCATTCTCCATCAACAATCCCATGGAAAGGATTAGCATATCCGGCCTGTGCCCAATATTGTATCCCGCAGATGTTCAGCAGCGCGATCCAGACAATCCAAAGGGCTGCGAAGTCAGAAACGAGGACCCAACCGGCAATCAAAATAGCCCATCCCCGGAACAGTTCATACGCATCCGCTCCGGTCTGATACACCTGACCATAGACCGCCAGCAATACTCCCACCAGTATCGATGCCGCCAGCAGCAATGCTTTGCCGGATATCGAACGAAGTCCGCGCAGGAATGCTCCAGAAATACAAACCACGATCGATGCTTCGATCAAACCGAATTTAACGAACCGATCCAATTCCGACCAATTGTATGCAAAGAAGAAGATGATTCCAGCCAGAACCAGTGTCGTGCCGATCAGCAGCAGATTCAGTTCGGCCCATGTATTCCATCTGGTTGTTGGCTGCAGTAAACGACATGCCTGACGATATGCTTCATCACTCAACAATCCATCCGCATGGAGCTGACGGAGAGTGCGTATGTCAGTCGGTTTGTCCAATGGTGATTGCCGCATTATCTCTCCCATTATTTCAACGGCCAATAAAAATACGGAAGTCCTCTTTCAGTGACAGCATCCGCCAGCAGATGCGTGAACCAGCTCCAGCCGAAGATAACGCCACACCAGGATGACACATTCCAGTAGGCGCACACAAAGATACCCAAGACAGTGATACCAATCGTGAAAATCAAAGAATGCGTCGCTCCCCGATGCCCAGTCCAAAACGATAATATCCGAGATATGATAAATAATCCACAACCTCCCATAAATAGGATGAGTCCCCATTTCACAATTGGTGTCTGGCTGAAGAAATCAAGTGTCCGGGTTATTCCCAGTGAGTCGCCCAGGACAAACAAGGTGATCCCGATCGCGATCGGTATGAACAACAGCATCACACCCCTCTGGAACAATGTATGCGGAATGCGCCGACTGATCAGGGAATTGGGAGTATCGATATCCGGACCCAATGCTCCCAGAACCGATGCCAGCAGTGAAGGAACCACGCTGATCTCACCGATCTGCAGGACACCGGTACGCATCAAACACCACGCTCCCATCGCACTGCTGCAGACACTGATAACGACGTGGTGTTTGCCTGTCATGATATTTCAGGTGAGGAATAATGATTGAAAGATCACATGGGATGTTGGCATTAACAGAATATTACTCCATAAACATGTTGGGGTATGCCGGAAGAACTGACTGCGGTAATCCGACGCGTTTGGAAGCCATGGAGATGTTCAAACGCGTTATGCTCAGAACCTGTTTCCATCTCCAAGCGCATGGAATCGTATCAGCCTTTGTACACAATGTCCATTTGGCATTTTCATGTCATGCGGATTCATCGCTGAAGATGATCTTCATGACGGACGACAAGATCGGTGGGAGATTCCGGTGACATCAGAAGCCACAGCGCCAGATAGAGCAGGATACCCCAGCCTCCGATAAATGTCAGCACGATGAACGCCACTCGGATGACTGTTACGGGAATCGCGAGTTGCCGCGCCAATCCGGCGCACACTCCAGCAATCCGGCCGTACGTTTTGGAGCGTGTCCAGCCTTCCATAAACCGACGGTTGTCGAGCCAGCTTCCGCAATACCGGCATTTTGCCGCATCCTCATGAATCGTTTCACCACAGAATGTACACTTTTTCTGCGCATCTCCTAATCTATTCATACGACACTCTCCTTAAAATTCTCTTTCCGGATCCATCCGGCCAGTAACGGAATTGATCCATATGCCAACCCAGATAATGTAAGCGCTGTAGAAACCGACAGGATCAGGTATATCTGAGCCAGAACCGGTGATGTGTATTCATTCAGCAGCCGATACCCGATTTCCACCCATAGCCAATTGATGCCAATGATGATCGGCAAACACAAAAGGCTCACAACACTCAGTTTGGTTGCCATCCATCGGCCTTGTTGATGGTTCATCTCACGACGGGTTGCTATTACCATTCTGTTCATAACTTCAGAATTGAGTTGATGGGGAGGACTCAGACCTTTCAGCGAGCTGACCACCGGTCCAATCAATTTAAGCTGTTCCCGGCAGTATTCACATTCCATCACATGCCGCTCCATGGCAGGAGACAGATCCTCTCTGGGGAGACGTTCCAGCCACTGCTCAAATTCACGACACGACTTCATTGTCATACCGACACCTTTACTCCCTCTAAAACCTGCCTTAATTTTGCCAATGCCAGATGGAGGCGGCTTTTAACTGTTCCTGATGGGATTTTCAGAACCTCTGCGATTTCGTCCTGTGTCAAGCCACTGTAAAACTTGAGAACAACCACCTCCCGGAGTTTCACAGATAATCTGGCCAATGCGTTATCCATATCCATTCTCTGGTCTTCTGATACTAATTCCTGCTCACCCGAACGATCCGATATTTCAACAGATTCGCCTGTTTCGTCCGTGCTTCTCCAGAACCGTCGCCATCGCTCTTTCCGCCAGTAGTTCCGGCTGCAATTCATGGCAATCCGGGTCAACCATGGAATCAACGGTCGCGATGGATCATATTGATGAAACTTTCTGACAACCAGAAGCCAAGTATCCTGAAGGACATCTTCCGCAACGGTCCGGGAGGGGGTCATTCGGCGGATGATCAGAAATAACCGATCCGAATGCCGATTGACGAGTTCAGCCATCAAGCTGCTGTTACCTGAAATGATCTGCTGAGCCAAAGCTTCATCGGTCAAATATTCCGGCATCGTTATCGAATTTGTCTGCAACTCTTCCCTCTCTTGGAAAACGGCTGTAGAACTGTGAAAAGCATGAGTGAAATTCAACTCATGGATGACTGAACATCCGGTAATCATCTCCTAAACTCCTCCAGACTTTAATCACTTCATTTTTACGGTTCAAGTTATCGCTCACATTATCCCATCCAGACTCCGTGGATCCTTCGCAGAGGACTAAAGCAACACTAGCTCTGCTTTGTACCCGTTTCATCTTTCCGAAGCGTTTCATATCCCAGTCGGCAGGCTCGTACGCTGCGTTCCATCGGTGAGCGGCCATTCTGATGAAATGGTGTCAGAAGCCAGACAGCAAGATACGCGATCAACCCAATGCCATGAAACAGAGTCAACACGATGAACATGATTCGCCACGCCAGAACATTGATTCCGGTATTGACACCGAGTGCGCTAGCAACTCCCAGAAACCGACGGGTCGGAAGATCACGATACCAGTTGACAGTCTGAACTTCCGGTGTCAGGCTGCTGCGGCACCATTTACATTTGACCGCTTCTGTTTTGATTTCTTCGAAGCAATATGGGCATTTTTTTGTTTCGTTATTCATTGTTCCTCCTTTTAAGACCACTCCGGTCTTCATGAATGGATATGCTACAAATTAAAAAATCGTTCAGTAAAAAAATTGAGATGGGGGAATGTGCTTTTTCTTAATCTTATGCGTGTTCCATCATTTTGATATCGGAATGATCCGTTTTGAAACTCTCTCTGAGAAAAAAAGTACCCGATCAAAATTTTCCTTCGGAGACGATGGTCGTATGGATATGGCCGCACTTTGAACACTGATACGTGATCGGTCGACCGCCATGATAGTAGGAGGGTCCTCCACAATTCGGACATGTTGCGGGGATCTGTGAAAATCTCCGCTGGATAAAAAGTCCACCTATGAGAATCGATATTCCAATGATGATAATCCGCAGGGTTCCGTTCATCGGGATTTTATGCAGTACAAAAAACATCACAATCGCCCATACGAAACATAAACTGATCGAAAGAGTTAAATGCAACCATATACGCATTGTGATTATTCCTCCACACCCTCGAATAAACTATGACCCTCCAAGCAATTCAAGAGCGGATATATCAGACTTTTCTGATTCAGTTCAATTGGAATTCTATTATCATCCCGGTCCTATTTGAAGTAATGAATCTCTGTATCATTCGGACCTATTCTGTGAGATGTCAAGTGGACTGTATTCATATCAGCTCTTCAATTTTACAGTCCTATACCATCGTGGTTGTTGATTGACAGCTTATTTCTTTCCCATATTCGTTTAACAGAAAATATTCCATAGCCTGGTTCTATTTCCTGGAGTATGATAAGAAATATTTCAGGAGATACAGCATGTTTCAATTTCCATTTCCAGCTATTATCGGTCAGATTAAACTGAAAACCGCTTACCTGGCGAATATCATCAATCCCCATATCGGTGGCCTGTTAATATCGGGTCCCAAAGGAACCGGCAAAAGCACCATTGTCCATTCCGTCAAAAGCATGCTTCCCGAGTACACCGCTGTTGACGGGTGTGAGTTTCATTGCGATCCAGCGACACCGCATCGATTCTGTCATTTTTGCCAGGAACGATCATCGATCCATGAAAGCAAGATGGCAATGACCATCATCACGCTTCCGCTGAGCTGCACGGAAGATCGTCTGATCGGCAGCATCGATATCGAAAAACTGCTGAAAGAAGGAAAAAAAGAATTTCAGCCGGGTATTCTGGGGGAAGCCAACCGCAATATTCTCTATATCGACGAAGTCAATCTGCTTCCCGATCATTTAGTGGATGATATTCTCGATGCAGCCGCTTCCCACTGGAATACTGTCGAGAGAGAGGGCATTTCCATTTCTCATCCCACGGATTTTGTGCTGGTCGGAACGATGAATCCGGAGGAAGGCGATCTTCGACCTCAGATTCTGGACCGGTTTCCATTGTGCGTTAAAATCCACTCCATCACAGATCCTCGTCAACGAATGGAGATTATCCGGCGAAATATCTACTTTGAGGAACAACCCGACGCATTTCACCGATTGTTTGAAGCGGAAAGTGCTTCTCTGAAGGCGTTCATCCAACAATCTCGAGACATTATGGCTACAGTATCAATCCACGATCGGTTCCTATTCGCTGTCTCCAGTGCCTGTTCCGAGTTGAAGGTAGATGGACAGAGACCCGATATGGTCATTGTCAAAACCGCCCAGACACTCGCCGCCATGAACCACCGGGAAGAGGTTCAACCGGAGGATATCGTATCGGCCGCCGAGTTTACATTGATTCATCGCACCCGAGACGGGGGGCTTCTCGAACCTCCCGCAGAACAGACGATTATTGATGTTTTCCGAACGCATCTCCACCGTCAGACGGGTAATCCCGAAACAACCCGATTTTCGATGCAGTCCTTCTCTGTTGATAAATCGCTGGATACCTTTATTGAAGACTGCACACGATCGTCTGAATCCAATCCACTCAATAAAAACCAAATAACTCCCCAGATGAATCAGTCAACCTCAGGCGATCAAAAAAAAAATCCAAAAATCTTATAATCACAGCAAATCAAGCATCTCATCCCGTGAAACGGATTAAAGACAGAACCATCAATTTCATTCGGTCGTTGAATTCATCCGAACCGAAACCGCAGCAACCTTCCTTATTTCAGAATTGGATTCACCGATTCTTTCGATATCTCCACCGAAAATTCAAGAAACATCCGGTACGGGAAATTGGGATGGGAGCCAAGGTCGCACAGCCAGATGATGACGCAGCGCAGCTTTTTACATCTACCGACCAACTACTCGATACCGGTTGGCGATTTTTCACAACATTTTTTCGAAGTTTCAGAAAAAAAGGCTATCCCAAATTACGCCGGAAAAACCAGCGAAAACACACGCGGACTTGGTTTACCGGACGAACAATTCGCACGATTCCATTCAGGAAGGGAGACAGTCCGCCAGCCTTTTTTCCCACTCTGAAAAACGCGATCCAACATGGTCATTACCGGTTGGATGGTGGTCGTTTCAGGATCGAATCAACGGACATCATGGGGTGGGAACGATCGGAACGGGAGAGTCTGACACTGATATTGGCGGTGGATCTGAGCCGTTCTACCTATCCATTCAAATCAATTCTGACGGATATCCTGGTATCGCTTCGTGTGCATTTCTCTCGCAATAACGATCGTATCGGTCTGATTTCACTGCAAGGGCAACAGGCCAAAATCCTCAATCATCCAACGAACAATCACCGTGTGGTCCTCAAGAATCTGAGTCAGATGAAAATCCATGGTATGACACCACTCGCGGATGGCCTGGCCAAAGCACTGGACACCGCCCGGCTGGAATCAACCCGAAATCCTGGCTCCCGGTGTATTGTCATGGTCTTCAGCGATTGCTATCCGGAACCATTGACCCATCAGTATGACGATCTCATGGATGAACCGGCTTACCAGCAGGCGATAAAGACAGCGGCCTTATATCGGGGCAGAAAAATTCCATTGATTATCATTGCGCCGCGATTTGGCGAAGAGACCACACATCAGCATTTACCGGGTCCCAGATTGGCTCGCCGACTGGTTCAGGAGAGTCGAGGCCAATATATCGAACTGGCAACCGTTACCAATACCATGACCAATACATCATCACTCCAATCGAAAGAAAAAAATATCGAGGCCATTCTCACAACCCTTGAACACGCATTCAACCGTTCACAATTCACAGGACGATCCGAACAACATCATTTCAGAGCGATGTAACGGGTTGATTGAGGTTTGCAGCAGATGAGCCGCCGTTGTATCGGTGATGGAAATAGAAAAACACGATGATGATCGATCCATCGGTTGTTCAAGTCATGATCTTCGTCTGCTTGAACTTCGCCCTGCTGTTCACATCGAGTAACTGTTCGACGTTTTTTCACCATTCCAAACGATGGTTTGACCAGATACCGCTTATCGTTCTATTGTCCTGCAGTCAGATCATATTGACAGAAATCATCCTGGGTGCATTCCATCAGTTGACAGTCCGGAATCTGCTGATCGTTCATACTATACTCGCGGTGATTTCATTTTTCCTGAAATGTCGGAATATCCATCCAGTTCATAACCCATGGGATCCATTTTCATTTTTTCTGAATGATCCGATCGAACGGCATGGCTCCGTCATCCTGACGGTATTTTTCAGCCTGCTTTTTCTGGCTCAAGGAATTCGGTTTCTGTTCACACCACCATCTCATTGGGATGATCTGAATTATCATCTCCGGTTCCCTGTGGAGTGGATTCAGAGCGGCACCCTTGATAATCCCATTGTTCCGTTTGGGGATCTGGCGCCGTCGTATTATCCGATGAACACCGAGTTATTGCATTTCTGGGTGATGGCTCCCCTGAAATCCGATATCATCGCCCGAATACTTCAGCATCTCTTCCTGGGCGTTGGAGCCATTGTGTTTTATGGAATCCTGCACCATATCGGCATGCGGCGACTCCCATCGATCATCCTCACGAGTTCATTTTTCAGCATGCCCTACCTGATGACACAAGGATTTGGATTCCCGGTAAACGGTCAAACAGTGTCCCATGATATCATGACACTGACATTGTTCCTTATCTGGCTTTATCTGTTACTGTACACCCTGAAATCTCCATCCACACCGAGATTCATTCTGGCCGGTATCGCCGCGGGTGTGTATATTGGAACGAAATATATATCCATGATATTTGGAATCCCGCTGGTGATCTGTATTTTACTTCACAACCTGATCTCACAACGGACCATCCGTGAAAAAATTCTTTGCACGGGGTGCTTTCTAATTCCGATGGTTCTATGGGGTGGTCCTTTTTACCTGAGAAACTGGATTTCGACCGGCAATCCATTGTTTCCCGCCCGGATTACATTATTTGGCGAGACGTGGTTTCCCGGTCTTTATACTGCCGCTCAATATCAATCCCGATCCGTGCACAACCTGTTTTCCTGGAAAGAATTTCTCATTCATCCTGCATTTGGAATTGGGATCGTGCTGATCATCATCATTGGATACGCATCAGCGGTGATAACCACCATCGCATCAAATAGGGGGTTTAAAAAATCACCATCTTCAACATCCGGGAATCCTTCATTATTCCTGTTGTTGCTCCCCCTGATCACATTTTGTTTGTATTATTTCCTGTTTCCGGAGCGGAACTATCGGTTTCTGTTCATCCCGCTGGCGTGTGCGATGATCACGCTGGGGATCATCACCACTCAGAGACTCCAGAATGAACTGCTCTGCCTTCTGGTGGCGTTCATGGTTGTGACAACGCGACGAACGATCCAGATCGACACATATCCGGTGTTTTGCAGCCTAGGTTCCTCGCAATACACGCAGCCGGTTCTTGAAAACCGATACGCTCCCGGATGGCGGTTCCTGGAAGAATACACAGCCATCCATCCCGAAACCCGACGGATCGCTTATGCGGGATTGAATATTCCCTATCCACTTTATGGACGGGAGTTTCAAAACCGGGTGGTGTATGTTCCGGTAAACAACACAGGAACCATGGCGCACGAGTATCAGAATCAATCCTATCGGACTCCAGGTGATCCCTATATCTGGCTGGATAATATGATGGAGTATGATATCCGGTTATTGGTATGCCACACACAACTCCACCAGAATCGCCCGACCGGTTTCCCCGAGGAGGATCATTGGGCGTCGATTTTCAGTGAGTATTTTCATCTCATCTACCATGATGAGCATACCCATATCTATGGGGTAGGGTCGGGTTGGCGCCGGATCGCCGGAAATGATGGAACTTGGTCAAGTCCGATCATGGATGAGTCATCCGGCCGGTTTCCGTACCCGATATGGACATCTTGCCGACCCGAGGGAATCGTTCCCGGTGGCATGTTCGATCAGATTACCATTTGGGAAATCCCGGCAGGGCTGAAATCTCACCGGCTTCGATTTCATTACTTCATTTCGGGCATCGCTGATATCGATCGGCTGTATCCCGAGCCGGATCGAACGAGACAGGTGATCCATCGGATGGTGATTAATATCCCGGAAAACGGCCTTCCGGGTGAATACTCCCTGTCGGTGCGTGTGTTGGATCAGACCACGGATGATCAATGGGAATATTCTCTGGGAGTGGTCGTTCTGCTTCCAGTGGATTCCATTCCGCCATTGGCGGCACCGGAGATCATCTCCCCCGAAGATGGCGCTATCATCCTTCGAACGACTGAATTTTTATGGAAGCCGATACCGGGTGCGCTTGGATATGTTGTGGAGCTGACCGATCCCAGTGGTCACACCGGCCGGAATCGGGTGTTTGAGAATAATTTGGCATTGTATCTGAGTCCGGACACAATTTTGGCGTTCCAGCAGGGAGTATACCGATGGCGTGTTGCTGCGTGGGAAGACAGTGGGATGATCGGATCTTTCGGTGTGGAGAAGCATTTTCGCATCGAATGTGATTCTTCAGAACATCGCCCTGATCCATAATTCATCACACTGCCCGAAACGCATACCAATGCCAATCGCACCCACAACCAGTCACCCAACACAAATGTATTAAAATTCCAGCCATCATCCTCGATCCTTCTCCAGGGGGGAGAAGGAGTATAATTCCGTTCAAGCCACTCGCTGACGGCCGCGGTTATGTGGTATCGTTATGCCGGTCACAGCAACAGGGCAGTATTATTTCAGACAGTACTATAGTATACTTATCTCGTATATAAATCATCGGACAATGATCCTGGTGACATTTTTAACAAAAATTGGAGGACAGAATGATGAATTTGAGAAAATCGATTTGGGGAGTGGCATGGCATCGTTCACTGGCCGTCATTTTCATACTGATGGGTGCCGGACTCAGCATGAGCCACGCCGACATCCCACTGCAGATCAGTTATCAGGGCCATCTGACAGACACAGAAGGAGCACCTGTAACCGGGACACACCTGTTTACCTTTGCCATTTATTCGACTGAAACAGCGGGAACTGCCGTTTGGTCGGAAGTACAGGATGCGATCGATGTGAATCAGGGATTGTTTCAGGTGATTCTGGGTGCGGTGACGCCATTGGATATTCCATTTGACGAAACACTCTGGCTGGAAATCACCGTCGATTCAGAGACACTGGCACCAAGACAGCCGCTGAGCAGTGTGGGGCAAGCATATCAGGCTCGGGATGTTCTCGGTCAGGACATCCATCCGACAAGTGTGAGCATCGACGGGATTGGTCTCGTGATCAATGGAGCCGGACAATGGGTCGGAGATCCCACGGGATTGATCGGACCGCAGGGTCCGACAGGTCCGCAAGGAGAGCAAGGGATTCAAGGTGAAATCGGGCCGCAGGGCGAAGCAGGAATCCAGGGCATCGCTGGACCCACGGGTCCGCAGGGCATTCCAGGCATCCAGGGACCAACCGGACCACAAGGCGATATCGGACCACAGGGAGAACAGGGAATCCAGGGCATCGCTGGACCCACGGGTCCGCAGGGCATTCCAGGCATCCAGGGACCAACCGGACCACAAGGCGATATCGGACCACAGGGAGAACAGGGAATCCAGGGCATCGCTGGACCCACGGGTCCGCAGGGCATTCCAGGCATCCAGGGACCAACCGGACCACAAGGCGATATCGGACCACAGGGAGAACAGGGAATCCAGGGCATCGCTGGACCCACGGGTCCGCAGGGCATTCCAGGCATCCAGGGACCAACCGGACCACAAGGCGATATCGGACCACAGGGAGAACAGGGAATCCAGGGCATCGCTGGACCCACGGGTCCGCA
>CAZELM010000014.1:55128-73928 GCA_964512995.1 uncultured bacterium
CGATATCGGACCACAGGGAGAACAGGGAATCCAGGGCATCGCTGGACCCACGGGTTCGCAGGGCATTCCAGGCATCCAGGGACCAACCGGACCACAAGGCGATGTCGGACCACAGGGAGAACAGGGAATCCAGGGCATCGCTGGACCCACGGGTTCGCAGGGCATTCCAGGCATCCAGGGACCAACCGGACCACAAGGCGATGTCGGACCACAGGGAGAACAGGGAATCCAGGGCATCGCTGGACCCACGGGTCCGCAGGGCATTCCAGGCATCCAGGGACCAACCGGACCACAAGGAGCTGTCGGACCACAGGGTGTTCAGGGACCCCAAGGTGTGCGTGGGCCAACCGGTCCTGCCGGACCAATCGCAGGCAGCAGTACTCAGTTCATTTACAACAATGGCGGTTCCGCTGCCGGAGCCAACGCCTTTCAGAATTCCGCCGGTCGCGTCAATATCGGAACAACCGATTTCACGATTCCAACGGTGTATGGCGGTGGCGGTGTTACGGCATGGCATGATGCTACCGCAGGAACCGACCGGATCATCATGGGTCACCGCATCCTGGGAGATAACACGGCGGAAGCTCAGCTCTATCTGCTCGATGACGGTGATTCCACCCAGCGGTTCACCATTTATGGCAACTCCTGCGGCGGTGGAAATTGCGGCGATCTGGCAGCCGCTTCTGTCCAGCATATTTTCGACAGTATCGGGAATGCCTGGCACCGGGGCGTGTTGCGGGTCGCGGCCGGCGCGGACATTGCGGAGATTACTCCCGTAACCGAAAAAGAAAACCTGTCGATCGGTGATGTAGTCGTTATTGACGGAGATGATGGGTTGCGCGTGACCCGAAGCTCCAAGCCCTGCGATACATCGGTCTATGGAATCATATCCAGTTACGAGCAGGCCTCGATGGTCATCGGCGATGATCCGGAAGGCGACGGGATCCACACCCACCGATTGCCGGTTGCCTTGATCGGCCGGGTCGATGCCAACGTGACGGTCGAAAATGGAGTGATCAAGCCGGGTGATCTGCTGGTCACATCATCGACTCCCGGACATCTGATGAAATGTTCCGATATCGCCAAATGCGCCGGAGCGATTGCCGGGAAAGCGCTCGAATCCCTGGAATCAGGGAAAGGCATGATCAAGATTCTGGTGACGTTGCAATAAATACGATTGAAAAACCAGCATAGAACCGCTTCGAAGATTCATTTTCAGTGAATGGGGATTATAAAATCGAAGCGCACCAGACACGAAGAAGACGGGAAGCAATTGGCACGATCACGAAATGAACGATTGCTTCCCATTTGTTTTCCACCCTATTTGGATACAGACGGTTGCTCACAGGGATGACAATTTTAAAATTTTCCAGTTCAATGATCAGGAAATATGAAAGGAATAAACACAATCATGAATCTGTTACAGTGGCTCCTCGACACTCCTGAACCAGCGATCCAGTTTCAGGTCGCCCGGGACTTGCTGGACAAACCCGAATCACAACTCCACGAAATACAAAATCAAATCGAAAAGACCGGTCACGGAAAAAAACTATTCGATCAACGGAATGCAAATGGAACATGGGGAAACGGCGCTTACAATCCCAAGTGGACATGCACGCATTATGTATTGTTTGAACTCATGCAGATCGGAATGCCGGCATCCAATCCCGAATACCGAGCATCCACGGACTGGCTGTTGAGCCACCCGATCGGGAGTGATGGGGGCATCAATTATGCCAGAACGATCGGAACCAGTGATGTCTGCATCAATGGGATGATATTATCCTTTGCGAGCTATTTCGGGAGTAGCTCCGATAAACTGAAACCGATCATCGATTATATCTTACACGTTCAGATGGCAGACGGCGGCTGGAATTGTGCCTATACCACCCATGCATCGCATAGTTCACTCCATACCACTATCAGCGTACTGGAAGGAATCACCCAATACTTGAGTCATGGGTATACATACGAAGCATCAGCGCTCGATCATGCCAGATGCCGCGGCATTGCATTTATCCTGGAGCACCAGCTTTATAAATCATCCACCACTGGAGAATCCATCAAAGATGAGTTCTTCCGGTATACGTTTCCGATTCGATGGAAATACGATATCCTCCGCTGTCTGGATTATTTCCGAGCAGCCGGAGTCGCTCATGATCCACGGATGGATGATGGCCTGAGCATCATCGAGAAAACGAGAAATCGTGACGGACAATGGAAAGCATACGCACAGGCGGGAAAAACTTATTTCACCGAAGAGAAGAATGGAACTCCCGGCAGATGGAACACCTTACGAGCACTGCGCGTATTGAAGTATTATGGCCGGATTACCACCGGCCAGCTTGAGGGTGTGTGATGATGATTACCAAAACCGGAAGCTGGATCATCCTGGGACTGGCTGGTCTATCGGAACTGACCAAGACCGAAAGTCTTCTGCTTGTTGTTCTGCTGATCTTGTCGATGTTTTTTATCCCTGTATCGTTACACAAATCCGTTGAGCAGATCGGCATGATGAAACTTTTTCAGATTCCGGTCATTGCTTTCGTCACAGGACTTCTATTTGTCATCACTACCCGGCGCCAGGCCACCTGGAGCAAGCGGATTATCGTCCTGGTTGTTTCATATGCTGTGATCACCAGCATAACAAATGGATTAATGATTATTGATTATGTGCACCCATGATGGGAATGAGTCACATTTCTTTCAGCCAGTCCAATACATCATTTCTGAGTCGCTGAACAGGTATCCTCTGATGAAACAAATCCTTTTGAATTACTGAACAGTTGGAAACTCTGGGAGTGGATCGATCATGAATGTAATTATTCAGTTTCTGAGTCAATATCTCCGGAGAAAGGCGGCAGCTCTCTCTGTGCTGCAGACGATGATTCTTGGATTATTCATCGCGACAGGGCTGGAAGCCATCGATTTTTTGACTGGATTCGAATACAGCTTCTCGATCTTTTACCTGTTTCCGGTTTCGTTTGTGACCTGGTATGCCGGACGAAATAATGGGCTGCTGCTGGCGTGTGTCTGTGCAGTGGAGTGGGGTATGATCGACGTTGCATCGGGAGCGCGGTATACGACTCCCCTCATTCCCATATGGAATTCCATCGCTCATCTCATCTTTCTGAGTCTTACTGTAATACTGTTGAATGAGATGCGACAAGCGCATCTGACGATTCGCAGAATGGCATTTACCGACTCCTTAACCGGTGTGCGCAACAGTCGATCCTTTTACTTAGAACTCGACCAGGAAATCGAGCGGCACAGCCGATATGGCAGAAGCTTCACTGTTGCCTATCTCGATCTCGACCATTTCAAAAACGTCAATGATACGCTCGGTCATGCAGCTGGAAACGAACTGCTTCGGATGGTTGCCACAGTACTGCAAACGACTTTCCGGGACGTCGATATTATTGGACGATTGGGTGGGGATGAGTTCAGTGTTATCCTTCCGGAAACGGATGAGGAGACGGCTATGATTGTTTTGAGAAGGGTACACGCTGCGCTTACCGCAGCCATTCGCAACGCTGCTCCAGGAGTAATTGACATCGGAGCAACGATCGGTGCGGTCGTATTCCCGATTTGTCCACAGTCCGCGGATACCGCTTTGCAACTGGCAGACACACTCATGTACGATGGGAAACGAAGCGAACGTGGCGTGGTACGTCTGGCCGTGTTCTCGGAAAGTGGTCTGGTGGATGCCACACGATCGGTTCGTTACGATACATAATCATGCTCTGTATCGAATACACCATCCGTCACGATCTGGCGATTTGCATCATCCTCTGGCAACACCAAGAGATTTGGCTTATATTTAATTATGAACATTGCATCTTACTCAAACACCGCAGAGAATCTGGATGGGTAAATCAAGATCCCATCTTTGAGTGGATGACACGGTCATGCAGCGCGTATAATCTAAAATGAGGAATGGTTAGCTTGTTCCATTCTGCCAGAACCATTTGAAAACTCTTTTAAGATTTTAACGCACGCGGTGATTGTTCAGTGGGAAGCAGTTTTTCTTTATCACCATTCAGCAGACTCCGTGAGTCCGGCAAAACTGGAAATGGATTCGATACGCGAACATCTTCCGTAATGAGAATGGCCTCCAGGGCTTCCCGAATATGAACGGTAGTCTGAAATCGTTCTGAAGGCGATGGTTCAAGGCATTTCATGACAATTCGTTCGAGCTCATCTGGTATTTTCAGATGAGGGAATCGTTGAGATATCGACTCCGGTGCCAGACTGATTTTGCTTAACATCGCCTGGACAGAAGAATCAGAAAAGGGAAGGTGGGCAGTGAGCAGGAAATACATCACGCCACCCAAGGCATAAATATCTGAACGCATGGTAGCCGGAACTCCCTTTATCTGTTCCGGAGCCATGTATGCGGGGGTTCCGATCAGAATCCCATTTTGTGTCACATCCCCTTGAACCGCAGTGAGTTGAGAAATATGGGGAGTCTGATTCGAGTCATTGGGATCGGAAACAACATATCTTTTTACCAGCCCGAAATCCAGAATTTTAACAAAATCAGGGTCTTCTTCACGGGGAGTAAGGAAAATATTAGCGGGCTTGATGTCCCGATGCACTAATCCCATTTTATGGGCTTCGGTAAGACCGATGCAGATCTGACGGGCAATCCGAATAACTCGGCCTGGAGGCTGTGGTCCGGCGGTATCCACAACCCGTTGAAGATCCATACCATCAAGAAACTCCATCGCATAATACATATCCCCGGTAATTGTTTCTCCGTAATCATAGATCTGAACGATATGACTGCTATGAAGCTGGCTGGTCTGGCGGGCTTCCCGCTCAAAACGGCTTCGTAATTCCTGATAAATCGATATCTGATCAGAGTTGATAACCTTGATTGCACAATATCGATCCAAGCGGTTATCCCATACTTTATAAACGGCTCCCATGCCACCTTGACCTATCAGATGTTCGATATGATAGCGTCCCAGATACCGTGATTCCACCTCCCGAAACATCATCCGCTCATAAATAAAAGATCCAAACATCAGGATCACAATACATCCCAGGAGTCCAGAACAAGACCGGATAACCCGGACGCCGCTTTCACCCATGAAAACCTGAAATCCATCGCCAGAGAACAATAAAAGACCAATGGGAAACGCCGAAAATAAACCCAGACAGGCGGGCATAGCCCTCCGTGGACCTCCAGGGAAAAAGACACATCTTCCGATGATGATTTGAGCGATGCCCAAATAGTAATCACCCACAACATTCCAAGTCTTGCCAATGGAATAGCTTAAAAAAACACCTGTTATGGTAAAAACTGTCATATCTGTCCGGGGCAAATATCGATTTGGAATGATTTCCTTCCGAAGAAGATATGCGAACAAGGCCAGGATCATACCACACAGAAATCGGAGTCCCACGAAAAGCTTTATCTGAGATTGCGGTAACAGATGCCATGTGACGAAAATATCCACAGATGCATACATGGGTATAAGCACGGCTCCGACCCAACACGCGATCTCCAACCGGTTCCGAAGCTGAAGTTCGATTTCCATGGCAACCCGACGCCCGATATCAGCTTTCAATCCAAAGCTGGAAAGCATCTTAGGATTACTGGTATCCCGCTCAACAGACATGAACTTTTCCTTTCAATCAGAATTGAGAAAACGATCCGTCACCCAGATGTTATTCTACAACATAACAGAAGCATTCCAAGTGTTTCTCTTTGAAGAGGATCAAATTGACGGAAATTTTGCCCGGTAAAGACCCGGTGCTGTTCAGAGTGCCTGAAAAATTTTCAAAATATTCCAGGAGATCCCCGTCTACACGGGGATAATATTGGAAACCGGGGATGACAATGGAGCGAGGGAATGATAGCGTATGGTAACCTGAAATGCTTAAAAAACAGGCATTGCGGTGATTATTGGAGTTTCTCTGCGTTACGCACTACACAGTCAGAATTCAACACCCGACGGAGAACCGCATGTATTCACTTCGAAATGATTCACTGGAGATTTTCGTTCTTGATCCACAGCTTGATCCGGAACGATTCGGAACACGATATTGCACGGGTGGGTATATATTCCAGATTATTGATCTCCGGTGTGGTGAACTGCTCTCCGGACCAACTTTTCCCCTATCATTCAATACCTTCGACGGCCAGGGAATCCCGGACGCGTTCAATCTCTGTCCACTCTGCGAAACACACTCCCCATCTTCTCATGCACTGATTATTGGTGTCGGAGAGTGTGATCTACTCGCCAATCAGGTCATCCGATTCTGTTCCTGGGATATTCAGCAGAACCGTCAGGAGATTCAGTTTCATACACAGCATGTTTTTAAATCGTTCCTTGTCGATCTGATCCGAACGGTGACGCTTCGGGAGCGTATGGTGCGATCCGAAACCACCCTCCGGAATCTGGGAGCCAGACCCATTCCCATTCGATGGTTCCCCCACCCGTTTTTCCCCCATCCCGAGACCAATGAGCTGTGCCGGTTCAATATCCCCGTAAACCTCCCGGAAAATCCAGCCTATGCCCTCTCCCCCACCGGATTCATCCGGCGAACAAACTGGCCGTGGACGGAGGGTCATTATCTGCCGCTCGATCACACCGCGCATGCCAATCTCGTGGTGCTTCAGCGGCATCCGCTTCTTGGGTTGATCAGTACGGTTTGCAGCTATATTCCGACATATCTGCCCATCTGGGGAAATCCTCATACGTTCTCCTGGGAACCATTCCTGGAACGCACGGTAGGTTCCGGGCAGACAGCACAGTGGGGAATCGACTATCTGTTTTAATAAAAACTTTACGGTTATTCTGGCATGGAATCGGCCTGGCGCTGTTCGTTATTTTTATCGGAATCCCATTATTTCATTCAGGCCTTCGATGACCTGGATCAGAAAATCGTCTGGAAGGTGCGCGATTTTTTCCCCGATTCTCTCAACAGACAGGGTGCGTATCTGATTGATCTTGATCCATGATTCTTTTGGGAGTTGAACTCCGGTTATGGCAAGCGTGAGCGGGAAACCTGCTTTGGGTTTCTGACTGGTAATCGCCACGGCAATAACTGTACCGGATTTTTCGTTGAATCGATCGGTGCTGAGTATCAATATGGGCCGGAAACCCGCCTGTTCACTTCCGATGGCAGGATTGAGATTGGCCCACCGAATTTCTCCTCTCAATATTCCGGCCATTGTTCACTTTCTAAAGCAAATCCTTCTTCTGCAAATGCTTTTTCTTCTCGTGGATCCAACTTATCACACTCGTCCCAAAGTCTCTTGCTCTCCAGTCTATCGAGCTTTTCCTCCAGAGCCTCCTGAATGGCTCGGCTTCTATTCGGGTATTTTCGCTCTTTGACCAGACGATCGAGTCGTGTAAGTGTTGACTTTTCAATCGTAACTGCAATTTTTAAAACTGCCATATCCGCTCTCCTCGGTATGATAATATATCATACCTGCCAGATAAGCAACCTTGTATGAAGATGTGTGCGGGGATAATGCCGTTGTGAACGAATTCGCGATTCCTCAGTTTCCTTATCAAACTCCGGACATCGATCTGGAATCCATCCAAACGATTATCACTATCCGATGTTTTGGACATTCGATTTTATGATATGCCACGACTGCATTACGGATTTCGTCCTGGAATCGGGATCGGGAGAGATTCTGATCCGGGGAATTTCACTAAAAAGAGTTGCATATTTGGAAAACAGGACTATATTCGCCATCTTGATGGACTTCATCAGAATGGAAGTGTGAATAGTGAATACAACAACTCGAAATGAAAAAATCCGAAACATCGCCATCATCGCGCATGTCGATCATGGAAAAACAACCCTCGTAGACGCCATGCTCAAACAGAGCGGCACATTCCGTCCGGGTGCTGAAGTGGAAGAGCGCATCATGGACAGCATGGACCTGGAACGGGAACGAGGGATCACCATCGCCGCCAAGAACTGCTCCGTGTACTGGAATGGGGTAAAAATCAATATTATCGATACGCCGGGCCATGCGGATTTTTCCGGTGAAGTGGAACGGGCGCTGTCGATGGCCACCGGTGCTATCCTGCTCGTGGATGCCGCCGAGGGTCCACTCCCCCAGACACGATTCGTTTTGAAGAAAGCTCTGGAGAAGGGACTGAAAATCATCGTCGTGATCAACAAGATCGATCGGAAAGATGCACGACCCCAGGAAATCCTCAATGATATCTATGATCTCTTCATCGATCTGGATGCCACGGACGACCAGATTGATTTTCCCTATCTCTATGCTGTTGGGCGGGAGGGTGTTGCTCAGCGCACATTGGAAGAAACCCAAAACGATCTGCATATCCTGTTCGATACTATTCTTGAACAGATTCCAGCTCCGCAATACAATCCGGCGGAGCCATTCCAGATGCTGGTCTCTGATCTCGGGTATTCGGATTATCTGGGACGGCTGGCCATCGGACGGGTGTTCAACGGGAAAGCGGCTTTTAACGAAGCGATGGATTGCATCAATGAGAGCAGCCGGCATCTCCCCCTGAAAATATCCAAACTTCAAGTATACGATGGGATGAAACTCAAGGAGACAGCGGTCGCCGATGCCGGAGATATCATTGTCCTGTCCGGCATCAATGACGTGAAAATCGGAGATACGATCTGCAACCGGGAGTTCCCCAAAGCGCTTCCCCGGCTCGTTGTCGACGAACCGACGATTTCGATGGAATTTACGATCAATACATCTCCATTGAGCGGTAAAGAAGGCAAGTTGCTCCAATCCGGCAAGATTCGGGATCGGCTGATCAAGGAAACATTGAAAAACGTAGCCATCCGGTTCGAGGAAACCGTGGATCGTGATTGCTTTATCGTCAAAGGCCGCGGGGAATTTCAGATGGCGATTCTGATCGAGACCATGCGGCGGGAAGGGTTCGAACTCGCAGTCGGCAGACCCAACGTGATCTATAAGTACGAAGACCGGACCATGCTGGAACCGATCGAAAATCTGTTCGTCGATTGCGATGAGCTGTTCCTGGGGATTGTCACGGAAAAACTCTCCGCCCGAAAAGGACGACTGACCAATCTGGTCAACAATGGAAGCGGACGGATTCGAGCTGAATTTTCGATCCCATCCCGTTCGCTGATCGATTACCGGGATGAGTTTCTCACGGATACCAAAGGAACCGGCATTATGAATTCGTTGTTCGCCGGCTACGAGCCATATCGCGGTGATTTCCCGACCCGGTTTACCGGATCACTGGTCTCCGACCGGCCGGGAACTGCGGTGGCCTATGCGTTGTTTCATCTGGAGCCACGGGGGCGCCTGTTCATTGCGCCCGGCGATCCCGTCTATGAGGGTATGATCGTCGGGGAGCATAACAAGGATTTCGACATCAATGTCAATCCGACCAAGGAGAAAAAACTCACGAACATGCGGGCTGCCGGGAAAGATGACAGCATTACCTGCACGCCACACCGGATCATGACACTGGAAAAAGCCATCAATTTCATCCGGGAGGATGAGATGGTGGAAGTCACTCCGAAATCAATCCGGTTATATAAACGGGTTCTCTCTGCTCAGAAACGCCATACCATGCGTGCCGAAAAAATGTAATCCCTGCGATGATCATCAATGATCCACCCTATACCATCCGTCCGATCGAAACGCATGCGTTCTGGGTGATTACCGGGAATCTGAAGATTTTCTGGCCCTGAGTCCAGTTACAGCGGATTCGAAGACCATGGTGATTGATGATATGGCGCAATCCCGGCAATCCGGCAGTCAATATTGTGGAATTTTTCTGCCGGATCAGACACTGACCGGGATTGCTGATTTCATGGTGGAGCGACGAACCGGAGATTGCACAGTGGGGTATATTTCACTTCTGATGATCGCCGGACCCTATCGGAACCAGGGGATCGGATCACAGATTTTGCGAGCGATCGAGCGTGTTATCTGGAGTGGATCACAATCGGAGTCGATCATGGTTTCGGTTCAGGTGAACAACTCCGCCGCGATCCGGTTCTGGGAGCGGCATGAGTATCGAATCATCGGTTCACCGGAGCTTCAGCCCGATCGGACAACCGTGTTTCATCTCCGGAAAGATCGATGTGAATCTGATTAACAAAGTATATTCAGAATGGCTGATCACGATAAATATGGATGTAGCGCGGAATTACGGGGTGTGATTCTTGCTGATACCGAGAAATGAATGCTATTCCAACCGATCATCCATTATTCAACGGGGACTGGAATGGGTGTTTCTGATTTCCTGGAATGGCGTGATCCGGAATCAACGATCTGACGAGCGATGAAGTATTCCTGATAGAATTGCGGGTGCGAATTTTTCAAGCTTCTCACCATGCGATCCATCTTGGTTTTCAGAATTCGATCGGTTTTTTTGAAAAGCAAATGGAGTTCAAGCGTTGCAGCTTTTCTCATGGCCTGAGCAGTTCTTGGTTTTACCAGAGCACGTTCGAACGCTTCGATTTTGGTATGAAATTCTTCGAGCTTCGAAGCCGATATTCCATATCCAGACAGATTTTCAATATGTTCTTGGGCAATGTGATAGATGGCAATGCATCGCTGGAGCGACAAGGCACTTCGAGCATGCAAGATCTCCCTGGGCGAAATATTCACTTTGGACATCAAGGTTTCATCTTTCAGATTACACGCATAGCAATAGACACTATTTGCGATTGCCACTGCGGTTTCCGTCAGATCCGTCCGCAGATTGATCTTGTCCTGTGTGATCCCTTGCGTTTTCATGTCCCGAAACCGAATCACCGCCTCGATCTCTGACAAGTGATCTTTGAACTCCTGAAATGCATCTCTGAACGCCTGAAGTTCATTGATGGTGGATTCCTGCCGTTCACAAGCTTCCCGGGTGGAATAGTTCATGGATAATTTGTTAGCGAGTCTCTTTTCCATTTGGGTATGATCTCCTTTTGAGAAAGTAAAATGAAACAAAAAACGGATAAGGAATAAATCTTTGGCATCTATACCCAGTTACCTGTCACCATGTGTTCACGTACTGATGATTATATGCAGAATCAGTTTCGATAAAGTCAAATCTATCATCAAAAATTTTTATAACGTATTGAATATAAAGGCGAAATCTCTTTTTAATCCAGTTGATATCATGACGGATTGAAACAAATTCTCTAACATTTACTCTCAGTTGTTCGTCATTGTATTTTTTTCCCATCGGAGTGTTTTTTTCTGTTCGATGTTGTTACAGAGTCAAGCCAGAACTCTTAAACAAGGTGTCAGTTGATTTTTACACACTGTCAGACGTCATTGTCAGACTGTCAATCATATTTTACAGCTCTGTCAGATCCCATTGTCACGGTGTCAGATGACATTTACACTCTGTCAGACGTTATTGTCAGACTGTCAGTCATGCTTTACAGCTCTGTCAGATCCCATTGTCACGGTGTCAGATGACATTTACACTCTGTCAGACGTTATTATCAGGCTGTCAGTCATGTTTTACAGCTCTGTCAGATACCATTGTCACGATGTCAGATGGCATTTACGCACTGCCGGACGTTATTGTCAGACTGTCAGTCATGTTTTACAGCTCTGTCAGATACCATTGTCACGGTGTCAGATGGCATTTACACTCTGTCAGACGTCATTGTCAGGCTGTGAATAATGATTTACATCTCTGTCAAAGGGTGATGACAGTACTCCACCTGGTGGAAGAGTGGCAGGTTTAAACAGAGGTGGTTTCATTACACCGGGGAATATACCATTTCAAACCTGCCACAATAGAAACTGAGGCGTTGGTCATGATTCTTAATTTCATTTTCACTCCCATATTGGTATATAACTCGCAAGCCTGTCAGGGCTTGAGAGATGACTTATGGAATGGAGATGACAATCAATGCCTTTCACACAAAAGAAAAACCATCACATCAATCAGTATCTGCTTTTATTGGCCGCTCTCCAGCTTCTGATATCCTGTTCCCATCGTTCACTGATCCGGCTCCCATCACCGGATCATTCCGATCATGCGGCAAAAATGACAGGAGAATCCGGAATATCCGGTTCGATATCTGCTCCGGAACCAGAAAACAGCATGGAACCCGGAGTGTCAGTTGAACCCACGCACGTGCCAGCCGGTCTGACTGAACGAATGCAGGCGTGGACATTGACGGATGTTCTGGATATCGCGCTTCAGAACAATACATCGACCCGTGCGGCGTGGGCGGATGCGAAAGCCGCGGCCGCAAAATACAAATCTCAGCGGGGAGATTACTTTCCGGATATCTCCCTGGATGCATCCGCTTCACGGATCAAATCCATGGCGTTGCCAGGACGCACATCAGAACCCACTTCGATGCTTGGTGTTTCTGCCAGCATCATTTATCTGCTGCTGGATTTCGGCGGCCGGTCCGCTGTCATCGAAAATATGAACCATGCGATGACTGCATCCGAGTTGACATCCAATGCCGTTGTCCTCGATGTCATCCTCCAGGTTGAAATCGCTTATTTCCGATACATGACCACGTTGGCCATGCTGGACGCCGAACGAATGAACCTCAAGGAAGCGGAAACCAACCTGGAATCCGCCCGGAACCGGCATCAGGTTGGCCTGGCCGTTATCGCAGATATTCTTCAGGCGCAGACCCGCCTGTCCAAATCACAACTGGCACTCCAAAAAACCGAAGGCGATCTGCATACGGCCCGGGGCGCACTTGCCTTATCCATGGGACTCCCCGCCAATACCCAAATTGAGTTGCAGCAGATCACACCTTCCCCTTCCGTTGATATGATCAAACAGACGGTGGAGCAACTGATCGCAAGTGCGATGGAAAATCGGCCGGATTTGAAAGCGGCTCAGGAAAAGGTCCGTTCCCTGGAATGCCGCGTACGTGAACTCCGGAGTCAGGATCGACCCTCCCTGCGGCTGACCGGATCAGTTGGCAGAACCTATTTCCCCAGTGATTCCAGTGATTCCGATAGCTATGCAGCAGGCATCTCCCTGAGCTTTCCATTATTTACCGGCTTTTCCAACACCTATAATATCCTGCAGGCAGAAAAACAGCATGAAGCGGAGATCGAACGCGCCCGTGCACTCGAACAACGGATCATTTATCAGGTGTTCACCGCCTATTATTCCCTCCAGACATCCATCCAGCAGGTCGCTACCGCACAAGCGCTGGTCGAATCGGCGACCCAGAACGAAACCACCGCATTGGCTCGATACAAGGAAGGCGTGGGATCCATCATCGACCTGATGTCCGCTCAGACATTACTGGCGGATGCCCGGGCAGAACAGATTCAAGCCCAGTGGGGTTGGCAAACCGCCTTGATCCAGTTGGCACACGATACCGCATTGCTCGGTCTCCGTGGTGAAAATCCGCTGTTCAATCCAGTTCAACCGAAATAGCATTTTTTATCTATAGATTGAAATTGCCTTTGAGACATATCACCTTTTCGGGAAATGAAATATGAAACGAACCATGAGTAATATGAAACCAATTCATCGACATCCTGTTTTACATCGTCTGATAATCATGGCGATGGTCGCGTTGATTGCCACTGCCTGCCGGAAAAATCCGGAGACAAAGAAAGCCGGAGCGGAGAAAGCCCCTGTTCCTGTCACCGTGGACATCGCCACGGAACGCTCCATGGATCTGGAACTGCATACGGTAGGCACTGTCGAACCGGTTCAAACCGTCTCCATCCGTTCCCAGCAGACGGGTATTTTAACGAATATCGCCTTCAAAGAAGGTGAATTTGTAACAGAAGGCCAGCTTCTGTTTGAAATCGATCCGCGCTCCTTCACGGCGGAGTTGAAGCGCCTGGAGGCGGCACTGGAAAAAGACAAGGCACTGAAAAAAAATGCCGAGGTGCAGCTCAAACGGTATGAGGAGCTGGTTCAGAAGGAGTTTGTCACGCAGGCGCAGTATGATGATGTCAAAACCAACCTGGATGTTCTCAACGCTCAAGTCAAAGCGGATCAGGAAGCTGTCGAGAATGCCCGGCTTCAATTGGAGCGCACCCGGATCACCGCTCCCATATCCGGTCGGACCGGGACAATCTTCTTCCATCCGGGTGATGTGATCAAGATGAACGATTCCATATTGGTCACGATCAACCAGATCGATCCGATCCAGGTTGCTTTCTCCATTCCAGCGGATCGATTACCGGAGATTCAAGCGGTCAATGCGGGACATAAACTGGATGTGTATGTGCGATTATCGGCCCGTTCACCCGAACGGATCAAAGGATTTGTCACGTTTTTCGACAATCAGGTCCGGCTGGATACGGGAACGATTTTAATGAAAGCGCAACTGGAGAATGGCACTGGAAAACTCTGGCCCGGTCAGTTTGTCGACACAGCGCTGGTTCTGCAGAACGATCCGGTGGCATTGACGATTCCCGCTCAGGCGGTTCAGGTCGGTCAACAAGGGACATTCGTTTATGTCCTCAAATCCGACAATACGGTCGAAAAACGAACGGTGGACGTGGCGCGCACACAGGATAATATTTCGATTATCGCTCAGGGAATTTCCGTTGGGGAGCAGGTGGTGACAGATGGCCAACTCCGACTGCTGCCCGGATCCAAGGTCGAGATCAAATCCGCCAATCCGGTGAAGGAGACAGCGAAATGAACATCTTCATCGAACGCCCCGTCATGACGATCCTGGTCATGTTCGGCATTCTGCTGTTCGGTATCATCGCGTATTATCAATTGCCGGTCAGTGACCTGCCCAACATCGATTTTCCGACCATTTCCGTCAGTGCGTCTCTGCCGGGAGCGAATCCTGAAACAATGGCATCCACCGTGGCGTCACCTCTGGAAAAGCAGTTTACCACGATCGCCGGAGTGGACTCGATGACATCCACCAGTTCACCGGGATCGACCTCCATCACGTTGCAGTTCAATCTGGAACGGGACATCGATGCGGCCGCTCAGGATGTCCAGGCGGCGATTGCGGCAGTGCAGCGGCAACTCCCCAGAGATATGCCTTCTCCGCCATCCTACCAGAAAGTCAATCCGGCGGATCAGCCCATCCTGTTCATTGCGCTGACATCCCAGGATCTCCCGTTATCCACACTGAATGAATATGGTGAGGAGGTCATTGCGCAACGGATTTCCATGGTTCGTGGAGTCGCTCAGGTTCAAGTATATGGCGCTCAGAAGTATGCGGTTCGTGTCCAGTTGGACCCGCGGGAGCTGGCATCCCGAAATATCGGCCTCGATCAGGTCGTGAGCGCCATTCAGGAAAACAATGTCAATATGCCCACCGGCTCTCTGCAAGGCGAGTTCAAAGCCTTCAATGTCACATCCAATGGCAAGTTGGAAAACGCAGACCAGTTCCGGGAGATCGTTGTCACGTACAAAAATGGAGCACCGGTGCGGCTTGGCCATCTCGGGCGGGTGATCGACAGTGTACAGAACGATAAAGCGGCCGCCTGGTTCAAAGACAGCCGAGCGATCATGCTGGCTGTTCAACGGCAACCGGGAACGAATACTGTGGAGGTCGCCCGTGCCGTGCGGAATCTCATCCCGACATTCCAGAAACTACTACCGGCATCGGTCACCATGGAAGTCATGATCGATCGATCGGAACCGATCCAGGCATCGGTTCACGATGTCAAGTTTACACTTTTACTCACATTGTTTCTGGTGATTCTGGTCATTTTTCTGTTTCTTCGGAGTTTGTGGGCGACGATCATTCCCAGTTTATCCCTGCCGATGTCACTGATCGGCACGTTTGCGGTCATGCATCTGCTCCATTTCAACCTCGATAATCTGTCACTCATGGCCTTGACACTGGCGGTCGGATTCGTCGTGGATGATGCGATTGTCATGCTGGAGAACATTGTCCGGCACCTGGAGATGGGCAAAAGCCCTTACCAGTCCGCGGTCGATGGGTCACGGGAAGTTGGATTCACCATTCTGTCCATGACACTGTCTCTGACCGCCGTGTTTATCCCGCTGTTATTCATGGAAGGAATCGTCGGGCGATTGTTCAACGAATTTGCCGTGACCATCGGCGTCGCCATACTGGTTTCCGGCTTTGTTTCGCTGACACTGACACCAATGATGAGCAGCCGGATGCTGAAGCCCGTCACGGATATTCATCATGGCCGGATCTACATGGCAACCGAAAAAATTTTTGATATTACCTTGAAATGGTATGAAACGACGTTGAACTGGACGATGCGACACCGGCTCTGGATGATGTTCTCACTTGTTGTGATTCTCATCGGAACCGGATACCTTTTCCGCATCATTCCCAAGGGATTCATCGCCAGTGAGGACAATGGGTATCTGTTCGGCACAACCGAAGCCGCAGAAGGGATTTCATTTCAATCCATGAAGGATCATCAGCAGGAGATCGCCAAGATCCTGGCTGGTGATCCGAATGTTGCCGCCTATCTCTCCGCGGTGTCTCCCGGACCCGGAGGCGGTTCCAGTGGAAACCAGGGACGTGTATTCATCAAGCTAATCCCCCGGTCAGAACGGGAGTTATCAGCGGATCAGGTATTGCAGTCCCTGCGAAAAAAATTCAGTTCTGTGACCGGCATCAAAGTGTATCTCATGAATCCGCCGCCGATCAATATCGGGGGGCGACTCAGTTCGTCCCAGTATCAGTTCACGCTACAGAGCTCAGAAACTGACATCCTGTATCAGGAAGCCAGTGAGCTTTATCTCAAACTAAGCAATCAGCCGGAGCTTCAGGATGTCAATTCGGATCTGAGGCTGACCAATCCGGAGATCACGGTGGAGATTGACCGGGATCTGGCAGCGTCATTGGGTGTTTCGCCACAACGGTTCGATGAGACGCTGTATAACGCTTTCGGCAGCCGACAGGTCTCCACCATACTGGCTCCCAACAATCAGTATTATGTGATTATGGAGTTGTTACCGGAGTTTCAGAAAGATGCAACCACTCTGGAGCTTCTTCATGTCCGCTCCAAATCGGGTGAGTTGATCCCGATTCGATCCATTGCCACTATTTCGCCGGGATATGGACCTTTGTCCATCAATCATTCAGGCCGGCTCCCATCGGTGACCATTTCGTTCAATCTGCGGCCGGGGGTGTCGCTGAGTGAAGCGATGGATATCGTCAACACGACTGCACGGGAAACGCTGTCATCTGGAATCACGACCAGTTTCTCCGGTACGGCCCAGGCATTTCAATCATCTCAGGCCGGGATGAAGGTGTTACTGATTCTGGCATTGCTGGTCATTTATATGATTCTGGGGATTCTGTATGAGAGTTTCATTCATCCTATTACGATATTGGCCGGGCTTCCGTTTGCCGGATTCGGAGCGCTATTGACGTTGCTGATTTTCCGGGTGGATCTGGGGTTGTATGGATTTGTCGGGATCATCATGTTGATCGGGGTGGTCAAGAAAAATGCGATCATGATGATCGATTTTGCTTTGGATGCTCAGCGGAACGGCGGGAAATCGGCGGTGGAGGCGATCCTGACCGCGAGCAGCGTCCGGTTTCGGCCGATCATGATGACCACAATGGCAGCGTTGTTTGGAACGCTGCCGATCGCGATGGGGCTTGGAGCCGGTGGAGAATCGAGACAACCGTTGGGGCTGGTCGTTGTCGGAGGTCTGGTGTTTTCTCAGTTCATCACATTGTATATTACGCCGGTCATTTATACGTATCTCGATACATTCCAGAGTTTTCTGAAACGGGCCGGGTCTCGCAAGGCAGCAACATCATCTCCTGAGACGTTTTAAGCGGCAACGAGAGACCGGGATCCTGTTCAGACAGATTCACGAAGAGATTGATATTACGTATTTCCCGGATCATCCTCGTTAGACCGTTTACGATCCTCTTCCTCAAACTCCATCTTGGATTTCCGGGAGGCCCGGTAATCGGACATTCGCATGGAGAGCGCATTGAATACGGCTTCAGAACCCTTGCCGCTCTTCTTAAAATACATCGCTGCATCCATTTGAACGCCGTAACCGTGGGCATCCTGAATCGCCTGAAGATCGGCGCTGAGATAGACAAACTGCCAGTTGGCGTTATCTGTTTTATCTTTGATCATCTTTACGATCTGATCTCGGGTGAACTCGTGACTTGCGTTCTCCTGACCGTCAGTAACGATGGCCATGATGATTTTTTCCGGCCGATCCGATTCCGGGATGCCCGAAAGAGATGACTCCAGATCATTGATCCCGCGACCGATCGCATCGAGAAGCGGGGTACTGGCTCGGGGCACGTATGTCCTGCGATCCAGACCCGGAATCTGCTGAATGGGTTTGAAACGATGGATGACTTCGTAGGGATTCTGGGAATCGAATTGCACCAGTGACACGGTAGCGCTGCCTGGTTGCTCCTGCTGCTCCTTCAGAAATGTATTGAATCCACCGATGATGTCGTCCCGGATGCTTTCCATGGAACCGGTCCGATCGAGAATGACCGCGATGTGTGTCGCATTTTCCTTCATTGTTTGACCTCCTTAAAATTGAGATATCAGATTCGTTTCATGCGTGTTGATTCCGCACTCTGTATGTAAGACGCTCCATGGCAACCTAATCTGACAGAATTCGCTGAAAATATGATCCGGACCGCGGCCTGTCGGGGTGTGCATCCTGGATATGAACAAAAGGGTGTAAACAAAATGTCAACCATTCAACATTGCGATGGTATTGGTATGCTTCCCTCACCCCGTCGGCCATGGCTGATTGATGGTCCCTCCAGGTTTCCGGCCTCAGTGCGAACCGTTTACTACAGCGTTGTGCGATGGTATTGGCATGCTTCCCTCACCCCGTCGGCCATGGCTGATTGATGGTCCCTCCAGGTTTCCGGCCTCAGTGCGAACCGTTTACTACAGCGTT
>CAZELM010000014.1:74028-92314 GCA_964512995.1 uncultured bacterium
GCGAACCGTTTACTACAGCGTTGTGCGATGGTATTGGCATGCTTCCCTCACCCCGCCGGCCATGGTAGATTGATGGTCCCTCCAGGTTTCCGGCCTCAGTGCGAACCGTTTACTACAGCGTTGTGCGATGGTATTGGCATGCTTCCCTCACCCCGCCGGCCATGGTAGATTGATGGTCCCTCCAGGTTTCCGGCCTCAGTGCGAACCGTTTACTACAGCGTTGTGCGATGGTATTGGCATGCTTCCCTCACCCCGCCGGCCGATTTGTTTTGCTGTTCCAAATGAACGAGCCGGCGACCCTCTCCCGGTCGCTGCGCTGGGAGAGGGTAAAGAAGGAGACTCCCACTTTTAGATCAATGTGAATAGCAACGTACTGACGTTCCATGATAGACTCTCATTTGTTGTTGGAATGGACGATGACAGCGGATATATTGGTTGGATTTAGATGGCAGAATCGGAAGTCCGAAGGCAATGCTTGCTGAATCTGAGGAAGAGATGAAAACGGAAAAAGAATCTGAATTGGTCTATTCGACGGAATATGGCCGGATGTGCCCGGGATGTTCAAAGCCAAAGCCGGCCTGTATCTGTAAGCGACGAAAAGAGAGTCCGAAAGGAGATGGCATCGTGCGGGTCGGACGGGAAACCAAAGGTCGGAAAGGCAATGGTGTGACTCTGATCACCGGTGTTCCGCTCGATCTGGAAAACCTGACCCAACTCGCCCGTCAATTGAAACAAAAATGCGGTACCGGTGGCACCATCAAGAATGGTGTGATTGAAATCCAAGGTGATCACCGGGATGTGATTGTAGCAGAACTGACCAGGCAAGGTTTTGTCGTAAAACGATCTGGGGGTTGAGAAGATGGTGATATGAACCAGAAACAGAAACTGGATAAAAATGTATATCTGATGGGAGCGACCTCCTTTTTTACGGATGTCTCATCGGAGATGATTTACCCGTTATTACAGGCGTTTGTCAGTATGGTAATGGCCTCTCAAAAGGCAATGCTCGGTCCGGTGCTCGGGATTATCGAGGGAGTCGCGGAATCCACAGCCAGTCTCCTGAAGGTTTTTGTGGGGTATTATTCCGACCGGATACAGAAACGAAAATGGCCGGCAATCGCCGGGTATGGTCTTTCTGCCGGAGCTAAAGGATTATTGTTGCTTTCCACAGTCGGATGGTATTTTGTGCTGCTCGCCCGGTTTTTCGACCGTGTCGGGAAAGGAATCCGGACGGCTCCCAGAGACGCATTGATCGCAGAATCCACTCCCAGGGAACTTAAAGGCAAAGCGTATGGGATACATCGGGCCATGGACTTTGCCGGCGCTTCTGTCGGTGTGTTGCTGTGTTACTTTCTGACGCTGCACTTTATCGATCCCGTCACCAAAACTCTCAGAGATATCCAATCATTCTATCTCCTCTTCATCATCTCGATCATCCCTGCCGTTATTGGTGTTCTGTTTTTGTTTCTGATCAGAGAAAAATCTACACCGATAAACAGCACCAAACCCAAGCCCAATCTGAACATCCGTCAGTATGATCGCAATCTCCAGCATTTCTTTCTGGTGCAATTCATCTTTACTCTGGGGAATTCATCCAATCAGTTTCTGCTTCTGCGGAGTATGGATCTCGGATACTCCCTATCGACGGTTATCCTGATGTATATGGTTTTCAATATAGCGACGTCGATGTTGAGTACGCGGTTCGGATCCTGGTCGGATAAAATCGGCCGCCGGACCGTATTGATGATGGGATATGCCATTTATACCATCGTCTATATATCATTTGGATTTATCACAGAAAAAACCCATGTGTTCCTGTGGGTGTTCTGGGTGATCTACGGGATATATTATGCCATGACAGACGGGGTCGAGAAAGCACTGGTCTCAGATCTCGGTCCTTCGGAGTCGAAAGCAACCGCACTGGGATTTTATCATACGATCGTTGGAATCACGCTGCTGCCGGCGAGTATCATTGCCGGATTGCTGTTTTCAGTTCATGGCAGCGCGCCATTTTTGTTTGGTGGACTGATGAGTCTGGTGGCTACCATTCTGCTTGGGATGGGTGCGAAAGAAACGAGCCATTCCTGATTTGAACTCACCCCCAACCCCTCTCCATGAATCGAGAGGGACATATATGCCGGATCCTCATTGACGCTCTCCCAGCGCAGCGACCGGGAGAGGGTCGTCGGCCCATTCATTTGGAACAGTGAAACAAACTCGGCCGGCGGGGTGAGGGAAACAACCCTAAATCCACCGATTGACCGCGAAAGAATGGCAGGTTTGAACATCGGTGATTTCTGTTTACCGGGGAGCAACCCGTTTCAAACCAGCCACAACAAATTCCTCGACCGCGAAAGAGTCAGCCGTAAGGGTAAGCCGCTCAGTATCTGTCGAGAAAACTGGATCGGACGTCTTCCGGCCAATCCTTCGATAATCTGCATTTCAGGCTGCACCGAGCGTCGTCGAGTTCTGTTGCAGTTTCTAATCGATCAATCAGTCTGGCAAAACAGGCACCCACTTCGAGAGTTCGTAACTGACTGGCAGGTTCAGCAAGAGTCAATGCCGTCTCCTGATAGCGATGCCAGAATGATCCGTCATCTTGGTTATGTTCTGTCAGTGGAAATTTCAATGTATTCAATAACCACTTTTCATCTTCAGGAATCTCCCAGCCATCGAGTTGCTGATATAGTCCAGACAACATCTCATCTGGCATTGGCAGTTGTTGCCGAATCCGAATCAGGAGACGCAGATATTCCGCAGGCAGGCTGAAATAGGAGTTGATCTGAATATGGGAATCGTTCAGATGATCGAGTAATGTTAATGCACGTTTAAATCGTTTTTGATGATAGGCTGTCATGATCGCGCTGCTGAGCCACCAATTCCATCTTATATTCCTGCCGGGACGGATATTCCATTCCCGATGAATACGAACCAGTTCCTCCACGATTTGTTCGTGATCATCAAAAATGGATTTCAGGTAGACGTGGTAAAGTTCGATCTGAAGGTATGTTTCGAACAATGGGGTTGATCGGGCGGATTCGAGTGCTTTTGCGCATGCGATAACTGCCTGATGAAATAAACCCAGCTTTAGATATATATCGGTCAATGTCATTGAGCAGATGAGTATTTCCCTGGGTTGTCCCCGCTTAACATCCTCGTCGAAAGCCTGAACAACGTATTCCAATGCTTCATTCAGTTTTCGTTCCAACGAGAACGCCATGCCGATATCATATTGATCACAGATGGTGAAATATTCATCCCCTGTCTGTTTGTGGATCTCCAAGGCACGATGCAGAAATTCCCGGCCAATCTCATACTCTCTTCGGAACAAATGAACATGACCCAGACTGGAATAAATCGCTCCGCGCAGGGAAAGACGCTGATTCTCCTTCAGTTTCTTCAGAATGAACTGATACAGCCGTTCGGCAGCTCCCCATTTGCGAGCGTTCTGGTGGCATTTCCCGATCATCCAAAGAACCTGGCAGAAATAATGGCTGTTCGTCATTCCATCCTGAACAATCCCTTTCATGACCTGGCGGAATAAATGGAGTGATTCAGTTGTGTTATCCTGAATGAATTGGATATATCCTTCCAGGTAAAGAACACTTCTGGGAATTTCGTCAGATTCTCTGAATTGTTTCAATTCCTCGATTTTCTGCCAGCCTTTTTCAATCTGTCCGGTAAAAACCAGGTGGATCACGTATTGGTACAATACATCCTGATAAAACGCCTTATCATGATCTCGGCTGACTAATGCAAACAATTCATCGAATAATCCGGATCGATTCGACAGATCTCCGAGATAGCTTTTCGACCGGATCAGGAAAAACACGATTTTGGCGATCACCATTCTGAACATTTTTTTCTGCTGGTCATTCAATCTGGGTATTAATTGATAAGCATGGAGCAGGCAGTTCCGGGCTTTGATGTAGAGTTCCTGATCGATAGCATTCTGTCCGGCCTGATACCAGTTCCGGATGGCTCCGGTCATATCGCCCACCGCTTCCTGATACCGGGCGATCCGGGCAGGTTCAGAGAATGGCTCACCCAGATTCTGAAGTATTTCGATGATATTCCGATGATAGCGTTTCAGACTGGTGGCGGAGAGGGTCTGCAACAGAAGTTCCTGTATCTGGAGATGACAGATACGATACCGTTCTCCCAATGGGGTTGATTCCGCAGTCAGAAATCGATGGAAGATCAGATCGTTCAGCCGTTCGATCATTTCAGGCTCAGATCCGCTGTCCAGAAATTTGATGACCTCGAAAAATGCATCCAGTTGCAATACCGCGATCCATGTTAATGTCTCCAATTGATCGACCGGCAGTTGTCTGATCTGATTCTGAAGGATTTTCTGTAATGGATATGGAACAATGGTCTCTGTTGTCTGCATCGTTACAACCAGAATCCATGCGCCGTTCTGCACAACCAGATCGCCTTGTGCCGCCCACCCTCGGATCGTTTCGACCAGCATCATCGGATGACCATCGCATAGTCTGACAGCCGTACTGACGGTGTTGGAATCGAATGGCTGGTTTACCATGGACGAGACCAGTTCTCGGGAATCGGAATCGGACAATCGCCCCAGTTCCAGATGGCGGTACCCTGGAAAATACGAAAACTGGTTCGTAAACAGATCCATATCTCCGCGAGAAGAAAAATTCTCCTGACGTACCGTCGTCCATATTGCACAGTGAATGGGCTCGATATCTGACCATTTAAACAGATCCTGGAAGAAATTAATATAAAAGGAGTTGGACTGATTGAGATCTTCAATGATGATCAGCCAATGCGTAATTTGTGTCAATCGGGCAAAGATCCGCGTCAGATAGCGAAGCCGGTTATGCTTATCGCTATGAACAGCCAGAAAGTCCTGAGAATGATGCGCTTGTCGGGCTGTCCGAAAGATATTGAATGCGGGATGAAGCGGTGCGAGTTCCGGTAAAAAGTCTGTGAGCGGATGCAGATGCTGGATGGATTTTTCGATCTGGTCTACAATCTGTTGGATCAGTTCATCCCAATCATCCAGGATTTCTGATCCTGCGCCCACTTTCCGGACACGAACAATCGATTGCTGGTCCGACAGGCATTGAATGGAGGCTTCCCGGAGCAGCCGGCTTTTACCGATACCGGATTCTCCGGAAACAAGAGTGAATGTCAATGGATGATCCCGATTCGCACTGAGCGTCGATGCCAGATAATCCATTTCGTTGTGCCGATTGACAAATCGTGGACGAAGTGGAGGACCTGACATATCCGGTGGTGACTGAATCGCAATCTGCTCTTTAGATTTCAAAATGTCTGCGATGGTCCTGAGCCGATCGGCGACAATATCTGCGGATGCGGGACGATCCCAGGGTTCTTTCGCCAGCAACTCCTCACACAAACGGGATAGCTCCGACGGGCATGTCCGGACAATCGCGCTTATGGGTACGGGAGTGGATGACATCTGCAGGGTGATCATCCCGAAAATGGAATCACATTCAAATGGCAATTTTCCGGTCAGCAGTTCATAAAGGATCACTCCGAAAGAATAGAGATCAGAGCGGAAGTCGATCTCATCACACCGGAATTGTTCCGGAGAAATATAATGCAATGTCCCCATCAGATTCTGAGACATTGTCAAAACCGTCGTCGCATTCACGGGTTTCACCAGACCAAAATCCATCAGCTTGGGTTGACCATCGGGTGTCATGAGTATATTTCCCGGTTTCAGATCCCGATGGATAAAATTATTCCGATGAACATAGGCCAGAGCATCGGCCGCGAGGGACATTCGATAGCAAATGTGATCCCATCCCGGATGAGTATCCCGGTACGCTTTCAGATCGCACCCCTGGATATACTCCATGGTATAAAACGGTTGATCATGATGCAGACCCTGCTCGTAGACGGTCATAACTCCCGGATGGCTGAGCCGGGAGATCGCCTGGAACTCCCGATGAAACCGGATGGCGGCGCCCCGGTCATTCATCATCGGCGTCAGCAGTTTCAAAGCGATCTGATGTTCGGTCAGTGGATCCCGGACCAGATAAACCGTTCCCTGACCACCGCGGCCCAGAAGCCGGAGAATTTCATACCGATCAATCTTTTTGATTTCCATGTTCAGCGGTTTATTCATGGAGTGGTATCTCCCGGAGATGGTTCACTCAACATCCGTCTGCATTCCGCCAATTTTTCAACGACTTCCGGATCCGATCCATGCACAGAAGCATACTGAACCAGAAACCGTTCCCCCTGGCGGACATTTCCCAGGCGGATATATGCCAGTCCGATGGATTTCAATAAGGTTGTCTGAGAGGGATTCTGAGCCAGGTTGGCTTTGAAGTCAGCGATCTCTGATCCCAGATCAGCATAAAATGCAGTGTTTGGATCCAATTTCCTTCCACTGTCCAATGATGATTTGGCTTCTTTGTATTTACCGACTTCCAGATACGTGATTCCGAGATTGATCCGTGCCGGAGCGAATTGCGGGGCGAGTCGGATGGTTTTCAGGTAATAGTCGATGGACCGATCATATTCTTCTTTCTGCCAATAGATCAATCCCAATGTCTGGCTTGCATGGTACAGCGATGGATCTTGCTCCAGCGCTTTGTTCAGATATCCAATGGCACGATCCAGATCCCCCTTTGCGAACGCGATGGCACCCATATGGTTCACGGCGAAGGCGAAATCAGGTTGCAGTTCCAAGGATTTCAAACACATCTGCTCTGCCTCGGCCAATTGTCCCATATTGTTCAACGCCACACTCAGATTATAGTAGTTGTGCGCTTTGTCGGGACGCAGTTCCAGTGCTTTCCGATAGTTTTCGATGGCTTCCCAGTATCGCTGGAGTGAATTGTACAGACTGCCCAGATTTGAGTATGCTTCCTCGAAATGGGGATTCAACGACAATGCTTTTTTGTAGTTCTTTTCAGCCAGTTCCACATTCCCGAGATTTTCATATACGACACCCAGATCGTAATAGGCCTGTGTATAATCCGGTTTGAGTCTGACGGCATTGAGCAGGTAGGGGAGCGCTTTTTCCGTCTCACCTGCTTTGTGGAGCGTCGATCCCAGATTCATCTGAGCCCGATGTGCACGGGGAGCGTCCCGGACCGTGGTGGACCACAGTGACAGAGAATCTCTCCAGACCGGATTCCGCTGCATCGTCCGAGCCGACAGTATCACGGTAATGATCAGAATCACTGCAGAAGGAATCGACACCAGGGACTCCAGGGCATGTGTGTTTTTGCGTTCATACCATATGGAAAAGAAAGCGCCAATAGCCAGAAACATGCCGACTCCCGGAAGATACAAATAGCGTTCTGCAATCGGATTGGCGATGGGAATCAGGTTGGATACCGGGAGCAGGGCCAGCAGATACCAGGCAAATCCTGAACCATACCAGCGACCAGCTCGGTATCCATGAACCATCAGTCCCAGTAGACCCACCATACCGACAGCACCCAATAACACGCTTCCATCAAAAATACTGGCCGGGACCGGTATTTCGTAGTCGGCTCTCAGCAGATCCGGGAATATGAACAGCCGGATATAATGACCCATGATCGAACAACTGCTCAGAAGTGCGGTCCACCGGGAATTTCCAATCAGATCATAAACGGGAGCATCGGGATTGTTCAGGATAACAAACCGGACCGGAAGATAGATGATCACCGCGAACACGGCAGGCAGGATGACTTTCCATGTTTGTTTCACGCGTCGAACAATGTCACCCGCTGATCTGATCTGGGATCGATTCATGAGAACGGCTGTCAGAAGAAATGGAGTGACCATGCCATTTTCCTTGGAGAAACAAGCGCATAGAGTGAAACCGAACGATGCGATCATCCGGACACCGGAAGGTTGACATTTTCCGGGCGTAACAGCTCCAATGAGCATCCACAGGGAGCATATGGTCAACAGCGTCACCAGAATGTCTTCCCGAAAGGCAATGGCATTGACCGCCTCGCTCATCACGGGATGAATGCCCATCAGCAACGTTGCCACGAACGCAACGATCGGAGACCGGGACAACTCCCGCAGGAAAAGGAACATGATTACGACCGTGGCCAGATGCAGAAGCAGATTGGTGAGATGATGGCCGAATGGATTGAGCCTCCAGACAGAGTAATCCAACAGGACCGTTGCTGTCACAACCGGCCGATACGTGTATTCTCCCGTGAGAGAAAAATAGCGGCTGTCGAACAAAACGGTGAGGTCACGGCTGGTCTGAAGCCATTCATTGTTGGTGATGATGTCTTCGTCATCATAGACGAATTTATTTTCGAGTGCGTTCCAATAGGCGACCAATCCAAAAAGGACAATGACTGAGATAAAAATCAGTGAATGATCTTTCGAGCGCATGGATTTTCGTCTTCCAATCACCGCTAGAACTGAAACCCGGTTTCCGGATTTCAAGGATATCATAAAAAGTCCTGAGATAGAAACAAACAATCGCATTAAGGAACTCCGATGAATCACAATCATCGCTTCGGTTACCGGATCAGGCTTCAAAGCCGGATTGTGACCATCGACATCATTCCCGAGGGCACAATATGGAAAACAAATGGGTGCAATATGTGTGGTTTCGGTTATAATCAAGCCGGAGAATGGGGATTCAAGGGGTATCGGAAGTGGATATTTCGGTCATTATTGTGACATATAATGTTATGGAAGAGACACGAGCGTGTCTGCAAACCTTGATTCCACAGCTTCAGCCGTATCGATCTGAAATCATTGTTGTGGATAATGCATCGGACGATGGTACCGTGATTGCGCTCCAAAAGGAATTTCCCGGTCTGGTCCTGGTTCCACAACGATCCAATCTCGGATTTGCTCCAGCCATAAATGCCGGCATCCGTATCTCTTCCGGACGGTACCTGCTGCTGCTCAATCCAGACACATTGCTTTTGAGTCGTTGCATCGATCATCTGATCCAGTGTCTGGACCGGGACACTCATGCCGGAGCAGCCGGACCACGAGCCTACTGGGACACTTCCCGGCAGTTCATGATCTCGTGTTTGAAAGTGCCGTCTCCTCTGATTCTTTGGCTGACCCATTCGATCTGCAGCAAGTGGAATCCTCTGACATCTGTCCTTCTCCCCTACTGGCGTATGGATTGGGATTATTGGTTTCAGGGTCCGGATCCATTCCCCGTTCCTGCCATCGGAGGGGCTTACATCATGATGAAGCGGGAGGCACTGGATGCGATCGGTGGGCAATTGGATGCCACATTTTTCTTAGGATATGAGGATGTGGATCTCGCCATCCGTCTCCACAGAAACGGATATCAGCTTCTGACGGTTCCCCAAGCTGAACTTGTCCACTATTACGGCGCGAGCAAACGGAAATCACAGGCGGCAATCGCGCATTGTACCGATTGGACCCGGGATCCGCTCCAGTTTATCACCAAGTACTACGGCACCTCTCCCGGCAGACGCTTTTCCATGGCTCTGAATCTGGAAGCAACGGCAAAAGGCGTCCTGAGCAGGATCTTCAGAAAGAGCAATGGTGACTCACCCGGCAGTAACTCAAGAGCAACCGATATCCTCCTGGAATGGTCCAATTCAACCCACTCTGATCCCTATCTGGTCGAGATCGCAACATCTCCCACTTTTTTTGATAAATTCGGAATTATCACATCGAACAGAAAGGTGCTTCTTGGACAGAATCTTCAACAGAATCTCTTACCAGGCCTCTATTTTTACCGGATATTCGGCATTCCGCCGACGATGTCAACGCACATCGGTTCCGGTACATTCCATGTGCCGGTGATCACATGAACCTATTACCCTGGTTCACTCACATGAAAATCGGGTGGTTCATCAACCGCTGGATTCGCCTGGCTCCCCATGTATTTGTTGTGGAACCCACGAACCGTTGTAATCTCCGATGCCACATGTGCCCTTCTCATGGAACCCATCCGGAGATTTCCCGTTCGCGTGACATCGGAGACATGCCTGTCGAACAGTTTCAGACAGTCATTCAACAGATTTCCCATTGGGTCGGCAAGCGGAGCGGCTATATTATCGTTCATGGCGCAGGTGAACCCCTGATGCATCCCCGTTACATCGATCTGCTTAGAATCATCCGGAATGCCGGTAATCTGAGATGTGGATTCCTGACCAATGGCGTGCTTTTCGACCCGGAGATCAGCCGTGAGATCGTATCCCTTGGCGTTTCCGACATCGGATTCAGTCTCAATGGTCTGGATGACACCACATATCAATCCATCACCGGAACAACGGCATGGAACAAGGCAACAGATCATCTTCATCAGTTTCTGGAGTTACTTGAAAAGTGCCCAAAACCAATTCCCTTTGTCCGGATCCAGATCGTATCATCCCCGGAAACGGACCATCTGCTGGATGCTTTTCTGAACACATGGCTCCCCCGTGTAAATGAAATCGTCATCCAGATACCCCGCGGACCCACTGGACGAACGTTTGAGGGCAACGGTGGGAGCGGTGACACGGGTCGAGTAGACCGGTTTCCCTGCCATCGTATCACCGTTCCCATGACAATCGGCTGGAATGGTGATGTTTACCTGTGCTGTGAAGACTGGCATGGGGAAATGGTGATCGGAAATGTGTTACGAGAGCGGTTGGATGAGATCCAACAAAAGCGGCGTGATCTCATCCTCACTCACCGAATAGTCGGCTCTCATGCCATCCCGTTATGCGCAGATTGCATCAATCGGTTTGAGCCTCATATCACACGGTTTACGGAACACGACAGAGAGTGGATAGAGTCACCACTTTGGACTCGTGTCCGCCGGATCAAAGGAGACGTGGGATGAAAAAGAACAGGGTTTTGCTGTTTTTTCCGGAATTGCTCGCGAATCAGAGACCTCTTCTGGTTCCTTTGGAATTATTGGCGCTCACGCCATCTCTGAAACATCAGGGATTGGAAGTCACGATTCTGGATGAACGGGTCGAGTCATGGTCGTCAGAGACCCTACGGACAGCACTCACGGATGTGTTATTCGTCGGAATCAGTTGCCGGCCGGGAGGCCAGGTCGGAAGATCATTTATCTTTGCAGACGCCATCAAATCTGTCTTTCCGGAAATTCCGGTGGTTATGGGTGGATGGTTTCCATCGATCGTGCCGGAACGAGTCGCCGCTCATCCGGCCATCGATTATGTTATCACGGGAGAAGGGGAGCACCCAATTGCCCGGTTGGCCGATCATCTCCAGAATGAGATACCCGTGAATGGCATTCCAGGAGTTGGATTTTATCGGGATCATGCATTCGTTTATACTCCCCACGAAAGAATCAGCCGGATATCGGAGCAACTCACACCAGATTATACGATTATCAACCTGGAACCATACCTGGGTGAGCAGCGGGATCTGAGTTATATCTCGAGTAAAGGCTGTGATGCATCTTGTCGATTCTGTGCGATCACCTGTGGTTACGACCGACAATGGTTTCCGATACCCGCTGACCGGGTTATCCACGATATTCGTGAATTGGTCAGCTTCTATCAATTGAAGAGCATTCGATTCGTCGATGCCAATTTCTTCTGTCAGGAAGCGCGAGTTGTCGAAATCTGTAAAGGGCTGCTCGACCAATCGATCAAAATCCGCTGGCGTGGAGCAGGTCGTGCGGATCAGTTGTTAATGTTCAGCGACCATACATGGGAAATGATCCGGGCGTCCGGATGTTATGAGATCGAAATCGGTGCGGAAAGCGGATCGTCAGAGATTCTGCGGGAGATGGATAAAGGGATTGAGCTGTCTCAGGTGGAATCGTTTGTCAAAAAAGCCGCACACCATGGCATCCGCGTAACATTGAACTATATCCTGGGATATCCTGGAGAACGAACAGCGGAATTGTGGGCGACAACCCAGGCCATTCATCAGTTCAAACAACGCTTTTCAAATGTGAACTTTGCCATCTACCGGTTTTCACCAATTCCAGAGACGGTTATCTGTTCAAAACTTGAAGATCCGACTGACTGGAAGAGCGATCCACGGCTGGTCGAAAAGAGCATGATCTACCGGATATCTGGTAGCCAGGAATGGTTGGATACGGAGACCGCTCACATATCGAATATGCTATTTTACTGTTATCTTCCTTTTTCATTGAGAGCGATGGAAGGACAGCAGGACCGGTCGTTTCGTGGCATGTTTCGTGCGATGCTGCACAAGTTGGCGTTTTACCGGGTATGCCATTTCAGGTTTCAATTTCCGTTTGAGTGGTGGATACTTCGATTCGGCACGCGAATCGGGCTTTTCAATCGTCAACGCTTCCGCCAATGGGTTTGTTCGTGAGAAATGATCAGAGAAATGATTTACAGAGCGGTTACACGATGCTATAAGCCAGCTTGATCCGAGTTTCCTTTAATGCCTTGAAAGGATTGGATATCGCATGAAAACAACGCTCACCAAAACAGAACGTATGATATTAGCAGGATGTCTGCTTGCAGGGCTCCTGTTTTTAATTCCGGGAGTGAATCATTTCAAAGAGGCTTTTTCGGAAATTCACATCGATTTTCCAATCAGTAAAGACAACGCTCGAGAATTGGGGAGAGCCTTCCTCTCAAAAAATGTTCAAGTTCCTGATGATTATCGGGAAGCAATCGCCTTTGATGTGAATGAATCGGCAAAGATTTTCCTGGAACGGGAGATAGGGTTGGATCAAATGGGATCCCAGCTCAAAGGGATGGTTGATATATGGGGATGGTATATTCGATGGTTCAAACCATTGGAGAAGGAAACCTTCACTGTATCGTTATCGCCTGACGGAAATCTTATCCTATTCGATCATGAAATACCGGAAGAACAATCCGGTAGCACGATCTCCGAACAGAATGCCCGGACCATCGCTCAGCAATTCATTTCAGAATATTTTGCTGCGGATATTACACAATACAGACTCGTTGAATCGAATGTGCAGGAGCGACCGAATCGGCTCGATCGGAATTTTGTCTGGGAATTGAACGAGTTTGATATTCACGGCGCTACCGTTCGGATTCAGATCACAGTTGCCGGAGATAAAATCATCCATGCCAAAAAATTCCTGAAAATTCCGGAGGTATGGCTTCTGGACTTCCAGAAGCTGCGCAGTGGCAACATGTTCTATCAGATGTTGGGGAATCTGGGTGCATTCGTGCTTTTTACAGGAGCCATCATTTTGTTGTTCAAGCGCATGAAAAACTCCCGACTGCAATGGATTTGGGCGTTATGGGCTGGAGTGACCGTTGGGGTGGTATATTCTCTGAATATCTGGAACATGCTGCCTCTTCAATTGGTGGAGTATGATACGACCAACAGCATGACCAGTTTCATCATTCACCTGCTGATGGGATTCATGGCATCCGCGGCAGGGACTGCGTTAGTACTTCTTCTTTTCATTTCGATCGGTGAAGTGTTATATCGGGAAAGCTATCCGAACCATATACGGCTCAATCAAATTTTCAGATGGAAAAGCTGGCAGACCAAAGAAACATTTCAATCGATCATTGCCGGTTATGGGTTGGTGATGTTTCATGTTGGTTTTGTTGTCATGTTTTATGTATGGGGGAAAAAACTCGGAGTATGGGCACCTGCCGAAATTAACTACACCAATGCCATCAGCTCGGTGATTCCTGTATTTCTTCCATTGGCAATCAGTCTCTGGGCAGCGAGTGTGGAGGAATTCATCTTCCGCATGTTCGCCATTCCATTCTTGCAGAAACTGACCCGGTCGACATTCCTTGCCGTAATCATTCCGGCATTTACCTGGGGATTTCTCCATTCAGCCTACCCGCAACAGCCTGGATTTATTCGTGGAGTGGAAGTGGGATTGATTGGTGTCATTGCTGGATTTGTAATGCTTCGATTTGGTATTCTTGCAACACTCCTTTGGCATTTCGTGATGGATTCCATTTTTATTGGCCTGTTCATGTTTGAATCCGGTCAAACATCCTTGCTGATTACCGGCATATTTCTGTGTGCTTTCTTACTCGTTCCTCTGGCTGTCGTCACAATCGGGAGATTACGGCGGGGTGGATTTGCACCGAGTGATGGTTATCTCAACCGGGATTTTATCGCTCCCCTGAAAGAAACCAGCATTGGAGAGGCAAAGGGAAAGCGGTTGGTTCAGTTGCCTGCTTTCTCGACACCCACTCGGATCATTGCTGTGCTTGTCACACTGTTCAGCACTGCGCTTGTATATGGAATACAATCAACGGAATTGGGTTCTCAGACGGATCTTCGAGTTTCGATACAACAAGTTACCGCTTCCGCTGATTCAGCGTTAAAAAAAATGGGAGGAGAGCCTTCAGGATTTCAACGAGCGACCTGGTTTGAAAACGCCAAATGGACAGATGGACTGGAATATATTCGAGAAACGGCAGGAATGAATCTGTTATCCGATGCTTTCCGTCATTCGGATGGCCAACCGGGATGGGTTGTGCGGTATTTTAATATATTGGAAAAGACTCAGTATTATGTCTATCTGGATACGATCGGCACGGTAACACGCGTCCAGCATATTCTTCCAGAGGATGCCTCGGGAGCGAATCTTCCGGCTGAGGATGCCCGGATTCTCGCCCAGGAACTCCTGACCAGTTATGGATTCAATGTAATGGAATTAACTGAAACGGAAAATACAGAAACAAAGTTGCCACACCGAACCGATCACGTCATTGAATACCGGAATCAGACATTGAATCTGGGTGAGGCACAAGCCCGGATAAGTGTGAATGTAATGGGTGACCGTGCATTTGGTCCGAATCAATGGATAAAACCACCGGAAAACTGGAAAGTGGATAACCAGAAGCAGTTCAATGTTTCATGGCGTCGTATCGTTCATATTTTGCGTTTCCTGTTCATTGCTTCTGGGGTGTTATGGGCATTACTGAAATTTCTGTCGCTGTTCAAACAGGACGATTTCGCGTGGCAGCCTGGATTGAAACTGGGGTTTATATTATTCGGATTCAATATCGTGGAGCTGTTCAATCAGATGCAGCCATGGTTTTCTCAGTATTCGACAACTGACACTCTGGCGAACTATTATCTGAGTCTCTTTGTCGGGCGATTGACAATGTTTTCACTTCAAATTCTCATGGTGATTCTTTGTGTCTCACTGATCCATACCCTGTGGCGAAAAGAACATGGGGCTGGATTGGAGGGTGTATCTCCAATGGTTGATTCATGGCTTGGTGTCATCACTCTGACATCAGGAACTGCTGGTGCTTATTTTCTAAAATCCTGGATGACCGCCTGGATGAATATCCCGTTGATCAGATATCCACTTCGTTCGTTCTATGGTCTTGACTCGTCACTACCTTTTGTTTCGACGATAGTGAGTAGTCTTCAAAGCGCTTTGATGTTTGCTCCCATTGCGTTAATCGTCGTTGTTCTGATTCACAAAGGTTTCAGAAAACCGGGAGCATTAGTGGCGATTCTCATTGTGTTTTCTTTTGTCGATGCAGTTGCACAGGTTAAGTACATCCATGAGTGGTTCCACTTTGGTCTGGTGAATACTTTATATATCCTGATTCTCCTGGGGTTGATTTTTCTGCTGCGCGCCATGGCTCCCCGAATGTATATCTGGTCCTTTTTCTGGGGTTCAGCAATCATGACTCTTCTTCCGCTCCTGCGATCCGGTTCAGGTTGGTACAGAATAAATGGAATCGCAGCAATTCTTTCGGTTGTGTTTTTTACTTGGTTGATATGGTGGCTCTCTCGCAGGAAAACAGCAATCCGTGAATTTCAAAAAAGCAAAGGTGAGACTAACCCATGCTGATAATCCTCTTTGCATTTGTTTCAGGAATAATATTGCTGGTCTGGAGTGCGGAATGGTTTGTAACGGGATCCGCAGCAATCGCCCGATGTATGGGTCTATCTCCCCTGATCATTGGAATGGTTATCGTGGGATTCGGAACATCCGCTCCTGAATTGTTAGTTTCTGGGCTCGCAGCAGTTCAAGGGAATTCAGGACTGGCTCTTGGCAACGCATATGGATCAAACATCACCAATATAGCATTAATTCTCGGATTGACAGCTCTTATCCGCCCGATCGTCGTCCGTTCCAAAATATTGCATCAGGAATTGCCCATACTCACTGGGATCACTTTTCTGGCTTCGATACAATTGCTGGATGGTGAATTGACACGGTTAGATTCATTGATTCTTCTGGTGCTTTTTTTGGGTTTGATGCTTTGGACGCTGTATCAAAGCAACCGACACAGGGAAGATGCTCTCGGAGAAGAATTTGAGCACGGATTACGACTGAATCATAATTCTACCCGATCTGCTGTTATCCGACTGGTGGTTGGGTTGATCGTTCTGATTGCCAGTTCACGTCTTCTGGTCTGGTCGGCAATCGAGGTGGCACAGCGACTTGGAATCAGCGATCTGATCATTGGATTGACCATTATCGCCACAGGAACCTCTCTGCCAGAATTGGCATCGAGTCTGATTGCTGCCCATCGGAGGGAAGACGATATTGCGTTGGGGAATGTCCTGGGCTCCAATCTGTTCAATACACTCGCAGTAGTCGGTACGGCAGGAATGATCCGCCCGATGCACGTCAATCCAGAGATCCTGCACCGTGATTATGTGTTAATGATGATTCTGACGATTTCACTTTTCGTTATCGGATATCGACCGGGAGGCCATGGTCGGATCAATCGCTATGAAGGTATCCTGCTGTTGGGAGTTTATACCGGATATATCACCTGGCTCGTTGTACTGGTATTACACGGTTCACAATAAAGAACCAGTCCGGACATCAACAGAATCCCCTCAATCTTATCTTTCGTCTCGAATACTGTATCAGAATAGTTAATATATGTATGAATATTGCGTTATTCCTCAGCTTCAGCTAAAATCAAAATCGGGTTTTAAACAAAAAAAGGAGGATTGGAGTATGAAAATGAGTCTTTTCATCTGGTGCGTATTAGTCATTGGATTTGTGGGCAATGTTTACGGTCAGCAATTTGATATTTCCGATGCCAATGGATCACCGTTGTTGCCAGGAGAAACAGTCGAGGTTGTCAACAGTGAAATACTGGCGGCTGACCTTCGATACTCCGATTCATGGTTCATACTGGAATGCGATGGTTGTGATCCCATCTGGACGGATAGACGGATTGATATCCCTACCGGCATGCATCATTTCACCTATATTAACGGTCAACTTGGCGGGTATGCGGAATTGTATGTCGGAGATTATTTTTGGTACAATAAGGTTAGCCTGGAGATCGCAATGTCTCGTGCAGGAGGGTATCAATATCATTTTTATTCACGAAACACTCTGGATATAGAACCGACCGGTGTGCCCACTCCCTCCTTAACAACCTGGGGATTGATTACACTTATCGTTTCAATCTCAGCATTGATGATCTGGAAGAAATCTTAGATTGACTCACGTGATAAAGGCGAGAAGAGGATTATTACAAATTGTTTGAGGGAATCGACGTCACACTTTAACTGCAATTCGATGACAACATTGCTTTCTTTACGCAGCACAGATCATTCATGAGGGATTAATTATGATCAGAAACCTGTTATACGTATTGATGTGGACCATGATCGGTATTTCCGGATTTGCAGCCTCAATCGACTCATTCTCAGCATCATTGGTGAATGTTAACAGTGCTGGAGACGTTAGACTGCTTCAGAAGATCTTTGTCACTCCAGACAAAATAAAAGTTGAGATGCAGGAACCCGCTCCTGGAATAGAAAGTCCTCTTCACTTGATTTATTTGAAAGAAAAGAAGGTTGTAGTGACCCTTGTTCCAGAAAAAAAAGTATTTCTGGAGAAACCGATGAAGGGAACAGAGATGGATCAGATATTCCGGCGATTCTCTGCTTCAGATGTGCATGTCGATCTTGGAACGGAAGAGATCCAGGGTTTTTCCTGCAAAAAGCAACGGGTTGAAAAATTAAACAAAGTCGGTAATCGTGAAATCATCACCTCCGCAACGATCTGGGTGTGTAATGAATTTGACTTTCCGATTCGTATCCAAAGTGAACGGGGACCGATCACGGAATACCGGGATATTTCGTTGAATCCTCCGCCGGAATCACTCTTTCAAACTCCGACAGATTTCAAAAAAATCGATCAACTATCAGAGCTGATGAAACCGACACCCTCGCCTTCCAGTGGAAAAACACCGGCGAAAAAAATGCCGATACCTCGCCCGGAGCCCACGCAAAGATAATCATCATAAACATATGACTGGAGTTATCATAAGCAATGACGAAGGGTCAGTGGTAATTGCTCATACAATCCCTTCGATATAGGGAGATAGGGAATTATAATGCCGAAGCGGCGATTGATCAGTTTTGACTGGGCGATGAAGCG
>CAZELM010000015.1:0-78072 GCA_964512995.1 uncultured bacterium
CCTCTATTGCCAATTAATTAGAAAATTTCATCCCAAATAATCTGAGAATCAACAACGTGATCCGTTTCTCTGATTCAAACAATTCCCATACCGGTTTGTCCCGGCCTTGTATCCGATGATTCCCATAATTTATACATTGTTCCTTCAGCATATGATTCAGTTCTTCCAGACTCGATGCTTCCGGAATTGGCACCATGAAGTTACGTCGAGAAAAACCAACCAGGCCTTCGACTCCTCCTTTTTCATGTCCACTGGCTGGATTACAAAAACGAGATTCAAAATTGTAATAGGACCGGAATCGAAGAAAATGCGCCTGCTCCACCCGCTTCCTTCCGCGCAACACACTCTTCACTACCGTCGTCAAATTATCATATATATACGTCCTGAATATCCCTCCAAAAAATTCAAATCCCCGCATATGCGTTCTAGTAATACCTGCTGCCGCTCACAGGCATAACACTGCATAAAGGGCTTCCCTGAATATTTAGATCGCATACAAAATATATGCACCCGTGTCCGTTTCCCTCCGATTATCGCTATACCATTACCCCAATCCACTTTGGCTTCCTTACCATTTTCCGGTATTAGGGGTATATACGCTTGTGCTCGACTTACTCCTAATTCCCGCTTCGCTTCTCTCACATATTTCCGAACATTCGATTCGCTTCCTCTATACCCATGCTCATTCACCAGCCGTTGATAGATACGCCGTGCTGTGTGACGCTGTTTGACCGGACTCTCCTTATCCGATTTCAACCATTCTTCAATTTGACTTTGATAATCACCCAATACTGGTCTCGATCCCTTGGATCGCTCCGAATATCCCTGATATTCTGTTCTCAATGCCTTACGGATTGTATTCCGGGAATGTCCCGTTTCCCGCATCAACTCCTTGATGCTTTTACCGTATACCCGATGACCGATCCGTATATATTCATATTGTTCCATTTTTAGCATCCTCCATTACCTCCGGCTTCATATTCTGCCGGTTTACTCTGGAGGGGTCAGTTTTACTTTATTAAAATCAACTCAGACTGACACTCCCAAGCATGGTCGGTTTCTTTGTATCCTTTTACTGCTCGCGATGCCCCGGATTGCTGCTCGCAACACAGGATTCTCTGCTCGCGCTTCACAGGAATTAAAAGTGCTCGCGGCAGGAATATGCAAGTTTTTCGATACCCAAGGAAATGATTAAATTCTAACAATCACAGAATGAATCTACTCAGGACAATGACATTCCCAATACTTCGGCCAGGTGGTAGAAAAGATACAAAATAAAACTTGTAACCTATTGAATTTAATAGATTATTTGACTTTATCGTGACACAAAAATCTTTTACATAAAAAGAGTTTTAAAAAGTGTTCAAGCCATTGATTCGTTTTCGTTTAATAAAAACTTATGAACTGAATGCTTTTTTCAATAATCAATCATCAAAATTGATGGATTTAAATTTATCGAGAGCTCCTTGTTTGTCTCTGATAATTTGGCCGTCTATGTTTTTTTCAAATGAGAGCATGTTGTTCTGGAATCGTCGAGCTCCCAATAAATAGGATGTATTGTCTAACGTAACAGCCTTTCCCCACCGTTCAGAAAACTCAATTGATTCGATTTCATCTGGGCGATATTTGTTTCTGGTTTTCCGATTATTTTCTGAAACAACTATGATCAGATGGTTACCATCCCAGGTTTCAACATGGCATTTTCTCATCGCTGCACCTGTTTTTGTTTTCAAACGATCATTAAGTTCAACTTCCTCAATATCCTTGCTCACTTTCTGTAACTTTTGTTTGTTACCAGGAGCTTCTTTTTTTTGGGGTTGATCGCTACCATAAAACATTCTGATCCAGTTCAGTCTGCAGCGATGATCCCGCTTTCCCGAGAAAATCAATTCAATCGTTTTGACATTATTCTGTACTCTCCATGATTCTTTCGATTTTGAACTAACATCTCGTGAGCCCAATCGATGATCTCCAGGATTAACCACCAGTTCTCCACTTACCTCGCTTCTGTTATCTTCCCATTTAACTTGAACGGTATCAATGTAGTGATCATCACATGGAGCAGGCATTACAAGTGAACTCCCTTCAGAGAATTCTTTGTTTAAAATACATTCGTGATAGCTGTTACCATCTTCCATACGATGAAAAGTCCAGTTATACCCACCTACTTCGCGGTCATTTTCGCATGTCAGTGTGATTGATGGGAAACAGAATAGTGTAATGATAAAAATGATCGTTTTGGTTTTCATAATCTACCTCATTTTTTTGAAAAAGTTAAATATTAGATCTTGAGAAAGTATGAGAAAACATAACATTTTCCTGGGCACTATTTCATTAATCTGATCATCGGACTCAAATTCATGAGCATTTTCCATTAATATAGTTTGTAAAGAAAATCCTTCAATCTAATCCCATTCGATTTTTACATCGAGATTCGCGGAGTGTTATTTAAAATCAAAAGAGCTGTGTCCACTGTGATAAAAAGATGACCTTAGCGCTACACAGCATCTGTTTCTGCAGTAAATGTCATATCTCTGATAACCATCGGAGGGATAATTACGTTGCTTAACCAGCCCTGCTTTTTTTCGGGTAAACCGATTGCTTCTATTTGATTCAATGATATGAGAGGGCTTTCGTTGAACCTCAAATTTCTTATTGATTTCACAACCTTTCCATCCTGGACTAGAAAATTTCCATCCCTTGTCAAGCCTGTTATCAGAAGCTGGGAGTGATCAACAAACCGAATGTACCAGAGACTATTTATAAGCAAGGCATGTTCAGTTCTGCTTATTAAATCTTCCAATGTCATTTGAGTACCTTCAAATTCAATAAGACTTGGGAATGCGACAGGTTCTTCATTCTTTTTTCGCGCCCAATAGAGAGAAGAAAACAGATGCTTGATCTTTCCCTTTTCAACTATAGGAAATTCCTGCATGGGAAGGCCCATTGAAAACAAGTTATCAGTCATGCTCTGACCTGAAACTCCTTCCATGCTAATTGTCGAACCAAAATGAATAGTCGGGTGACCGGGATAGTTGATACGGCTTCGTAAACTGATTTGAGGGCTGAAAACCTGACAATTTAATGGATTACTCGTTTTGAAGTAGTGGTTGAGCGGACTGCGGTTTTCTTCGACTTTTTTGGAATCCAAGGTCAGGAAGAGGAACATTAGATATTGCATGGCTGCTGTTGATGTCAAGATCACAGTGTAGTCGCCAGGTTTTATTGGTTGAGGATTTTGAGATCGCTCAGCCCAAGTAACCGATTGATTGACAACACCATCAAAATCAATGTTCTTGAATTGATGACTGTTGGCGAGTTGTCTTGAACTTCCGGATGCATTCTGTGTTCTTACCGTGATTGTAAATGTAACAGAAGTCTGTGGGTAATACGCAAATGTACCTTCAGAATTTCCAATGGCTGATACAATCTGATCTGATGTTAGTGTGCCAAATGAAAGGAGATTTTGATTTTTTATGGTATTACAGATGTCTCGAACACAAACTGCCTTTTCATGATATGTCATCGAGGCAGTTTCGAGATCAAAACCATCCGGTCGGTATATCTCACCTGCTTTGACAGGAGCTGAATGTTCTGGATTTTCGGGGTGGAGTCTGGCTAAATCTACAGCCATTTCTGCAAATCGATTGATTTCATTATTATCTGAATAATCCATGGACACGACAGCTTCTCTTTTCCCTACTGAAACAGCCAATGAAATGGTTATGCTTTTCTGTTCCAGGTTTTGGATGATTTGGTTATGTGCGAATCGGGTCAATCCATAAGTTCCTCCATAAGTAAGAACTGCCGCCTCGTCTGCACCCGCATTACGAGCTGCATGAATGATCCTGTCTATCAACGACTTGACAAAATCCGCGCTGGGTATGGTCATATTTTTGCCTTTCCGATGGAAACATTTCTGAGTCTTAATGGAGGGCTTGCATGGGTGAGTTGTGCTCGTTGCATCGGCTGGCCTTTGCCACAATTTACTACGCCATATGGCTGCCATTCAGATTCATCACAAATTGCATCAACCGAATTCCAGAATTGAGGATTACTGGATTGATAAGTAAAATTCCTGAGAAGTTCAGATTTCTTTCCATTTCGTAATCGCCAGGCACAGTCACCGCCAAATTGAAAATGGATTCGTTGATGGTCAATTGAAAAACTACCCATACCATCCACTAATATTCCATTAGGAGTATCATCGATCAACTGGTTCAAAGACAATTTTGTGTGGATTGAAGGTTCGATGGAAAGATTCGGCATTCGCAAAATTGGAATACTTCGCCAACTGTCAGCAAAACTGCATCCTCTACTTTGCTGTTCATTTATAAAATGAGCGGTGCATCTCGTTGTGGAATATCCAGACAGAATTCCGTTTTTTATTATATACCAACGACCCGTTTGGACTCCTTCATCATCTACTGGAACGGTAGCTCTGCCATGTAACATATCCCGGTCAGCGATGACATTTATTATTGGGGAAGCATATTGAAGAGAGTTCATCTTTTCGATTGTGGCGAAGCTGGTTCCTGCCATATCCGCTTCCCACCCCATCACTCGATCCAATTCAGTTGCATGACCGATTGTTTCATGGATGGTCAAAGCAGTATGAGACGGTAATAAGATCAGGTCAGCGGTTTCACAGGGACATTGGGGAGCATGTAATTTCTGAACTGCCTCTTCTGCTACTCGAGGTGCTTCTCTAAGAAAGGGCGTTGATAGAATATGTTCGTATCCAATATTCAAAGGGAGCGCTTCAAAATATCGGGTCTCAAATCCTTCCCTTCCAGTTGCCATTGCATTGCATCTGGCATCAACTCTCATTAAAAATTGGTCGGTCGATGTTCCTTGGGTATTTTGAAAGAACTTATGCTCCTTGGCGAAATTCATATAAAAAGCTGTTTGTTTTATCTCAGGATTTTTCAACATCTCCCGATTTACCTGAAGCTGGAATTCTACTTTATCAGAAATAGCAACAGAAAATGGATCTATTTGGTATGGTGTTCTCCAAATGATGGAGTGAGATGGTTCATGAGCGAATTTCTGTTGGCTCTGGGAAAGAGCACTCGCTTTGGCGATTTCTATGGCACGATGGACAACACAATCGATCTCCTCCCTGGAAAGTCCTGTACTGGATGCAAAACCCCAACCTCCATTGAAAAACGCACGAACACCGACTCCTTCAGAAGAATTATTGGCTATCCCTGTAACAATTACATTGCGAGTCGTAATCGATTGTGATTTATAGAAGCCGATTCGGATTTCGCCATAATCGGCACCTTTATGGTGTAGAATCTCGATTGCCCTGTCTAAAAGTTCCTTCACAGTGTATCTCCCTTCCTTTTCTATGGATAGCATATATCAATTCTGGAGCTGTTCTGCCAGAATTTTTTCATCCCGGAAATGACATCATTTTCGTTTGAAGTCATCCGTGGTATTAATGTCTGTTGTTCAAGGAGGGTTCTGCAGATGATTCGTGCATCTTTTCTGTATGCCGTTGAGTTATTGTTGAGCAGTCATTTTACCGTGGCGATTACTGGTGCTGGGATTTCTACGGAGAGTGGGATTCCTTCCTTCCGTGGTGCTGATGGATTGTGGAAGAGATATCATCCTGAAGAATATGCTACGATAGATGCTTTAAAACGAAATCCAGAAAAATGTTGGCAACTATTTCTGGATCTGTATCAAGCAGTTCATCGTGCTCGACCCAATGAGACCCATCGAAATTTAGCTTTGCTTGAAAAAAATGGTTATATCCATTCTCTGCTCACTCAGAATATTGATGGGCTGCACCAGGCTTCCGGACAGCAAGTGGTCATTGAACTTCATGGTAACTTACGAGCGTTACGATGCATGGAATGTACCCGGATTATCTCTTCAATGGGGTTTCAGATTGACACCGCCGATCTCCCCCCTCGTTGTGTATGTGGCGGCAATCTTCGACCCGATATCGTGCTCTTCGGAGAATCAATCCCCTCTGAAAAATACCTTGCAAGCCTCCAATCGTTACAGAAATGTTCGTTGTTATTGTTGATTGGAACATCCGGTCTCGTCCATCCTGTTGCATCGATGCCGGAACTTGCTATAAACAGAGGCATTCCCGTTATTGAAATAAACTCCGAAAAAACAGTTTTGACCGATATGTATCAGACACTATTGTTAAGAGATAGGGCCAGTGTTGTATTGACCTCTATCATTCATTCCATCAGATCCATTGATCCTGGTTTTGAGGATGCGGAAGTTAACTATTAAGGAAGAACGTGCAAACGCCCGCCCCAAGACAATATATGCTGAATGGGATGAATGAATGGTTTCTGAGGTATTTCAAAAGGACAGCGATGACAAGATAACCTGTTATAAATGCTGCTATAAATCCTGCAGAGAGTGCCAACAAGTTCGTATAATTGTCCTGGAGATTATTTATGAGTTTTGGAAGTTCCAGAATTACAGCTCCGAGTACCGCAGGCACCATTAGAAAAAAAGAAAATTTAGCAGCATCTTGGCGGGACCAACCAACGGATAATCCTGCTGCCATTGTGCTCCCGGAACGGGATATGCCTGGAAGTAATGCTATTGCCTGGCATAGCCCAATATAGAGATAAATTGACCACTTTGGATCATGGAATGGATCCAGTTTTTTTTTGAATCGTCGAGAGCTCATTTCGCCAAGAAGGAGTATGGCTGCAGTAAAGCATAGGAAAACCGAGGTCATTCTTGGATTTTGGAACAGTTGCTCGATATGATCTTTAAAAAAAATCCCAATGACTGCACTTGGAAATGTACCAATCAACACGGCGAGAACAATGATTTTGGATTGGTTTAGTGTCCATGATGGAAATTCTATTATGGTTTCTTTGAGAATAGCTGCAAATTCTTTCCAGAAAAAAATCAATACAGCGAGGAGTGTTCCACTGTGCAGGATGATATCGAATGCCAATCCGGGTTCTTGGAATGTTTTGATAAAAGACTGTACGATTACAAGGTGCCCGGAACTCGAAATCGGAAGAAATTCCGTCAGTCCCTGAAGTATTCCCAGCAAAACAGATGTTAACATTATGCGTTCCTTTTCATGTCGATTCGATAGTGAGACATCACCCAATAGATTTCTTCAATTTGTTGTTCACTGAGCAGATCACTGCGGGATGTAGCTAATACACCAAGTTTACGAGAGACTTCTGACAAGAATTGTGATGGGATCATTTGTTTTAAATTATTCAAAACTGTTTTTCGACGATATGAAAATAACAATTCAACAATCCATCTCATTGAATCCCAGTTCAGTAAACATGGATTATTGCGAGGTTCCAGAACGATAATCGTTGATTTAACCTGGGGAGATGGCCAAAAGCAATCTGTATTCACGTAAGCAATTAACTTTACTAAGTATCGAGACTGAATCAGAACAGACAATGGACCCCGATTTGGATCACCAGGAGAAGCCATGAGTTTTTCAGCGAATTCTTGTTGGAGAAGAAAAGTTGATTGGCAAAATAGGGGAAATTTTTTCGCCATTAAAGTCAATATCGGGGAAGAGATGGAGTATGGTAGGTTCGAGATAATTTTAAGCGATGCATTGTGCAATAAATGTTCTTCGTTCAGTTGCTGCATCCATTCGATACCATCTCCGGAGATTAATTGCACGTGAGGATTCTTGGCGAATCGAGATTGAAGGATATTGAAAAGTGATGGGTCGATCTCAATGAGGTAGGTATGTGCGACTTTGTTTATGATGAGCCAACTCAGAATGCCAGTACCAGCTCCAATCTCCAGAACTGTGTCGTTGTCATTGATATTGGCGGCTTCGATTATTTGTTGGCGGACTTTGGAACAAATCAAAAAATTCTGCCCGCGGAGACGATTTGGGTGGATTTGAGAGCTAGTGAGATCAGCTCGAAGCAATTGAATTGGATCTTTCCTCATCTGTTTTATTCAGATTTTCCAAAAGAGGGTATCGAATTTTTCAGTTCCTTAAAGGAAATGTTTTCCAACGCGAGATAAAACAGTCCCAGTAAAACGACTGGTATGTAGGCCATCGCGTGAGCTAAAAGTACATATGCTTCTATACTGCCTTTCAGCCCCATGATGATCAAGATTTGTTTTCCAACGAAATGAAATGTTCCGATAAAGCCAGGTGCTGACGGAATGGAAACAGCGAATGCAAGCCCGACAATAAGAAACATGGATATCAGGACAGTGGCTTGTATGTTGACTGCCTGGAACATGAAGTAGTATGCGTAAGCCAGATCAATCCATATAACCATTGACAACAGATAGGCTGCAAGCATGGAATAGAAGCTCGAAAAAATACTTAACCCTTGAATGAATGAATGGATCAGGTGGATGATTGGTTCTGTAAAACGTTTTGGAAAAGGTGTCATCAGCGTCCTTAAAAATCGCAAGGAGGGATCTGTCCAGCAGTTCAGGCAGAAGAGAAAGAAGAGTGCGATTATGCTGATTCCCGCCAGCAGCCAGGCTCCATCTACCAGCCAATCCGGTAGCACAACATTTGTCTGATTTGATTTCAAGGAGAAATAAAAAATAAACGCAATAAAAAGGATAAGGATAGATAAAATATCAAAAACACGCTCCATAACGATGGTACCGAAGGATTCGCTGATTGTGCGATTCTCTTTTTTACCCAAAATCCACGCCCGAATAATCTCTCCCATTCGAAACGGCAACACATTATTAGCCATGTAACCAATACAGACAGAGATCCACAGTGACTTAAACTTTATCGCCTGATGATTCGGGAAAAATAGTTTCCAGCGATATGCTCGAATCATCAAAGCGATCAATGTGCATCCTAATGATGGTACAATCCACCAATAGTTTGCCTGTTTCAATGCTCTCTGAAGTCTGGGAAATTTGATGACCGCATTTTCGGAGGGTTTCAATTCTTTAGGAAGTGCTTCGTCCACTATAAGATATGAATAAAGATCCATTTCCTGATCATCGCTGTGAGATGGTTCATGAATGCCTGTTATCTTTCGGAAGACTTCAGAAGTCTCGGTCTGGTCTGAGATTTTTATCTGATCGCCGACTTGGAATCCTTCGATGTTTTTGATATAAATAATTTTATCCTGTTGTTGAGATTGACCGTGACCTTTCCCAGAATTGCGTTCTATCTTGATTAGGTTGACATCCCGAATAAATAAATAAAATAGAAAGACGCTGACCAGAATACTTATGATGATCTTGATTGATTTTCCCATGATTGTCCCATTATTTAATGTGGTTCATGCTTTTTTCATGCCGGCAATCCAAACTGCATAGAAAAGGACAATCAAAATTCCCCAGAAGAAAGCCTTACCTTTGATCAGTTTGTTATCTTTAGATATCCCATTGAAAATAAATGCAATAGTGCTCCCAATCCAACCGAAAAAACCCAGTTCAACCATCAGTGACCAGAATGTGGATATATCCCGTTCCATAGTCTGTGTCCTTCCCTGTTTATATTGAATCCCCTGAAATATCACAGTCAATGTTAAAATGAGTTCCAACATTGACTCGCCTCCAAAGAGAGGCTTTGACTACCTGGAGTGCCAAGATGAGTAGATTGTGGAGTTCGAGGGAAGCGATATTATTGCAGTTGCCGTTTGTCCACTCATCAAACTCTTTGATCATTGATTTTATTTCCTGGAGGGCTTGTTTGAGACCCTTATCGCTTCGAATGATTCCACATTTTTCCCACATTATATTTTGAAGTTTATGTTTTATTTCATCGATTTTATCTGAGGATATCGTCATTGATTTTTGTTGAGGAAGTTCCGTATGTTCAAAATTCTCCAATTCATCCCACCATGATTTAGGCAAATATCTTATGAATCGATCGGCCTGCACAGCGGCACGGAACGCAAATACAACGGATTCCAGGAGGGAATTAGAGGCGAGACGGTTTGCACCATGAACTCCTGTGCATGCAACCTCTCCCCCTGCATAGAGACCTCGTATCGATGTACGGCCATCTATGTCCGTCTTGACGCCACCACACATATAATGTGCTGCTGGAGCAACAGGGATTGGCTCTTTACCAGGATCTATGCCGTATTGGCGTATTGTGGACGTGATGGTCGGGAATCTTTTTTCGACAAATTCAATCCCTTTATGACTTAGATTCAGAAGTACATGATCTGTCTTTGTTTTTTTCATTTCTGCCACGATAGCTCGTGATACAATATCCCGTGGAGCAAGCTCTGCCATTTCGTGGTAGTTTGGCATGAAGCGGTTGCCTTGAGTATTTAAAAGGATACCGCCTTCTCCACGGACAGCTTCAGAAATCAGAAAGCAAGGAGCTTGGTGTTTCTGAAATGCGGTTGGATGAAACTGGATAAACTCCAGATTTTCCATTATGGCTCCCGCTTCAAACGCCATGACAAATCCATCACCTGTCGCAATTTCAGGATTGGTCGTAGTTGAGAAAAGCTGACCAGCACCTCCTGAAGCTAAAAAAACAGTTTTTGAAAAAAAACGATGTCGTGAACCGTCCGGTTCAAGGACTTCGATGCCATAGCAGATATTATTGTGTACCAGGAGCCGACTGACCATTTGGTGATCGCGGACCCGTATCTGATATGATTCGACTCGTTTCAGCAAAGCGGATTCAATGGCTTGGCCGGTCATGTCTCCAACATGTATTACACGACGATCACTATGACCGCCTTCTCTGGTGAATTGGAGTATATTCCCGATATCGCGGTCGAAGTCGACTCCCATACAGATCAGGTCGAAAATCCGAGCCGGGGCTTCGCGTACCAGAACGTGAACAGCGTCCATATCACACAACCCATCGCCAGCGATCAAGGTATCTTTGATATGGCGTTCATAATCATCTTCGATTGTCAGTACAGCAGCGATACCTCCCTGTGCATATCGGGTATTCGATTCAAGAGCTTTATCTTTTGTGAAAAGATCGAGTTTATGGTATTTCCCGATATGAAACGCAAACATTAATCCAGCCGCACCAGAACCAACGACGATAACATCAGCGACCTCATTCCTGGAAATCACGCTGTAAACTCCATCATTCGCTCCAGTGCGTTTCGTGCTTTGTGAATAATTTTTTCATCCACGTGGATTTCATACTGGTTTTGTATGATCGATTCATAAACTGATTGAAGTGTTGTTGTTTTCATCTGACCACAAACAGCTTCAGCCAATCCATAAAAATGTTTGTCTGGAAATTCACGGCGCAAACGTTCAATCAATCCGATTTCGGTAAGCACAATGAATTCCTTGCGATCGAGTGTTGCGGCATTTTTGATCATGCCGCTTGTTCCTGTGATAATATCCGATATTTCCAGTATCTCCATGGGAGCTTCCGGATGAGTCATTATCAATGCTTCTGGGTGTTTGGCGATCAATCCATGGACTCCAGGGAGTGTGATTCGGAAATGATGGACATAGCATTGTCCGGGCCATTTGATGATCGTGCGCTGGAGCATTTTTTCGGCGTAGGCCGCGAGATTTTTATCCGGCAGATAAACGATTTCACGGTCCTTGAAATGTTCAATGATATGGAGTGCGTTAGCCGATGTACATACACAATCGCATTCAGCCTTTACCGCTGCTGATGTATTGATGTAAGCGATAAACACTGCATGAGGATGTTTGTTTCTCATGGCCTTGACCTGTTCAACCGTCGCACAATCTGCCAGTGGACATCCAGCAGTGATTTCCGGGAGAAGTATTGTTTTATGAGGAGATAAAATTTTAGCGCTTTCCGCCATAAAATGTACACCGCAGAAAATGATTTTCTGAGCCTGGGTGGACATTGCTTTCCGAGCCAGATCAAGTGAATCGCCAAGGCAGTCTGCAATCTCCTGGATTTCATTTCGCTGATAGTTATGAGACAATATACAGATATTTCTCTCTCTTTTAAAACGCAGTATATATTGTGTCAAGTCATGTTTATTCATTGTTTCAGATCTTTTCGGGTTGTGCTGACCAAACTGGAATTGTTATTTTCAAGCCTTTCAGAAAAGCATCTCCGGTTGGTCGAAATAGAATCGTTTCTTTCAAAGTATCGTCCCTCAATAAAAATTCCTGACAATTTTCATTCGAACGAGGCTCGAGTGTATAGTATTTATTTAATTCTTTAAAGGCCTCTTCTGACAGCACAACACCATTATTGTGGAGGACTCCGCCTGTTACGGTTACATTGAAATTCCCAGGGTGATCTTTGAGTTCCGGTAGATTCAAATATGCTTTTCCTGAAGGATGTTCTCCGTCCAGTCGAAGTAATCGTTGTTCGAAAATTCTGACGATTTCATTTTGAATCGTGGGAGTTACTTTTCCTTTAATTTTTTCAATGACATCCTGAAAGAGATCATTGATTTCCCGTTTGAATGTAGGATCTCCCCGCCGTTCGGACATTGTTGATTTTCCGGAGCTCAATCGGCTAGTCACGTTAGCGGAAAGTCCGATGACAGTATCGAATTTTTCGTTTTCATTTTTGAAGATATACGCACTCTCGACTGGTCCGAAATGAATTCCAATGCCTGCCCCCTCAAAAGGAAGCCGAGTTTTCTTGACTAAAAACTTTAACAATCGTTGGATTTTGATCCCTACGCGAACAGCATTGATTGTTCTTTCATTTTCAGGGCAATGATCGGAGAAAATCGCCAGAATGGCGTCTCCAGCGAAAAATCGTATTTGACCAGAAAAATACTGAATTACATCCAATGTCGGATCGAAGAAATTATAGAGAGCGGTTTTCAGTTGGCCACTCGATATAACACCGGAAGATGCTTCTGTGAATCCTCTCAAATCAATAAACAGTATTGTTACTTTCCGTAAATCATTGATTATTGGATCCGTGTTGAAGTTATACGTGATCCGGTCTTCAAGTATTGGCGTTGTCGTGGCATTATCAACTTTTTGCTGCAAATTCTGCTCGAGGAGAATAATGCGGTCTCTAAAAAAACTGATGATTTCTGCCTTTTGTATTTCCTGAGCCAGTTTTACAAAATCCAGTATCATCTGCTTCCAAATTTTGGGATCGATTTCATCGACGAGAGTCTTGCGCCTGCCGGGTATTGTTGATCGATTTTTAGGGTGGAGCTGAATTTGTTTCAAGGTATCCTGGAGCGTATAGATTATTTTGGGATCAAAAATGATATTGTGAATATTAATCTTGGAGATGGACTCCTGGGATACGCAGAGTTGATAAGAAAGCAGGTTCAGAAGCCATTCATCACCTTCTGCAATTTTCGTTTCCAGCCATTGCCGGACAGTTTCATAGAAAACTTTAAAATCTTTAAAACTTATGAAATAATCAATATTTTCCTGTACTAAAATTTTTTTTATTAAGAACAATGGATCCAGTGGCGATACGGAGGATTCCAGCAAGCTTAGTTGAACATTCAACATATCGTTCACAAAATGGAAATTAAACGTATCTCCGAGCTTGGACTTCAATATCCCCTGATGGGATGGGAAGTTCTTCATGATAAGACTGTCTTTGTATTTACATTTCTGGAGGATACTCTTCTGCACATCGATCAGCATGTTTTTTGTGTGAGGGTAGAGATTGAATTTCAATCCGAGGTTTCCAGAAGATTTTATTACAATTTCGTGGATGCAACTGATTGTCTTTTTTGTCATTGTCAACCAGAAAAGATTGAATAATCCGAGTCGTCTTTCTTGATTGATAACAGATTCTAAACGATCGGTCAGGTAGCTGATCGTATCCGCTCGCGATGCCAGATAATTTTTAAATAAAGGATGCCGAAAATCATACCCTTTACCTTTCAACTCACGAATATGAACGACAGTATGTTCGAGGAAATCTCCAAATTTTGAACTGAATTGAGCTGGGGGATAAACAAGGTAACCTTTCGTATTTTCATCATTGATGATATCTCGTTGAGGAGGGAGGATCGGTACCGCTACACAAGGTTCTGTGGAACGGCTGGAAAAAATGCTTCGGAGTGTCTCGATATCGCCGATAGAATAAGCCAACGGAAGCCGAGATCTTCCATATACCGGATCAAAGACGAGGAATTTGATCATGGCTCTACGCTCGCATCCTGGATGTCCGGGTGGGAGCTACTTGTTACGGTTCCAGTTGTGGCATCATAGACCCATTCGCCACCAAATGGTTCGGAAGGTATTTTATGGATGATTCCTCTTTGCGCAAGTTCATCGAGTGTTTCAGGATATCTGCCGTTCGCAGCATGGAACACCTGAATAGATTGATTGATAGTTTTTAAGTTTGTCCGCAATTTTAAAAGGTTGGCCCTCTCTTGGCTATTAATAACAACATTTTGTCCAATTTGATCAACTTCCTGTCGAGTTTTTTCACAGCCAGAAATCCCGCCACTCACAAGCAACAATGCTATTATTACATGGGTCAGTGTATATTTCATTGAATAATTCCTTACAACAGCTTTATCATATGGACGAGATTCGCAATATATCCTTTCCGCAGATTATCGAGGGTGAATCGGAGTGTCAAGCCCCGTTTGTTTGGATGATATTGATGAATATTGTTCAAAACGATTTTATCTTCACCTACTACATCAAGAATGGACGTGTGCGTTTCGCCCGAAGATGCATTCAATTCGGGGAGTTGTGAGAAGAGTGTTAGAATATTTTCGATGTCAACTTCTTTTCGGGTCTCAATCCACAATGTACCGGTTAATCCAATAAAAAAAGCTCCCCAACTCAGATCCATATTGAATGTGAATGATTCACTTCCCAATATCATAAACAATTCATGTGTTATACGCTTCGCTAAGCCCGAAACACCTGCCACCGGAAAAATGTTGAATGCAATTTGCTTCGGAAATTCGTTTATGTCCACTTCCTTAAAATTCATAATACATCGAGTTTGATTAAACAGCTCATCCATTGCTCCTTTTGAACCATGTTGCGATGTTCCTTGTATCCCATAAAGAAAGATCGATTGAATATCATATTCTTTATGGATGGGCAAAGTGATCAACGCGAGCAATAAAGTGATCATTTCTGGTGAGATGGAGACGGGTGGCAATGGGACTCCTTTTTTCCAGAATCCAGGGATGATGACTGGGACTTGGGGAATGACCTGAACTGATCCGGATGCATCAATGATCGGGATTTTTCCCTTGATCATTGTTTCAAGCAGCCATTTGAGGTTCTTTATGGGTGACATCAAAATTGCTGCATCGAAATTATCTTCAGGAATATCTTCCAAACGTCCGATCAGGATGGGAGTATTATCCATTTCGTGGATTTCTCCACAACGATCCCCTTCTGACACGATTATTATTTTCTCAATTGGAATCTGTTGTTCGAGAAGGCGATCTAAAAACTCTTGTACGTGCAGTGATCGCCCTCCAACAATAATCAGTTTTTTTTCTGTTCCCATACGTTCCTTTCCAGCGAAGTGTTTTCATTATGATCGTCTTTTTTTGGTTAACGGCACAAATCGAGAGCTACCTTTTAAAAAAGCATCTCAATCATTCTAATGGTTCCCTCGTCGTTTGACGAAATATTTTCTTGAAATCGAACTTTCCGGAAAAACATTCATGCAATGAATAAAATTGCATATTGATTATAAAAATGATAAAGAACAGCAATCATATCAGTACTGTACCGGATATGAAACTTCATGAACAAGTATCACAGTATTGGGAGCACATCTGTGAAGTGAGTATATTTAAAGTTGTAGTTTAAGTTCAGAAGTTTTTCTGGAATGACACGTTGCCCTGCCAGGACAAGTTCGTCTGCCATTTCTCCCAGGAGAATTTTCACAAAAGAAGCTGGTATATGGAGCCAGTTTGGTTTTCTCAAATGGCGAGCTAACTCATCGGAAAGATAGTGATATCGAATAGGATTTGGTGTTGTGAGATTAAAGACTCCCTGGCTGCTTTTTTCTTTCAAGAAAAAAAAGACGATATCGACTACATCGCTGATATGGATCCATGAGAGCCAATTTTGACCTGAACCCAATCGTCCGCCAAGATAGAAACGATACAATCCTTTCAATCGCCTGATCAGACCATGTGATCGATCAAGGACCACACCGGTTCGTATCAGGATGCGCCGGGTTCCCATTTTTTCAACCTCTGCTGATGAGTTTTCCCATTCCTGAGCTAAAGATGCCAGAAATCCTTCCCCTCTGGTGGAAGCTTCTGTCAGGGTTTCATCTCCTCTGTTTCCATAGAAACCTATGGCGGAAGCCTGGATGAAAATCTCGGGTTTTTGTTTTAATTCGCTTAGTGCATTGCTCAGGAGTTTCCCACTCGTGATTCGGCTTTCATGGATGCTTCTTTTTTTCTCGGAAGTCCATCTGCCGTTTCCAATGTTTTCGCCGGCAAGGTTCACAATGCCAAAAGCCCCCTCCATTTCTCTTATCCATGAATTATTTCCATTCATCCATTGAACATAGCGTAATTGTTTTATTTCCGGATGTTTTATTTGTTTCAGATTCTGGCGGGTTATCGTTACAACATCGAATCCTTTTTCCACGAAATTTCTGGAAAGATAGGTTCCGATAAAACCAGTTCCTCCTGTGATGATGATCTTCTTCATCAGAATGGATGGCTGGACAATTTTGAATCGATGCTGAATTTTCCGGGTCCAATGAATAGGAGACTGAAAAATACGATTCCCAACTCGATCGCATGTGATGCATTTTGGAGCCCGTCTCCGTTGGTGAGATGCATGACTGCCGCAACGGTCATGGTAATTATCAGAAATCCGAGTGCGATGCGGAAACAAGCTCCGAAGACCAGGAGCAACCCACCTAGAAATTCAGATATTGCTGCCATGAATCCCCAAAATACCGGAAAGAAATCAATCCCCAGATTTTGCATGGCCAATCCGAGTCCATGCCATTTCTCCGGGCCACCCAACAATTTGGGTAATCCATGGAACATGAACATCAATCCCAATCCAATCCGAAGAATCAACAATCCAACGTCTCTATATTTATTCAGTATATTCAGAATCATTTCGCCTCCTTTGCGTAAATATTATTAATTTTATAAACTATATCATCAGCCAAATTCAAGTTTTCCTGTAATTTTTTTTCAAAGGATTTCACGTGAAAAGAGTGATGTAATCTTTTCAATACCCAAACTCGATTATAGTTGCTTGAGCAGGAATTTTCTGGTGAGATTCAATGCACTGCTAGCAAAACGCTCCTTGTTGGATCGCCGGTCCAGGTTGAACTGGTGTTTGACTGTGATTGTTCTCGTTCCATCTGAAATGCCGATGTAAACAAGACCGCACGGTTTGTCCGGTGTTTCGCCTGTGGGTCCGGCGATTCCCGTTGTTGCTAATCCAATATTTACATTAGCGTTTTTACGAATTCCTTGTGCCATTTGTGCTGCCACTTCTTCACTGACAGCGCCGTATTGGTTGATAACTTCCGGTAAAATACCGAGTAATTCACATTTCGCCTGGTTGCTGTACACAACTACTCCCCGATTGAAATAATCCGAACTTCCAGGGATATTTGTGAGCTGATGAGCGATAAGTCCACCAGTACAGCTTTCCGCAACGGCAATAGTGAGATTTTGGCTTTTCAACATTTTCCCAACAACTTCTTCCAGAGGCTGATCCTCCATGGAATAAACCCATGGATGTATGGAGCGCATCAACATCTGGACTGAGGTATCCAACTTTTGTTCTGCATGATCCGGGTCAGAGTCGCAAACCGACAAACGCAGAGCAACTCCCGATGATTTTGGCAAGACAGCCAATCGAGCGACTTCCCGGATTTTATCCAGATCTTCTACCCGCTCCATAAGTTCTGCTTCAATAATTCCACTGGTCAGTATCATTTTGGATACATAATATCGATCTTTTTTTACTGATCGTAAAGATGGAATGATGGTTGCTTCCATCATGCTGATCATTTCCGCAGGGACGCCTGGCATGGCAATGAAGATGCGCTTATCTCGATCAAACCGAATCCCCCAGGCTGATCCTATCCTGTTTGGAATCAGAGTACATCCTTGTGGATAGAGGGCTTGATTTTTTACTAATTCCGGCATTTTTCGATTCATTAATCGAAACAATTCTTGGACTGCTGCCAAAACATGGGGGTGATGAATCAGATGTGTGTCAAAAAAACGGCAGATTGCATCCTTTGTGATATCGTCGTGTGTTGGTCCCAAACCTCCTGTAACAAGGATCAGGTCTGCTCGTTGCCAGGATAATGAAAATGATTGCAGAATCTGATCAATGTCATCTCCTACTACGGTTGACCATATTGGTTCAATACTTAGAGAAAGTAATTTTTGACCAATAAAAGCCGCGTTCGTATTGATCGTATTTCCGTTTAGTAATTCGTCACCGATTGTGATGATTTCTGATTTCATGTATTAGGTCCTTCTATAGCGTTAATGAAGTAGATTCATTATCATGTTGGTTCTGACATGAAGATTTCATGAAACAACTTTATTGTGAGAATCCTCCCGATGATTTTGTGATGGTCTTCCCCTTTTATATGTTTTTCCCACAGTTTGTGAATATAATTCATGTCGACTATTTCTTCCAGCATAATGTTTTTCTCGTAAATGATCGAATTAATGAAATCCGCTTCCATTCGAAACCATTGTGCATATGGTTGTGGTGTGATTGTCACTGGATTATAGAAAAGGTGTTGAATATTTTTCAGTAAACGGGCATGAAGTTTGTCCAGAATGCTTTTTGATAGTCTGGTAAAAGAAGGATATAGAGGAATTTTTAATAGAGCCTCGGATTGTTGTTTTATGATGTGGCTGTGGATAAGGGGACTATTTCGGTGAAGTGGAAGGAGTGATCGGACCTTTCTGATATAGCCGGGTTCAAGGAATGGTAATTCGATGTCGATGAATTGGTCCCAGATCAGTGCGCCCATAATGGTGAAGTTCCTGACTCTCTCATTCAGATAATATTCATCGTTCCATGCGATCGGATGACAGAACTGAGCATTGCTGGAGGCTGTAATATATGCTTGGATCATACTTTCCTGAAGATCCTTGAGCAGTGGCCGGGCTGGTGCTCTGAACAAATGGTGATAGTCTTTTCCTCTGTTTACATTTTGACGGTCAAACAATGCCACTGCGATTGCGTTTCTTGTTTGTAAGCCGGCGTGAGTGGGGGGAAATGGCCAGAAGCATCGGCCATACTCTCCACCCACCCCCGGAATGATTACATCTGCATTCATGACGACCAATTCCTCCAATGGATAAATGGCGTGCCCATGAATGATGGGGATCATGGCTCCTGTGATCGCTATGATTTTCCGTGCGTAACGCTTTAGATAATCTTCCGGGAATGGGAACGTTTGGTGCGAGCAATGAAGAAGTGCTGAGACGGCATGCGCAATCGTATTTTCGGAACAACGTAAATGTCCTCGCGTGTATGTATGGGGCTTCAGTTCAGGTGGTATGGCTGAAAGAATGGTACGCGAATCAATCCCACCTGATAATGGAATCCAGATGTTCCGTTTGCCTTTCAATCGTTTTGATATTGTTTGTATAAAGGTAGCTGCGGTTTCGGCAATATCAGTATCCTGATCCAAATCAAGTGAATCATTATTGATCCCGATGGTCGTAAGGGTTCCATCGCCAAAAAAATGGCATTGTCCATCTGTGAATCGTTTGATCTCCTTGGCTAAGGTAAGATTATGAGTCATGCATCCAACGGATAAAAGTGAGATAACTCCCATCAAATTCCAGCTCAATGCGCCGATTACAGAAGCAAGGATGCGAAAAGATGTTGAGTAGTATAAGTCCGGTCCTGTATGACAATAATAGAATGGTCTGAGTGCATGTGAATCCAGTCGGAAGTTGATGGTGCCCTTCACAAGATGATGTTCGATAGTTATTCGCCATGGATGATTTTCTTGAACAGAAAGAGAATGGGTGCTGACCCGGATCACAGTTCCATCATAATAAATGAGATCTCTGGCTTGACGTTGATTCCAGACTGCAACACAATGGTCTCCATGTTGCTGAATCAACAGATCCGTTTTTGAAAGTGAATTGGCAATCCTCCTGTGAATGGAATCAGATTTGGAGTGATTTGTCTGAGAATCTTTGATAAATGCTCCGAAAATATCTGTCATTATAAGCCTCATTGTTGATTCGTATTGGGCTGAGATAATAGATTATTCCTTAGTCGGTGAATTCTCAATCAAAATTGGTAGAAAGCCACCGAGTCATCAGTGTAATCGGAGGGTTCACGAAATCATTGCTATCCCCCAAAATCGTTAAGGATTAATCGATTATATGTGAAAAGATCCATTCGTATCGCAGAATTTTTGACTAACGTATAATTTTAGTTATAATCATCTAGCTTTAGATGATCGACTGGGGTTGGAAATGAATGATTTCCAGAAGATGCAATAAATTCGAGCTGTTGTGATATAGTCGGTTGTTGGATTTTGAGGGAGGTGGGTTTGGCTTTATTCAATAATCCATTAAAAACATTTATTAATGATTTTAGAAATGGGGAGTGGGCTTCGGAAGCGTTACGAAAAGATGCAGTCGCTGCAATCAAAGCTTCTGGTAAGATTCCATTTCGAAATATGATTCAGATCATACAGAGCCTTCATCCAACGGAGAGCAGTCGTGAACGGGTACGATCCCGGATGGCATGTCTCGAAGAGCTGCTGGACGGTGTTAAGAATCCGTCTCTGACAAGTTCTTTATTGGATATTTTAGGTGTTGTTGATTCAAATTCGAGAGAATCACTAATCCGCATTTTGATTCAGATGTATCAAAAAGAACAGTCTGCATTCTATATCGATTATTTGAAATCTGAAGATATCAATGTCCGGAGAGGGATAAGTGAAATTTTAACTGCGGTGGGAGGAAAAACCGTTTTTGAATTATTAAAGGAAAAGATCACCACAAATAGCTTGCCATCCCTGATTGAAGTATCTGACATTTTATGCGCTATTGCCGGCCATCATGCCATTGATATTTTAAAATCCATAGCCGGTATTGGCAAACGGGAAGATCGGTTGCATGCACTGGAGTTATTGGCAAACCCGGATTACATGAAATTGCGTAAGCGGAAAGCACTGGACGCTGCTTATGGATTTCTGCGTGATTCGGATTCTGCGATCCGAATGAAAGTTGTTGAGATTATCAGCCGATATGGTTCCAAGGAAGATGTTCCTGTTTTATTGGAGATGTTGAACAAGGAAGAGAAGCGGAATCTGCAAGCGGTCATTGAAGCCATCGGAAAGATAGGAGATGCTGACTGCATCCCAACGTTGTTGCCATACATGGAGAGTTCTTATACGGGAATCAAAGTGACCGTTATCAATGCGATCGGAAATTTTGGAGATGATCGATGTATCGAACCACTCATTGAAGCGTTGCGAGATAAAAATCTGTTAATCCGGCAACGTACGATCGAAGTTCTGGGAGAGATCGGCAAACGTACGACGATTGGTTTAGGTCGGCTGCTGGTATCGATGATGCGGGACCGTGATGTAAATGTCCGTCGTTCTGTCGTTGAAGTAATCCGATTGATCAGCGATCAACAAGAAGATCTATGGTGGAAACTGATTCGATATTTGCGGGATGAAGATTGGTGGGTTCGTGAGAGGATTACCGAGATACTCGCTGAGATCGGTGGCGAGAAAATAGTTGATCCAATTATCTCGCTGTTGGAGGATTCTTCTGAATTGGTCAGAAGATACGCTATTGAGGTTCTAATGCGACTGGGCAGCATCAAAGCTGTGGAACCACTGATAAAATGTTTGAAAGATCAAGATTGGTGGGTTCAGGAACGGGCAGTGGAAGCGCTTGCGGAACTTGGTGATCGGCGTGCTGTGCCTTATTTAAACGGTATGTTGATCGATGCAGGGGATTTGATCTGGACCATTGTCAACGCTCTGAAAAAATTCGCTCATAAGAGTAGTTTTCTTCCATTGCTTCAACTGATAGATCATCCATCACCGGAAATTCGAATGGAGATTATCGAAGCATTGGATGCGATCGGAGATGAGCGTTTTAAAAGCACTCTGGCCGCTTTGATCAATGATGAAGATCGGAGGGTACGCGATCTCGCAACAGCGCTTTTACCGAAGTATCAGATGACAGCCCGGAGTATCCGGCGTAAAACTTATGAAAGTATCACCATCGGACTGCTGGATGAAATGTTATTGGATGTGAAGGCTCGGGGTGGAGAGGATCTGTTTATCATCGCCGGGAATCGTCCAATGATGAAAGTCCGAGGTGATGTGGAAATGCTGGATGATCATGTCTTTTCAGCGGATGAAACACAGCAACTGCTTTTCAATATTCTTACTCCTATGCAACAGGAGCAATTCGATCAAATCAACGAAATAGATATGTCGTATAGTATCAAAGACGAATTGTCGCGGTTTCGAGTGAACATGTATCTGTGTCGAACGGGAGTGAGTGCTGTATTCAGAGTAATAAACCGTGAAATATTGAATATAGAACTTCTCGGCCTGCCGAAGCCGGTTTATGATTTTACACAATTGAGACAAGGATTGGTCTTAGTTACAGGACCGACTGGTTCGGGAAAATCGACCACTCTGGCTGCCATGATCGATTATATGAATCGCACGCGTCAGGATCATATCATCACCATTGAAGATCCGATAGAATATGTGCATGAAAATAAACAGTGCGTCATCAATCAACGGGAGATGGGGGCGCACACGTCCTCCTTCACAAACGCACTTCGAAGTGCGCTTCGAGAAGATCCAGACATTATTCTTGTTGGGGAAATGAGGGATCTCGAGACGATTTCCATCGCAATCACCGCAGCAGAAACAGGGCATCTCGTGCTGGGGACACTCCATACCGTCAGCGCAGCTAAAACAGTAGATCGGATTATAGATGTATTCCCCGGCAGACAACAAGCCCAGGTACGAGCCATGCTTTCTGAAAGCTTGCGGGGAGTCATCTCCCAGCAGTTGATGAAACGGCGGGATACGGATGGTCGAATCCTGGCCTTGGAAGTGATGATCTGCAATGATGCAATCGCTCATTTGATCCGCAAAGAAAAAATTTTTCAAATCCCATCCATTATCACCACTTCTTATGAAGCAGGAATGACATTGATGGACAATGAGTTAATGAGACTGGTCAAAGAAGGTCTGATTTATCCAGAAGATGCCTACATCAAATCCATCAATAAGAAAGAATTTGAACATTTCTTGATCCGTGATGGAAATAACCCGATGTAATCCGGAGGCTTTGGACGTGGCAAAAATAGATTCGTTTCTGAATTTGGTTCTGGAACAACAAGCCAGTGATTTATATATTCTCAGCGGTGTTCCTCCGATCATCCGTTACAACGGCGACCTGATACCAATCCGTTTCAGAACGCTCACACAGACTGAATCGAGACGATTTTTATATGAGATTCTGACTCCGGATCAGATCCAACGATTTGAAAAGATAAGAGATTTTGATTTTTCTTATGAACTCGCAAATGTCGGTCGTTTCCGTGCAAATTACTTCGTGGACAGTCGTGGCATCGGTGGAGTTTTCCGGATCATACCCGCCAAAGTTAAATCAATAGACGATCTGAAGTTGCCACAATCACTCAAAAAATTCGCTTACCTGGATAATGGTTTGGTATTGGTTACTGGTCCTTCAGGTTGTGGCAAAACAACAACCCTCGCAGCTATCATTGAAGAATTGAATCAGCGGCGAAAGAAACATATCATCACCATTGAAGATCCCATCGAGTATATCCATCCCAATATCAGTTGCATCATTTCTCAACGCGAAATCGGAGCTCACACAATCAGCTTTCACTCCGCACTTCGAGCGGCTTTGCGTGAATCTCCGGATGTCATACTTGTCGGAGAATTGCGGGATATCGAAACCATCTCATTGGCGATGACGTGTGCAGAAACAGGGACGCTGATTTTTGGTACCCTGCACACTCAGTCATGCAGTAAAACAGTGGATCGAATCATTGACGCTTTTCCCAAAGATGCTCAGGAACAGGTACAGACAATGTTGTCAATTACACTGAAAGGCGTAATCGCTCAGCAGTTGATTAAAACAGCAGATCAGACCGGCCGGGTTGCGGCTCTTGAAATACTGATGGGATCAACGGCTTTGGGGAATCTGATCAGAGAAGGGAAAGTGTATCAGATAAACAACCTTATCCAGGCGCAGGAATCAGAGAAATCGGGGATGCAATCTATGGATAGAGCCTTGTTGAAACTGTATCTTGAGGGTAGAATATCGCTGCATGAGGCGACAACACACGCCTATGATCGATCGAGTTTTAATCAATTTTTGGAGTAATCCCTGTGAATAAAGAGGCGATCAAACAGGCAAAAAAACTGGCAAAAGATGGCGCACTGGAGCAGGCGGCAGGTTTATTTGAGCGTGGTGGTGATTTTGAACGAGCTCTCGAGTTGTATCTGAAACTGAAAAATTACCTTAAAGCCGGAGAATGTTCTCTCAAACTTGGTCGCAGTGAAGAAACCGTATCCTATTACAATGAAGCGGGTAGATCGGACTTGGTCGCGGAATTCTACCAGAATCGGAAAGATTATCTGCGAGCGGGCCAATTCTATTCGAGAGCCGGGAATCATGCCAAGTCCGCGGAGATGTATGAAACTCACCTCCAGAAATGGCCTCAGATGGAGAATGCTCCCGGTCAGGAACGAACCCGACATCCGGAAGAGATCCGGACTATCCGTTTCGCAGCATCCATGCATTCCAAGGCAGGAAATTATAGACGGGCCGCAGAGCTTTATCGATGGATTCAACAATACGATGAACAGGCTAAAAATCATTTTTTAGCTCAGGAGTATCGGCTAGCCGGTGAAGCATACATGAAAGCCGGGGCATTATCAGACGCTGGAAGAGCATATTCGGAAGGGGGTTTTTATACAGAAGCCGCGGTCTGTTATGAAAAAGACAGCAGTTGGAAATTGGCAGCAGAAAGTGCTTATAAAGCGAAGGATTATAGCAAGTCTGGAGAGCTCTATACCAAATCGGGTGATCCATTTTCCGCTGCGAAGGTTTTTGCAGAAGGGGGAGATATTGATCGAGGTATCAAAGTACTCACGATGGTGCCACAGGATCATAAAGGTTATCTTGATGCCATTCGTCATGTCATCGAATTAATCAAGACTAAACGGTATCTGACTCCAGCAGCAAATCGGTTTTTTCGTGATTTCATGCATACACAGATCATAAACGATAATCTGGACATCATTTTTCATATCGCCATGCTTTATGAAAGATCCGGATATTACGAACGAGCCCAGGAACTGCTTCGATACATATCGACAACAGATCAAGTGCTTTTGGACAAATTATCACTGGAATACCAGGCAAAGTCAGATGAGTATACGATTTCGATAGACTACAGCGATATTCTTAACCAGGATTTTGATGCGGAACAACGGGAACGAGAGCGGGAACGAAGGCTGAAAATCCTTAATCAACCCACTCCTTCTGCGATGAATAGTTCCGGGGAACCTTCAACTCAGCGGGTTTCTTCTGGAGGTCAGAACCCTATTCGCATCAGTGAGATAAGAGAAGGACAGACTTTTGGCGATCGCTATACTATTCTGCAACGTATCGGATCCGGTGGTATGGGCATTGTCTTCAAGGCAAAAGATCTTGAGCTCGATGAACTCGTAGCCATTAAAATCCTTACTCCACACCAGACATTGGATGATACCGCAGTGGTCCGTTTCAAACAGGAAATCAAACTCGCTCGCCAAATCAACCATCCCAATGTAATCCGGATTTACGATCTGGGGGATTACAATGGGATCAAATTTATCACTATGGAGTATTTCCCAGGAGAGCAACTCAAAAAGATCATAGATGAGAATGGCTCATTTTCATACAAACAGGGTCTTGATATCGCGATCAAAATCTGCTCCGGACTGATAGCCGCTCACAATAAAGGAATCATTCATCGGGACATTAAAAGTCAGAACATTATGCTTGCTATTGATGGAACAGTCAAAGTTCTCGATTTTGGAATTGCCAAATCCAGAGATTTCAAAGGATTAACTGTCGATGGCAGTGTCTTGGGAACGCCAGAGTATATAAGTCCAGAAGCGATTATGCAGCAGAATGTTGACCGCCGCAGCGATATTTATTCGTTGGGCATCGTTTTTTATGAAATGTTCACGGGCACACTCCCAATAACGGGAAATAACATCATGACAATCGTTCGAAAACATCTGAACAGCGAATTCCCAAAACCTCGGGAGATCCAGGAAAACCTCTCCCCGGAACTTGAAGATGTCATCATTCAATGTCTGGAGAGAGAGCCGAGAAACCGGTATCAATCCGTCAATGAATTAATTGCGGATCTGAAAATTCTGAGATCGATATTATCGGATGAAAGTGCATCAGAAGAGTATAAGACGCTTTCGTAATCAGTTTTATACTGGAACGGCAAGAGAAAAAATATGCCGGATGTCCCTATAAATAGAGAGGACTTTTCATTTGACGCTGCAGATGAATTGTCCTCTCATTATTTATTATTCGAGCGAACTGTCCGTAATCAAACAGCGAGCAGGGTTATCTGACCCATACATTTAATATGCTTCCAGTGGTATGCCCTGTTGGCACTTCTCCATCGGATTGTGCTCCTGCGATACCCATGAAATGCAGATTTGATCGGAATTCGGTCGACTTGAATGTAAAACACTGGGGTGCTGATCCTGGAACCGGATAGGGCACCGTGCTGTTCAGAATCAGGGTTCCATTATAGTTATGATCATAGAGCCAGACGGAACTGGTGGGTGCGCCGTGACATGGACCACGATTGTCGAATAGATAACTGAATGAATGGTCGAATGTACCATCACTGTTGCAATCGTGTTGGATCTCATAGGAATAGGCACCGGAGTTAACAGGGGGCCGTTGAATAGCTCCAAAGTTTGTGAAGTCAAAATTGACCGCGATAAATTTTCCCGTTCCATTGCCATTGTTGAGAAATTTACTGTCTCCTGGGTTCTGGCATTTGATGAGAATCTCTCGCTTGTTTGAAAACATCAGATTAAAAGCTTCGGAACCGACATATCCATGTTGATTGCCATAGAGTTCATCAGTCCATAATCCGTCTTGATTAATGGGTGAACTGCCGGTAACGGTGTTTCCCCCATGATATTGAAGCACTTTCATCCAGCCACCCCCATCATAATCCATCAGACAATATACTTTGAAAGCAGAACCGCTGTACCCGACTGGCTTGATCCAGTATGCACCATCGCCCTGAGATTCACCCGCATTCAAGATTTCCTCACACGATTGTGCCGGATTGAATGAAGAACCCAATGGTGCAGTATAGATAGGTGCCCATTGAGTGCCATTGCATACTTCAATCTGATTGGCGTGCCATCGGATGGTGCCGGCTTTTTCTGCCGTACATGCTGAGGGATCGTCTGCAACCTGAATTCCTCCGGATACAGACAGTGTCGAGTGGGGTGCAGACGTTCCAATCCCGACATTACCGCTCGCTTTGAGCCACATTCCATCATTTTCTGAACCGATGCGAATGTCTTTCGATTCTGAAAGGGTTCGGTCATATGCTTCAATGATACCGTTCCCATTGGCATAGCCCATCTCAAGTCCTGTCCCTGTGGTTGGGAGTATCCGATCGGAATCCAAGACACGAATCATGCCGTTATTGACATCGAGTTTGGCTTCGGGTTCGGATGTTCCTAAACCAAGATAACCTGAACTCTCCGTATAGTAAGCATCAGCGCCGGATATGTTCCCATCGTCATGATACAGAAGCTGATAATTGCTTCCTCCAAGAGGAAGAGTTGGTCCGGTTGGTCCCTGAATTCCCTGTAAGCCCTGTGGTCCTGTGGGTCCGATCGGTCCCTGAATTCCCTGTAAGCCCTGCGGTCCTGTGGGTCCGATCGGTCCCTGAATTCCCTGTAAGCCCTGTGGTCCTGTGGGTCCGATTGGTCCCTGAATTCCCTGTAAGCCTTGTGGTCCTGTGGGTCCGATTGGTCCCTGAATTCCCTGTAAGCCCTGTGGTCCTGTGGGTCCGGTTGGTCCCTGAATTCCCTGTAAGCCTTGTGGTCCTGTGGGTCCGATAAGTCCGGCTGGATCACCTAGCCATTGCCCGGATTCATTGATCACAGTGCCAAACTGGGATATTGAGATGCTTCTCGGATGAATGTTCGCATCATATACGTCGCCAGCATTGATTGCCTGACCACTACTGGTCATGATTTGTCTGGGAGATAAAGCTTCACCATTCACGATCACTTCGAGCCAGAACATTCCATCAAATTCAATATCAATAGGCGTGACTTCTCCTAACACAACATGGAAAATGCCTTGCTCTACAAGTATGTTTTCTTGGTTTTCAGACCATACCGGCATCTCGGCCGTCTGGGAGTTAAAAATATTGAATGTAAAGTTGAGACTCCCGTTAATCGGATGATCGGCGGCATCATAAAGATGCCCCTGATAGTTTATTTTTGGGGTGATTTCAGCAAATGCTGAAGTGCTCATGAAAACTACTAACATAACAAAATTTGAAAGTTGTTTCATTTATAATCCTCCTTATTATCCTCTCTTGTTTCCATCCATGATTCTGATAATATCGAACACGATGAAGATGCGTCAATGGATTCGATTAATATTGACTTGATGAAAAATGCCGGCTCATTCTCCCAATAACCGTAAACAAAATCGTTATTTAAAACAATGGTATATAACTGTGTCAGAGAAGGATCATGGTCTTCCGTTGCATCTGGTAATTCCGAAGCATATTCCAAGTATTAGCCGTGATATGGTAGCGAGATATTTTTCACAGGGCTCCGTTTATCTTGATCAGCACCGTATTTTCGATTCATCACGAATGGTAAAAACCGGAGAAACCATTCGGATTCCTAAAACACCCAATCAAGTTCGATGCACTTTTTCTGTTTCGAGTATCGATGTGTTATATGAAGATCCGTTTATCATCGTAGTTAACAAACCGTCTGGAATGGCGTCAGATGACACCCTGGCTGGCCGAGTAAATACGCTTCCATACATTCTCTCTCAACGTTATGACAGAAACCAGTATTTACAGACAGTGCATCGTCTGGACATGGGGACATCTGGAATAATGATTCTCAGTAAAAAACCAGCGACTACCAGGCGATTGAACGAACAATTCCGGGAGCATTCTGTTCAGAAAACATATCTGGCGATTGTTCATGGGCTGCTGAAAAACAAGGATGGACGAATAGAGAGTCATCTGTGTCGTGATCCGAGGGATCCGCGCAAATTCAAATCCAGTCAGAAGGATGGGAAGAAGAGCATCACTATTTTTCGCGTTCGGGAATCACACGAAGACTATTCACTTGTAGAAGTTCAGTTGATCACGGGTCGTACGCATCAAATACGGGTTCATTTTGCGGAACAGGGGAATCCCATTCTGGGAGATGGTTTGTATGGTCCCCCGGGAATTGCTGCTCGGTTGATGCTTCACGCATTTTCTATTTCCTTTGTTCATCCGAACTCGAAAAAGATCATGCAGCTAGTTGCACCAGAACCTGAGGAGTTTAGAAGATTTTTTCGGGAATGATGACCTGTAGCGCATTTGGCACGATCTCAATGGTAATGGGCGATTGACCTGCTGATTCTCCATCCAGTTCTAATCCAATGGGTGGATCAGAATCGAGGCTCATACGCATACCGGTCGCTCGATGCACTTTGGGATGCGTAATAAAACTGCCATCAAACAATCCTTTGATATTCCGTAATACGTCGAGTTTGCTCATATCCTGAATAATCGTGAAATCCAGAACACCATCATTGGGAATCGCTTTGGGCGCTGGCATCATTCCACCTCCACTGAACCGGCCGATTGCGGCATTCATGCTGAATAACCTCAAATGGTGTGGATTATCGTCGATTTTCAGGTCAGCATTCGAGCTATGATATTGGAAAAGAGATGCCAGGAGACTGGTTATGTATGAAAAGGAACTGCTTCTCCCCTGCTGTTTGGCCATGTTCGCTTTCTGGGCGACATAAGCATCGAAGCCCATTCCAGCCATGTTGATGAAATATCGAGATTGCTTGCTGCTGTTATGCTGATAATGAGCGAGCCCGACATCGTGACGCATCGTCATTTCATTTTTTATCAAGGAGATAACTGCATCTGGGTTGAGTGGAATCGACAGAGAACGGCACCAGTCATTTCCCGTTCCAATTGGAAACTGCGTAAGTATTATTTCATGACTAGGAACTTCTCTTTGTTTCAGCAATCCATTGACTATCTCATTGATAGTCCCATCTCCACCGACTCCAATAAATTTTCTATATCCTTTTTGCACTGCGCTCGCTGCAAGATCAGTCGCATGATTGGGACAATTTGTGTTAGCGGTGATTATTCCGATATTTTCATTGATCATGCGGTCGCATACACCATTCCAGATCTTCACTGATTTTCCTGAAGACGCACGTGGATTCACAATGGCAAACCAGGGAGTTGTGTTCATCTGTTATCTACCGCTTTCATGGATTGGATATCAACTCATAAAACGTTTATTGTTTTCAATTCCAACAGGATAATATCACACGCAGTATGGATTGTCTTCAGAGATGTGGGTTTTTATGCGTTTTCTGGTCAGAGTCACTGGTTTCGTTTTAGAAGAAGAATCCTTGCAGCAGTGATTCTTCCGTCTTATACTCCGAGCGGGATATGTTATGGGAGAATTGAGGAATCGATCTATATGAATAACTCGTCTTGAATTGAGTAAACTAGAAAGGTGGTTTCATGGATAAGATCGGGATTGGTTTGATAGGGATTGGTGCATGGGGACAGAATCTTCTGAGAAATTTTTATCAATTGGGAGTATTACGGGCAGCATGTGATATTCATGGTGATGTTGAGAAAAAAGTAGCGGATTTGACGCCTGATGTCCCATTTTATACAGATCCTGATAAGATCCTCTGTGATCCGGGCATTGGTGCTATTGTCATCGCCACACCAGCCGTAGATCATGCTCGAATGGCAGAACAAGCCATATTGGCGGGTAAAGATGTGTTTGTCGAAAAACCATTGGCCATTAATATTGCAGATGGAATAAAATTGGTGGAATTGGCTGAACGTTGCGGAAAAATACTGATGGTCGGACATGTACTGAATTATCATCCTGTTTTTGTAAAACTAAAAGAGGTCGTGGATTCCGGAGAGCTCGGAAAGATCCGGTATATCTATTCAAATCGGTTGAATATTGGAAAAATCAGAACAGAAGAAAATATTCTGTGGAGTTTTGCTCCGCATGATGTCTCCATTCTCTTGTCCCTACTTCGAGAAATGCCGTCTCAACTATCCTGTCAGGGTGGATGTTATGTAAATGAGTCGATTTTTGATGTGACTATGACACAAATGGTATTTCCAAGCGGTGTGAGAGGGCACATTTATGTCAGTTGGCTTCATCCCTTCAAGGAGCAGCGACTGGTCATCGTAGGTTCTGAGAAGATGGCGGTTATGGATGACACAAGCGCGGATAAATTAAAACTCTACCCCCATTCCGTGAAATGGAAGGATCGTACACCTACCGCTATCAAAGCTGAAGCCGAAATCATCGATACCGACAACATAGAACCATTAACTTCCGAATGCACTCATTTTCTGGAGTGTATATCATCACGTAAAGCGCCACGAACCGATGGCCGGGAAGGATTACGGGTTCTAACTGTTCTGGATGCATGCCAGAAATCCTTAAATCAAAATGGGATCCCTGTAATGTTAGGTAATATTGATTTTTTGAATAAACCATATTTTAAACACGAATCTGCGTATGTCGATGATCCTGTGGATATTGGCGTGAATACGAAGATCTGGCATTTCTCCCATGTATTGAAAGGCGCACGCATTGGGACCAATTGTATACTTGGACAGAATGTGAATATTGGCAGCAAAGCCATAATCGGCAACAATGTGAAAATTCAAAATAATGTCTCTGTTTATGATGAAGTCATACTGGAGGATTATGTCTTTTGCGGTCCTTCCATGGTTTTCACCAATGTGATTAATCCCCGCTCTGAAATCAATCGAAAGGATGAGTATAAAAGAACACTTGTGAAAAAGGGTGCCACCCTGGGTGCGAATTGTACGATTGTATGTGGAAACACCATCGGTGAGTATTCATTGATTGGAGCAGGTTCAGTGGTAACTCATGATGTTCCTCCTTACGCGATTATGGCTGGTGTACCTGCGATCCATATCGGCTGGATCTGTCGATGTGGTATCCGGCTTCAATTCGATGGCGAATGGGCTGAATGCACGACATGCAAACAGAAATACCATAAGATCGGGAAAAAACGTATTGAAGCAGTGGTGTCTTGAGCGATGTCGCACTCATCATTAGATTACATTGAAAAAAGCCGTCGAGTTCACACGACCTATTTCTCTGAGTTAGAACGGCTGTATCGATTTGCTATCCCGGAAGGAATGCGAGTGCTGGAATTGGGCTGTCATACGGGCCGATTACTCGTTGCGGTCAATCCAGCATTTGGGATGGGGGTGGATAGTGACATTCATGCAATAGAGACTGCTCGGGAGATTTTTTCTGATCGAGAAAATGTCAAATTTGTCATTGGTGATTGTGAAGAAATGGATTGGAGTGAATATCAACCATTTGACTATATCATTCTTTCAGATCTGACACCGCTTTTGAATGACATTGAGACTACTTTCCGTCACTTGCACGCTGTCTGTATTCCATCGACTCGGATTATTCTCAACTTCCAAAATAACCTCTGGAATCCTGCCCTGCGCCTGGCCAGCCTGTTCGGTTTGCGAAAACGGTATGCAAAAATGAACTGGCTTTCCATGCAGGATATCCAGAACTTGTTGTATCTCTCTGGATTTCAAATCATTACAAAAGGTACCCGGGTTCTAGCTCCCTTTCAATTCCCATTGTTGACTTCTTTTCTGAATCGGTTTTTGTCAAAAGTACCAATCATTGAACAATTGTCCCTGACATGTTTTATTATTGCCCGACCAGAGCCTGTGTCGGGTGTTCGGAATAGTGAAGATTATTCCGTCTCCATTATGGTCCCAACACGCAATGAAAAAGGCAATATCGCTGGTATTTTCGATCGGACTCCCAAGATGGGAAGATGGACTGAACTGGTGTTTGTCGATGGTCATTCAGAGGACGGAACAATCGAAGCGATCGAGGAGGGGATTGCCAATCACGGGCATGAGTGGCATCGGACCATCCTTATACACCAGACTGGCAAGGGAAAGGGACAAGCGGTTCGTCAAGGATTTGAAGCCTGTAATGGTGATATCCTGATGATTCTGGATTCGGATCTGACGATGCCACCCGAAGATTTACCGAAGTATTACGAGGCCATCAAACTGAATCGAGCAGAATTCATTAATGGAAGCAGACTCGTTTACCCGATGGATAAACGTGCCATGCGATTTTTAAATATGATTGCCAATAAATTATTCGCCATCATGTTTACATGGCTGCTTGGTCAGCCTGTCAAGGATACGTTGTGTGGCACAAAAGTTCTCTGGAGAGCGGATTATCTGAAAATCGCTCACAATCGATCATATTTCGGTGATTTTGATCCATTCGGTGATTTTGATTTATTGTTTGGAGCGTCACGGCTGAATTTGAAGATCGTTGACCTGCCGATTCGCTATCGGGAAAGAGTCTATGGAGATATTAAGATCAGTCGTTGGAAGCATGGCTGGCTGCTGTTGAGAATGTGTTTAATCGCCTTTAAAAAATTGAAATTGAGTTAACAAAATCTGTAATGGATTTTTAGTTGGAGATCCAGTTTGTACATTTCTCAGAATGACTATGTGAGTGTATCGTCGATTTCTTCTTTCTGATAGATGATGCATCGATTACGTCCGTTCCTTTTAGCTTGGTACAATGCATTATCTGCTGCGAGATAGACGAGTTGTGGTGTGAAGTCAGAAATCGGATCGGCGGAAGAAATTCCGATCGAAATTGTGATTCCCAGTTGAGGATCTACTCCTTCAAACGAAAGCCCCATCACATTTTTTCGAAGTCGTTCCGCGAGTAAAAATCCCCCTCCGATGTTTTGTTCAGGTACGAATATCGCAAATTCTTCGCCGCCAACCCGAGCGATGATATCATTGCTTCTGATTTGGCCGGACAGTCGTTGAGCCAAGGTTTTTAAGACGATATCCCCTGTTGGATGACCATATGTGTCATTGATTTTTTTAAAATGATCTACATCAAGCATGAGAATACAGTATGGTTGATTGACGGTGACCGCTTTTTCATGTTCATGGGTCATGATCTGTTCGAACGCCCGTCGGTTGAAAACGGAAGTCAGTGGATCTTTGGAAATAAGTCGAAGTGGATACATGGGAGTATGAATCTTGGAATTGCTTTCAAGCCGGAACAGGAGGATCGTTTCATCTCCAATGGCGATCGTCTCCCCCAGCTTGACCCAACCTCTTTTTACGGACCGACCATTGACCAATGTCCCATTGGTGCTATTCAGATCTTCGATATCGAGAACAAGATCACCATCCCGGTTTTCAACCCTATGAATAATGAAATGTCTGCGAGAGATTTGATTATCATTGAGCGAGAAATCTGTTTCAGGATCTCGTCCGATAACTTTTGAACTACGTCCAATCATCAAAATTCGACCGATATCCAGCAGATTTCCGGATATCACGACAAGCACGGGTTGCTTGTGGTCTTCGAAGGAATCATAATTTATTATTTGAGTTACTTTATTGTCATTCATTTCCTGTTTTACATTAAATAAAGATTTCAAGAAAGTCAAACATCAGATTTTAAACGACCTGTGATCGATAAAAGTTGGTCGACCGCTCAATCCCGTCGGCAAAAGACACTTTCGGAGTCCAGTGGAGTAATGTTGTTGCAAGATCGGCATTTAGTGCAATTCGAGCGACTTCTCCTGGTCGTACCGCTTCAAAATGGGGTGTAAATTGTGTGTTGAGCGCTTTTTGGACTTGAGTGAATACCTCAAGATCACTGATTTCTATACCCCACCCGAGATTCATAACTGTGTGATTCCCTGCGTTCAATGAGAGTACATTCGCTTCCACAACATCTGAAACAAATAAGTAATCCCGTGTTTTTGTGCCATCTCCAAAAATAATCGGTGTTCGACCGGTCAGGAGAGCAATACTGAAGATAGCAACTACTCCAGCTTCTCCATGTGGATCCTGACGAGGACCATAGACATTGGGATATCGAAAAATGGTATATTCGATCCCATGTAATTGATGCCATATTCTTAAGTAATGTTCTGTAATTAACTTGTTAGCGCCGTATGGAGATAAGGGAAGTGGATAGAGCTGTTCATCTGCTGGTATTTTCTCCGGATCCCCATAAATGGCTCCACCTGTACTCGCAAAAATAATTTTGTTTACGCCATATTTTTGAGCCATTGTAAGGATATTCAAGGTTCCCAAAATATTCGTCTGAGCATCAAAAATGGGCTCTTTTACGGAACGTCTCAGATCGATATGTGCCGCATGATGATTGATGATTTCAGGAGAAAATTCTTTAAAAATGCGCTCAATTTCCGGTGATTGAATTTGAAGATGATAGAATGTGGATTTTGGGTTGATATTTTTTTGTTTTCCCGAAGACAGATCATCCAATATTGCAACTTCATGACCTTCAAGTATATACCGGTCTGCGATGTGCGATCCGATAAATCCTGCTCCACCTGTAACTAATATTCTCATATTTTTTCCCTAGACTCCTCTCCCTTTTACACTCGCAGCAATTGTCTTTCCGATGATCACCAGATCCAACATAAAGGATTGATTTTCAGTATAATAAAAGTCGTAATCCAGGTTTTCATGGATTTCTGCGAGCCTGGCAGAACTCACTTGCCAGATGCCGGTGATACCGGGTCTTACTTTCAAGCGATTGAATTGAAGTGGTGTATAATTTTCAACAACATATGGCATTTCTGGTCTTGGCCCGACAATGCTCATATCTCCCCGTAATACATTAAAAAATTGTGGGAACTCATCAATACTGAATCGACGTAATAATTTTCCGATCCGTGTTATTCGTGGATCATCATTGTTTTCTGGAGATCTATCATAATGATCCGCTTCAATGTACATGGAACGGAATTTATATATTTTAAACAGTTTTCCATCCTTGCCAACCCGTTCCTGAATGAACAGAACCGGACCTTTGGAATCAGATTTGATAGCAATGATTATAATCGGGAGAATCGGCATAAACAAAATGATACTCATGAAGGATACACAGATATCGAATAGCCGTTTTATTGCGAGATAGATATAGCTGCTTCTCTGACTTTTCAGACGAAGAATCGGGATCCCCTCGATTTCTTCAAATTGAACCTGCTGGATGAATAAATTAAAGAGATTGGGAACAAAACTGAATCGCACCTGTGCTTTGATACAGGAGTTAATTATTTCACAGATGCGAGCGGTTGTGGCATTGGGTTGAGCGATAATAATTTCCTGAATATTCCAACTCGTTACAAGTTCTTGAAGTTGAAGTTCATTTCCCAGAACCTTCAGTGCCGTTTCTTTCTTGCCAACAATGCCGTTTATTTCAGTGCCGATTTTGTCGAAGTCATCGTCAATAAACCCGATCGGTTTCAGCCCGATCCTGGGATTTTCGAATAATCGCCGTTGAAGCTGACGACCAATATCTCCCGTACCATAGATCAATACCCGATTGAGTCCGGGACCTTTGATGTGCATCCATAGCAACAGCCGGTTCATGATGTGTCGCTGAATATTAATATTTATAAATAATAATATTAGTGAATACATCAAAATCAAACGTGAATAGAGGAGTATTCCCTGCTCTTCAAAATCAGTATTAAGCATTTGGAAATCAGGCAAGGGTGCGGAATGGTAGGGTTGTGAAAACAAAATAGGTCGAAATAGAAAGGAGAATGAAAAAAGGAATAGGCTGCCGATGAGAAGAGATTGTAGAATTTTCTTCATTTCTTCTACATTCAGCAGACCAACTTTTCGTGAGTACAGACCAAACCGTTCGAAGATGATCAGAAAAAGAAAACCGGATATAAAAGCGAGATTGCGGTATATTTTGAAAGGTTGAAAACCCGCTCCGATAGACCATCTGGAATAGATGAAATGATATGTGTAATAACCCGCAAAAAAAGAAATTACAACCGTAAAATAATCCAGTGTCACTTGAGTAATCGATAGTATCCGAAAATAATTCTTCTGATTCAAAAATTTTAAACCCCGGTATCAAGGTGGTAAGGAAAGAGTTCCTGGATTGATGAGTAGACAATATCGGGTGTGATCGTAGCCATACATGATTCCGGTTTCTGGCATTTTGAACGATAGCAAGGGCAACATTCATCTGTTGCAACCAGTGCATTTCCCAAGCCGTAAAAATCGATTTCATGGGCGCATGTCGGACCAAAAAGCCCAATGACTTTGGTCTGAAGTGCCAGCGCGAGATGAAGAGCCATTGTGTCTCCTGTAATAATCATATCAAGATGCGATATTACTCCGGCAAACACATCCAGAGAGTTAACGCCGGTATCAACAACTTGATTCTCGAGTATTGACACGATGTGTCGATTTGAATTGATCTCACGATTCCCTCCAAGTAAATATACACGAGCATCCATTTTGTTTCGAAGGTCGTGCGCCAGTTGGATGAAATGGTAATCTGGCCATTTTTTGGTGGCAAAAATGTCTCCGCATCCCGTATTCAAACCGATTCTGGGGCCGGTCCCCGGTGCATTTAGTTGCATAAGCAGTGTTTTCGCGGTGGTTCGTGATTCCTGGGGAAGCTCATAGATATAGTGGTCACGCTGATATGGTAGATCGGCAATCTCGTATATTGTCTCCTGGTAGGTTTTCCGATTGATCCGGAATTTCAACTCGTCATCAAGTCCAAGAGCTAATGCGTATCGGGCGGACTCATTGTATACATCAAGTGTCCCCCATGGAGACATGACGAATCCTTTCCGTTCGAAAGCTCGAACGATTGAAGACAGAGCGATTATTTGAGGTGCTTTGTCCAGTGACAACAGGAGGTCGAATTCCTGACCAAATATCCTCAGGATATCGGGTGAGTCTATCGTCAGCAGCCGATCTATCGCAGAGTTATTTTTCAATATTGAATAAGATTGCTGGTCAGTTATCCAGGTGATATGCCGAAGAGGATACTCACGTTCCAGTGCGTGGAGTATTGGTGTTGTTCGTAATGCATCTCCCATCGCGCCTAATTTCAGAATTAAAATTCGTCTCCCCATGGGTAGATAATGCATGCACCCTTGACAAAGCCGTTTATACTTGCATGGTTTTTCTCCCAAATAATATCTGCAATTCAATCGTGCTTCCATCTCAAACTCCCTGGGTGGCTCTTCCCTGTAACCGCTCAATTATATTTAAAGATCTGTCCCTTGACAACACTTGGATGCAATGTTAGCTTGCGGCGTTGGCTTTTCATCGATAACCACATCGATAAAAGAAATACTCCCACGATAATAGAAGTCCGTATCGAATCTGATAGGCGGAGAGGATGAATGGAAATGGCAAATAAAAGCATTGTCGTTGGATCGGTTCCGAAGAAAGATGGCCTGGAGATCCGTGCCAGTATTACTGAGTATCGTAACGAGTATTATATAGATATCAGAGAGTTCATGATCAGCGCTGAATATGAAGGTCCCACAAAAAAAGGAGTTCGATTTCACTCAGAGAACTGGGAAACTTTTTTTAAAATGATCAAAAAATTGGATCAGGAGCTAAAAAAGTTAGCCTGATTTAATTTTGTCGAGGTATTATGCGTTTTTTTCTTGACAGATGCTTTTAATTTCTAATAATTAGTATGTTTACCTGAGGCGTGTGATTTTTTCATAACCTTTCAAGAGGAGGCTTCCCTGTGGCAAAGAATGAGACAAAGGGCGTGACAAAGAAAGAGTTAATTGTAAATATTGCAGATGATGCAGGTATATCCAAAGCAGTTGCTGAAAAAGCATTGAACGCAATCAAAGACAGCATCATAAAAGCTCTGACAAGCCGCCAGAAAGTAACTATTCTGGGTTTCGGTACGTTTTATGTCTCCGAAAGACCCGCTCGTAAGGGTCGGAATCCGAAAACCGGAGAACCAATCGATATACCGTCTACCGCCGTCCCAAAATTTAAACCCGGTAAGGCACTCAAAGATTCTGTGGAATAAACATTATTAATATTTGAAAATTAAAGCGTATTGTTTGATTAATAAAGAACAACGCTTGTTGTGTTGTTCTTTATTTTTTCAGGATATAAATCATCTTATTATTGATGATAATATATCCGTCTTAATTTGATCCATATGCGGTCATTTCAGATACTGTAATTGGATTTGTCAGATGTTTTTAATATGATTGACACACATACTCATTTGACAGATAGACAATATCGTAATGATGTATCTGAAATCATTGATCGTGCCGTAGACTCTGGACTGAACACCATCATCACCATCGGCTCCAACCTCGATGACAGTAAGCAGTGTCTGGAACTGGCTTTAAAGTATTCCACCATTTTGGCTTCCGTTGGTATTCACCCGCATCAGGCAAAATTATGGACCGCAGACGCCCGTAATGAACTTTTTTCTCTTGGCAGATATGCCATTGCCATCGGAGAAATTGGGTTGGATTACTATTACACCTTCTCCGAAAAATGGGAACAGAAACGGGCTTTCATCGAGCAGCTCTCAGTGGCATTGGATCTACACAAGCCGGTTATTATCCATTGCCGGGATGCGTCAGATGATCTTTTTGACATTATCAGACGAACTGAATTTCAAGCATTATCCGGTGTGATCCATTGTTTTTCTGGAACAAAAAGCGAAGCCATGCAATTGATTCGATTGGGTTGGTATCTATCATTCAATGGAATCCTTACTTTTAAAAATTCCCGGTCTATCCAGGATATCCTGTCCAGTCTTCCGATCGATCGCATCCTTATTGAAACGGATTGCCCTTATCTGACTCCGATGCCGCATCGGGGGAAACGAAATGAACCGATGCATGTGCGTCATGTCTATGAAAAGATAATACAACTTCGGAATATAGAGTTCGATTTTCTGAAACATAGCCATCGGATGAATTGCCAGAAACTTTTCGGGAATACCCATTTTCATTTCATATGAGCGGGAACCGGCTTATTTGGGTGGTTTCCATCCGAAATGTTCAAAATAATATTTCAGTTTATTCAGCCGTTTGAAGTGGATCCCGTCTGATTTCTGCGTAACCATTCCGATCTTGCTCAGCTCTTCAAACACTTTTGAAATATCCTGGAAATCACCTTCGATCTCCTCTGCCAATTCCTCGATCGTTGCTGAAAGGAGGCATTCTTTGGGCCACTTGTTGTGCATTCCGAACTGTTTTGCGAATCGATGGACAACACAGTGCAGTACATGAGCGCTGACATCTCCCATCAAAAGCAACCCGATCAATTGATCGGCAGCTCTCAATCGATTGGAAAAACGAGCGAGAATTTTAAGTGCGATCTCCGGATGCTGCTGAATGAGAAATTTAAAATCATTCGTTTCCAATGCAATCAACTCGGTTTCGACCAATGCTTCCGCACCTGCTGAGCGTGGGAGATTTTCCAGTAACGCCATTTCTCCAAAAAAATCACCTTTTTTTAAAATTGCCAATGTGATGGATTGATCACGCGTCGATAAGAAGATACGGATTTGTCCGGATGCCACCACATACATTTCTGATCCAGTATCCCCTTGCAGGAAAATCTGATCTCCTGGTGAAAATTTAAGATGTTTCCCGATACCGATGGATACCTTGGGTGTTTTCATCGTCTTTAATCCCAGGTAATACTCATGCCATGGTCTCGAGCAAAATCTCGGGCCAATGGCGTAACAATGACTTTGGATGGTAACTGGATCTGTTTGATCCCTTTATCGAGTGCTTTACGGAGATAGTCTTCATTGATCAGATTGGGAGGGTCTATCCGGTTACTGGTCTGGATGACAGAAGAAAGGGTTTTCTTCGAACTTGTCCCCTCATTATCGCGAATGATCGACTGGACAATTTCTCGAATGATCATTGGCAGATCAGGACTCGCTGGGCTGATACGTGATTTGGTTTCATCCAGGACATTGATTTTGTCCACCCGGCGCTGATGACGCCCTCCTTCAAATCTGGCGCTCAGGAATCGTTCAGCAATTTGTTTAGCCTTTCCGACGCCGATAACCATCGACCCCATGATAAGCATATTTGCATCATTATGCTCCCGAGCATTTCCTGCTGTATATATATCATTGCACAAGGCAGCTCGAATACCCGAGATTTTATTGGCTGTGATCGAACTTCCAATTCCCGCTCCATCGATCATTATTCCAACATCCGCTGTTTTATCCGTGATACCTCTCGCTACCAGGATGGCGATATCGGGATAATCGACCGCATCTATTGAATAACAACCAACATCTGCAATTTCATGCTGAAGAGACTTCAGATAGTCGCTGATCGCTTGTTTTAACTCATATCCTCCATGATCCGATCCGATGATTATTCGCATAAACACCCTCCCACCTCTTTCTTCCTAGCATTATACCAAAAGTAATGATTAAAAGAGCTAGAAATTTTTCGAGTAAAATGGCTATTGTTTGACGCCAGCGTAGATTCTAAAATAGAAAATATCTGATTCAGCAACGGCAGATGAACATTAGATCAATCCACATACCGTTGTAACGTAATTCCGGCAAAAAATCGAAGTGCATGGAGTTATATGGCTTGTCGATGATATCTTGATGAATTATTAATCCAATGGAGTTGGCTGTAACCTTTTCTGTGGAAACAGCTCTAAATTTGAGCTGAAATACTCAGCGGATTACGATAGGAGGACAAGTATGGTTCTAAAACATCTCATGATTATTCTTTCAGCTTTCATTCTAATCCCTTCTGTTAACGCTTCGGATGACACTTCGGTTTATATTTCGCTCATTGATTCCGTTCGTATTGCATATGAATCCAATCTGGATTTGGCTTCCATGCGTTTAGGTGTGAATGCTGCTTATCAAGAGATCGGAATGGCAGCATCGCAATTTTCACCACGGTTCGATGTTGAACAGACATTTGTTCGTACGAATCAGCAAGTTTCTGCTTTCGGACTGAATCTGAACCATGCGGAGATTGCTCCATCAGACTTTGATCCCGAGAAATTAAATCATCCTGACTGGATTTCTGATTATGGTACTGCACTCAACCTGACGCAGCCCATTTTCAATGGCGGGCGTGAAATGATTGGGTATCGACTGGCCAAAAAGGGATATGAACAAGCAATAGCTCTCGGGAAAAATGGCATTGAGAATATCCTTCATGAGACCGTGAAAACGTATTTAGGAGCGCTGCTGGCGAGAGAAGGTCTGAAAATTTCAAAAGAAGCTGTGGGAATTGCAGAAACAAACCTTGTGATGATTCAGCAGCGCTTTGATCAGGGAATGGTGATCAAATCTGATTTGTTGCAGGCGAAAGTCCACCTGTCTGAACTCCAACAACGTGAGATCAGAGCGACGAATCAATTTCAGATAGCGCTCGCAGGACTAAACACGATTTTGGGGAGTCCGGACGGGCGATATTATCCCAGCGGAGATTTGGATGGAGGTGTTTGTCCGGACATTTCTCTGGAGAAATTGATCGAATGGGCGAATTCCGATCATCCTGATTTGATTTCTCATCAGAAACAGGTTGAATTTTCTGACCTAAAAGTAAAATTGGCTAAAGCACCCTTTCTGCCAAATATCAATGCTCAGATAGCCTATCAATATCACGGCACAAGTCCTGTCTCAGACGGGGATGATTCGATGACGGTCGCATTATCCTTTGGATTGAATCTGTTTAATGGTACCGGAGATTATCGTCGGATGAAACAATCTCAATACAACCTGATGCGTGATCAGAAATCATATGAATCCAAAAAGAATATGATCGCTTTGGATGTACGGAAGGCATATTTTGAGTTGGCCGCTGCTCAGAAGCAACTGGAAGTGGCTTCTGAAGCAGTTAATCAGGCTGAAGAGGGTCTGCGGATACTGGAAGAGCGATATCGGCAAGGAGCATCCAATATCGTAGATTTATTAAACACTGAGCTGGCTTTGGCAGATGCCAAATTCAATCGGATGCAGGCAAAACACGATCTGCTCATGGGAAATGCTTCGCTATGCAAATCAGTGGGCCATTTATATTCGCGATTGTTGGAGCCAGAAAAATGCCCCATTCCATGATTCATGGATCGGATTGAGTGATTCAACTTTGGAAACAGGAGGTTTGAATGAGTGAGAGCAAAAAAGGACGATATATTGGCGCTGGGATTGTGTTTGTAATTTTAATCGTTTTTTTTCTGGATATGCAGGGATACTTGGGTCATCGCGTACCTCCCGGCAACACCACTCCAGAGAAACCGGATATTACCAATTTAGTAACAATTACTATTGAACAGACGATGGTGGATGAATTCGAGACTGCTGTCGGTACTATCTCCTCCCGCAAAGAAACCTATATTACGGCAAAGGTTCCCGCACATGTGAAGCATATACATGTCAAACCAGGTGATAAGGTGAAGGCCAATGATTTATTGATCACGCTGGATGACCGGGATCTGAAAGCAAAGCTGGGTCAGGCACAATCTGGTTATGAAGCTGCACAAGCCGCCCTCGTTCAATCAGATAATTCATTTAAGCGATATCAATCGCTCATCCAGACCGGTGCTGCGACACAGGCGGAGTTTGAACATGCGGAGGCTCAGTATGAAATGTCATTGGCAAAAGTCAAAGAAGCGGAAAATGCGATCAAGGAGCTGAATGTCATGTTGGGATTCACTGAACTCCGGTCGCCCTACAGCGGTATCGTTGTGGAGAAAATGGCAGAAGAAGGAGCGATCGCAAATCCGGGAGTTCCTCTGTTGCGTATTGAGGATCCAGATCAATTGCTCCTCGATGTTTTTATTCCAGAAACGCAGCAGAATTCTGTCGTGATCGGAAAAACGCTTATGGTGAAGGTGGATTCCCTTGAAAAGGAAATACCGGGCAAAGTGGATGAAATCATACCCAGTTCCGATCCCCGATCTCGATCATTTATGGTCAGAATCAGTCTGGAACAGCAGCCGGGTTTGCGTTCCGGTACTTTTGGACGATGTTATCTGCCTTCAGACACACGTCAAATGATCCTTCTGGATCCGGCTGCTGTCTACCGGGTTGGTCAACTGGAGATGGTTCGTGTGGTAATCGGTGACAGGATTGAAACACGGATGGTCCGTACCGGTATCGAGAGGGATGGCAAAATAGAGATTCTTTCCGGATTGGAATCTGGAGACGTTGTCGCTGTCTCTGAAGTACGGGAGGAATGATACATGGAACATGAAAAAATGAGCCTGACATCACGAATTGTCAAGCTGTTTCTGACATCACATCTCTCTGTGCTTTTTATCATTGTCTCCTTTTTTGTGGGAGTTATCGCGTTGTGGGTTACTCCCAGAGAGGAAGAACCGCAGATCACAGTGCCAATGGCCGATGTGATGATTCGGATGCCGGGATTGGAACCCGATGAAGTTGAATCACTCGCGGGTGCTCATCTGGAAAAACTCCTCATGGAGATTGATGGAGTGGAAAATGTGTATTTGATGGCACGCCAGGGAATCGGCATCATCACCGTCCAGTTCTATGTCGGCGAAGATCGGGAGAGGAGTCTTGTAAAGCTCTACAACAAGATTCAGTCCAGTATCGATCAGGTACCCGGAGAAGTGAAAGGGTGGGTTGTGAAGCCGATCGAAGTCGATGATGTGCCCATTGTTACGGTGACATTGGCTTCTGAACAATACAGTGATCATGATCTGCGCCGGATTGCTGAAGAAGTGCAATATGCCATTCAGGAAATCCCTTCTGTTGGGAAGTCATTCATCTCAGGCGGCCGATCGCGGCAAGTCCGTGTGGAACTGGATCAGGATTTACTTCAATCCCGTCATCTCAGTCCCCTGATGATCGCGCAGATCATTCAAGGAGCTGGCGCTGATTATCCGGCCGGTGAACAGATTATCTCGAATAAATCCGTGCTTTTTGAAGCGGGTACATTTTTACGGAGCGTCGATGATGTCGAAAATCTTGTGGTGAGTGTCTTTGATGGTAAACCCGTTTATCTCAAGGATGTTGCCACTGTGCTGGATGGACCGGCGGAGGTTACGAGCTATACGTGGCATGGATATGGACCAGCACGGGAAGAAAGCTTTACCGAACGGGAAGTCGGTCGGTTGATTCCGGCTGTCACCCTGGCAATCTCCAAGAAAAAAGGTGAAAATGCAGTCACCGCTGCTGATAAGATCATTGCCCTGGGAAACAGACTCCGGGCAACCGTGATACCAGATGGCGTAGATGTGATCATCACTCGAAATTACGGTGAAACGGCTAATGAAAAGGTGAATGAACTTGTCAAGCATCTTCTGCTGGCAGTCATGACAATCGTGGTGCTTCTTGCCATTGCACTTGGAGTTCGGGAGGCATTGATTGTAGCACTCGCCGTGCCAATGACTCTGGCATTCACATTGATCGGAGATACTCTGGTTGGCTTTACGATAAATAGAGTCACTCTTTTTGCGTTAATCCTGTCGTTAGGATTGTTGGTGGACGATCCCATTGTCGATGTGGAGAATATTTTTCGGCATTTTCAATTGAAAAAACATCCTCCCATGAAAGCCACGCTGGTTGCAGTCGAGGAGGTCCGTCCACCAACGATTCTCGCCACATTTACAGTTATCATGTCATTCATCCCGATGTTTTTCGTGACCGGAATGATGGGGCCATATATGCAGCCGATGCCATTCAATGTCTCAATGGCGATGCTGATGAGCCTTGTCGTCGCGTTTACCGTTACGCCATGGGCAACATTTCACATGTTGAAACATGAATACAATGTCACTCATAGATCATCCCCTATCGAGCAGACTCATATCTATAAAGCGTACCGCTCTCTGATGGTCACACTCCTTAAAACACCCGGTCGGGCATGGGGTTTCATGATGATTATGGTAGCTGCACTGATCTTTTCTCTGCTTTTGGTTTTTGCGGGAATGGTGCCCCTGAAAATGTTGCCTTATGGCAATAAGGATGAGTTACAGATCGTTATCGACATGCAGGAGGGTACGACTTTGGAAAAAACGGAAGCAGTGGCACGTGATCTGGGATGGTATCTGTGTACTGTTAACGAAGTCAGCAGCGTTCAACTTTATGCCGGAACTGCATCACCATTTGATTTCAATGGAATGGTGCGACACTATTTTCTGCGCCAGGGGAATAATGTTGCGGATATCCGAGTGAATCTGACTCCCAAAGAGCATCGAAAGGAAAAAACCCACGCCATTGCACTTCGGATCAGAAATGATCTGACTCGGATCGCGGAAAAATACGATGCCAACATCAAAATTGTGGAGCCTCCGCCCGGACCACCTGTTCTGGCAACGGTTGTTGGAGAAATCTATGGTAAACCCTGGGTCACACTCGATCAGCTTCATGGGGCAACACGGGAACTGGAGACGATTTTCCGGAAAACCCCAGGCATTTATGATGTGGATACCTATCTGGAATCCGATCAGGAACGAGTGATATTCGAGGTAGATAAAGAAAAGGCGATGTTACATGGGATCAGTACGGAGCAAGTTGCTCAGACGATCTCTCTGGCTGGGCTAGGCATGCCGGCTGGTACGATGCATGTGCCGGGCGAGCGTAATCCACTCCAGATCATACTCCGCTTACCTCTCAGCGCACGATCAGAAATTGACCGAATCGGCCAACTTCGCATCAGTGCGCAGGACGGTTCCATGGTTCCGATATCTGAGATCGCTCAGGTCAAGAGAACAACCGCTCCCAAAACGATCTATCATAAAAACAGCCATCGCGTTCAGTATGTCATTGCGGATGTGATCGGTGTATCGCCTTATCAGCCGATTTTTGCCATGCAATCCGCCGTGAAATATGAACCGAAACTGGACCAGTTCAATGTCAATTGGCGAGGTGAGGGGGAATGGAAGATTACGTTGGACGTTTTCCGGGATCTGGGATTGGCATTTCTGGCAGCACTCGTCGGAATCTACATCCTCATGCTCATTCAAACCCAGTCATTAACATTGCCCATGATCATCATGTCTGCCATTCCATTGACACTGATTGGGGTATTACCCGGATTCTGGATATTGAATCTTCTGTTTGCAAAACCGGTTGACGGATATTCTGATCCCATTTTTTTCACCGCTACCGGTATGATCGGGATTATTGCTCTGGCCGGAATTGTCGTCAGAAATTCCATTATTCTCATCGATTTTATCCATCGAAGCCTGATCGAGGGTCACTCCATGGTCGAGGCCATCATTCTATCCGGGGCAGTTCGGTTCCGTCCCATCGCCTTGACGGCTGGCGCGGCGATCATGGGTGCATGGGTGATTGCATTGGATCCTGTTTTTTCGGGACTCGCATGGACATTTATCTTCGGTATATTTGCATCTACGTTGTTTACATTGGTTGTCGTTCCTCTCATCTACTGGTTATTGTATCGAAAGGATCCGATGGGAGGCGTCAGCAAACATCATATGGTAGGAGATGAAATCGTATGACAGTGGAACGAGCCTTACGCGCTTTGGCTGGTTTTCTTATCATGTTAACCGTCATCTTGAGCGCATTGTATAGTCACTATTGGCTTTTTTTTACTGGATTCATCGGTCTGAACCTGTTTCAGTCTGCGTTCACTGACTGGTGTCCGGCGATGGTATTTTTCCGTAAGCTGGGTTTCAAGTAGCTCAGAAAGCTTGCCTCCCGTTTGATCTCAATGTAATCTGGAGATCAAATGGGAGGACACTGATGGCAAAATCACCTGAACTACTAAAAGAAACACTAGAACATGAAAAAGAACGAATTTTCCGGATTGCATGGCGAATGTGCGGCAATCCGGATGATGCCGAAGAGGTGCTCCAGGAAACGGCATTGAGCGCTTTGAAGAACTGGGATCAGTTTCGTGGAGAAGCGCAGATCATGACATGGATATACCGTATCGCATCAAATACGTGCCTCTCCCGGCAACGGAAACAGAATGCAATGGCAGTCGAATCTTCTTCTTTGGAAGTGTTGGGAGAACTCCCGCATGACAGCTCGGTATTGCATCCAACAGACTGGTCGCTCAACCCCTTGACACAGGCTCTTAACGATGAATTGCGAACGGCTTTGGATCACGCGATTTCACGTCTCCCCGACCTTTATCGGATTGTTTTTCTGATGCGGGATATTGAGGGTTTAAGTACAGAAGAAACATCAAATGCATTGGGAATCAGTGCCACAAATGTGAAGGTTCGGCTTCATCGGGCGCGGATGTATCTTCGGGATCAATTGGAGTCATATGTACATCAATCAAAATCGAGGATTCAACATGAGCATTCCATCTGACAATGAGCTATCATGCCAGGAGATCATCGAGCTTATCAATGAACTCGTTGACGGAGATATCTCCCCGGAACGATTGAAAATAGCTGAAGCATTACTTGAAAAAAATCCGGAATGCCGTGCATTATACGGTACATTGCACAAAACAATCGACTTGTACCGAATGCGAAAAACAGAAATGGGTGACGGAGTGATTCCTACGATCAACTGGGATGAATTAATCAAAAAGAACAGAACGGACGAAACATGAATGCCATCCTGTGATACGGTTTTTGATGTGTGGAGATCCAGGAATCGATTGTAACCTTTTTTCCCGGGAATCGACTAACTGTCAGGGTTATGAAGATGTTTCAAGTTTCAAACGGGAGTGGACAAATATGAATTCATCAACGAAAAATATGCCGATTGACAGGACTCCGAACACCGGGATTCTGAGTCTCACGGACGGTGATTTTGAAACGCATGTCCTGAATCGTGAATCTCCAATATTGGTTGACTTCTGGGCGCCATGGTGTGGCCCCTGCCGCATGTTGAGCCCAATATTGGAGGCAGTCGCCGGTGAACTGGCAGGGAAATTGACAATAGGTAAAGTCAATGTCGATGAAAATCCGATGATTGCTCAAGCATTGGGAATTCAAGCAATTCCAACGATGTTGTTATTCAATGAAGGCCAGATTATCAAAGTGATCACAGGTTTTCACTCGAAACAAGATATCTTGAACACGATTCAAGCGAGCATTTCGCTTTAATGGAGGTTTCTATGCCGATTTTCGAATATCAATGTCAAATCTGCTCCAACGTATTCAGTAAACTGCAATGGAAAACCTCCACCGAGAATGACATTGCATGTCCTGATTGTGGAAGTCACAACATACGTCGTTTGATATCTCGATTTGCTTCCATGCAGCCAACTCAAGTGCAGAGTGGTTCATGCAATGGAGGTGGCCGGTTCAAGTGAGGATGAAAAGAGTCGCGGAGCGATTCTATCAGGAACACAGAACATATTAGATTTTAAATTAATGAAATGTGAGGAGTATATGGATAAAGAAACAGAAAATAAAACTGAGAACCTGGTGGACATTACCAGCCGGGCAAAAGAGAAAATGACTAAGCTGCTTGCGGAAAACCCGTCGGAAAATCCATTGTTTCGTTTGTACATCAAAGGATATGGCTGAGGAGGTCCCTCCATAGGCATGGCTCTGGAAGAGTCAATGAAAAGCGATGAGATAATCAATGTTGACGGGCTCAAGGTGGCATTGGATAAAGGATTGAGTCAACTGTCGCGAATTCACGGTAAGATTCGAGTCGATTATCATGAAAGTCGATGGTTTGGCGGTGGATTTGACGTGCGGTTGGGCGTCGGATCCTGTTGCTGATAATTAGGGTTACTAAAGATCGGTCATTATAAGAATTCAGGCGTTATCCTGGTATTTTAAAAACGAGGCGAATTCCAGTTCATAGATATACAGCAAGACCATCGCCAGACCGAAAATCAAAGGTCCATAGAGAATTCCGATCAATCCAAACATATTGATCCCCCCAAGAATTGAAAAAAAGATCAGTAAAGTGCTCATGCCGGCAGAGCCTTTCATGAAGAGGGGACGCAAAAAATTATCAATCGATCCCACCACGAGCATACTCCATACGATCAAAAAAATTCCCATGCCTATGCGGCTGGACAGAAAAAGGTACGCAGCAGCAGGAACCCATATCAGTGCCGTTCCAATCACAGGAATTAATGAGGCGAAAGCCATCATGGAACCCCAGAATAAACCCGGCAGACCTGAAATCCAAAAAGCGATCCCACCTGCTATTCCTTGGGCTGATGCGGTAACCAGTGTGCCAAGGATAGCGGAACGGGAAACCGCTCTTATTTTTGTAATGATTTGAGTTTCCTGGGAGCTTGATAATGGAAGGAGGTGAAGTATTCCAGTGAGAATACGCTCGCCATCCCGAATTACAAAAAAGAAGACAAATACCATCAGAAAAAATTTTCCGATTAATCCAGTCACATTTCCCAGTATACTGCCTCCCTGATCGAGCAAAAATTTTCCAACGGAAGCGGAGATGTTCATGAGATTTTGATCCAGTTTCCATTCTGTCATATTGAAGGCAGGAAAACGGGTTTGAAAGTAACCTAAGAATTTAGAGAAAGTTGGATGTTGCAGCAGTTTTTCGAGATTCCCGGCAGAAAGCCATGCCTGAATGGCATTAAAGGACGATATTCCTTGTTTCAGCAACGCACTCAACACCAGAGTAATCGGCATCACAACAACAATGACAAGAATGATACACGACGTTAATGCAGCCATATTGGGTCTATTGAGGCGATGTTGGATTTTTCGATGCAGCGGGAAGAAGATGGAAGCCAGAATCACAGCCATGATTATGGTATTCAGATACGGTCTCAGAATGAGAAAAACTTCTGTGAGCACAAGAAATAAAAGACCGATCAACACGATATGTGCTGGCGTGAACTTCAATTGAGGCTGAATATTTTTCGGTGTATCCAATGGCTCCATCATGGAACATCATACCGGGATAATAGTGCCTTTGCAATGATATTCGACACTGAATCAGAAAGATTTCTCACAAAAAAATCTTTTATCTGAAACGGTTATGGGCACTCCATTGCTTTCCATTCAGATGTAGAATGTGATATGACTGGGTGAGTGAGGAGATGAATCATGATGCCGATATCCAGCTTTACATTGTCCTTTGATCAGCCAGATCACATCAGACGGGACCTTTTGGAAACTTTTCCATATTCTGGTGAGACTCAGCGAATCACGTATACTACAAACGAATTTTCTGCAGTCTGTCCCTTCTCCGGTTTACCGGATATTGGAACTCTGGTGATTGAATATATCCCTTATAATCAATGTCTTGAATTGAAAAGCTTGAAGCTTTATCTTGTATCTTATCGCTCTGTCGGAATATATCAGGAACATGCTACAAATCGATTATTCCTTGATATCTGGGATGTGCTCAAACCCAGATGGATGAAATTGAAAACAAGCTATGCCACTCGCGGTGGTATCGATGCGGTATGTGAGATAGAGAAGTATGCCAATCCGGAATTGTGATAATGGGAGAGGATGGTCTCTGTGAGCTGACAGTTTACTTTTGAGCGACAATATATCGGATAAGACCCCATCGCTGGATGATCGGATATCGGTGGAAGTGGGCATTGATCCTATCAGCCAGTGGAAGATGAGCCGGGATCAGACAGCGGGTTCCTTCACAGAGAATGGTGAAGTTATTATGTTGGAGCTTGGAGAGCACCGCTTCCAGAGATTCCCATTGATGATCCCCTTCCGGCATTTTTAGTTTCAACCATTCCAGAGTATGAAGCAGCGGACTCCAAAACGAATTTGCCCATGTGATAATCAATCTCGTTTCAGGCCTTAGAATCGATGCGAGATGAGTTATTGCGGTTTCGGAATCGTACAGATGCTCCAGAACATCGGCCATGATAATGATATCCCAATCCTGATGGAGTTCAATTGTCTCCGCTTCCCCTACTTCAAAGGTCAATTCTGAACGGTTTTTCCATCGGGTTTTTGCGAACTCGATCATCTTGTCCGAGATATCCACTCCCAGTCCACGCCTTGGAGCCAGATCAGCGAGCAATGCACCCGTACCACATCCAATCTCCAGAACCGATTCTTGATCTATATCTTCCAATAATTCTTTAAGCAATACTTTAACCTGTTGATGATAATAGGATGCCTTATGCTTAAAATGATCGTATTCGGGAGCGATTTCATCGAAGTGTTTTTTCACGCGGTCCCGGAGAATATTTTTGGATACCGATCGAGTCATAGGTGTTTTTGGGGGGGAAAATCAAGTTTCATGCACTTGATGATGTGATGAGTATGGAGATAGTACCTCAGAAGAGTCCACAACACACCCACCCCATACTGTATGGATGCTTTGAATGAAACGGTTGATGAGTCTTTCGCATATCGAGTTGTGACCGGGACTTCTTGAAAACGAGCTCCGGCAAGCAGAAACTGACCGATAATTTCATTGTCAAATACGAATCCTTCGGAGTTGCGTTCATACGGGATGGCATCGAGGATTTCTCTGGAGTAAGCACGATATCCGGTGTGACACTCTGAAAAGCGGGTATGTTGGACCATATTTTGGATTGCTGTCAGGATTCGGTTTGAAAGATATTTATAAAAAGGCATGTTTCCTTTCAATGGATTACCCAGAAATCGTGATGCGAACACGACATCGGCTTTATTCGTTAGAATCGGAATTACGAGATCTGGGATGATCTGGGGATCGTATTGGTAATCCGGATGCAACATGACGATCACCGATGCATCGGACTCCAGTGCCGCATTATAGCATGTTTTCTGATTGCCCCCATACCCTCGATTCCATCGATGTGTAAAACACTTCAGATTGAGGGATTTGGCGATTTCCAACGTATTATCCTGGCTGCAATCATCCACTAAAATGACTTCATCCACCCATCCAGTGGGGATTTCGCTGTATGTTTTGGTCAGTGTTTCCCCCGCGTTATAAGCTGGCATGACCACAACGATTTTTCCTGTCTTCGCTGCTAAATTCACAACCGGTAATGCTCCATAACTCAACTGATCAACAGATTGCCCGAGAAAGTTGGCAATTAAATTGCGTCACTCAAGGTCATCAGTGGAAATCTACTCCAATGGCCAGTGTGAAACAAGAGTATTGAAAAAGGTGCATCGCATTATCCAGGTAAAAACGATGGATGGTTGCTGAAAATGGTGAATGGGTACATTGTTTTTAATTTTAATGAGATAGCAGGATGGATGATTGATTGAAAAAAGTTCCGGCAACACATGCAGTCAGAAGGCATGCGAGAGTGGCAGCAACCAGTGCGCGAAGGCCGGCTGATGCGATATCCCGGGTTCGGTCTGGAGCCAGTGCGGATGCTCCACCAACAAAGATAGCAATCGAGGCGATATGCGCAAATCCGCATAAAGCATAGGTGGTGATAACAATGGAACGGGCATGATTGACCATGCCGGCTGCGATCAGTCTGGAGAGGTCCTGATATGCAATGAGTTCTGTCACGATCATCCGCTCACCGATGATGCTGGAGATCTGGAGTGCATCAGAAATGGGAATGCCAATAATCAACGTGGGAATATAAAACAAATATCCCATGAGTGTTTTCAGTGACCAGGTTCCATGCCATCCGAATATGGTATTGATCACTGCGCCCGTTTCGCCAAGAATGAGGTCAAATAAACTGATGATTCCGAGTATCGCCATCAGCAGCGCTGCAATGCCGAAGATCAACTGAAGACCCGTGTTTGCTCCATTAATGATTGCAGTGAACACGTCAGGCTCACGTTCATAGTGCGGATGAACATCACGTCCAAGTGTTTCCGGGTGGCCGGTTTCTGGAAAAAGAAGTTTGGACATCAGGAGTGCTGCTGGTGCTGACATGATCGATGCGGAGATAAGATGACCTGCAATCGTTGGGAACAGAGACTGTAATGAAAAGACATAAACCGCGAGGACATTGGATGCAACAGTCGCCATACCCGCGGTCAGTACTGTGCATAATTCAGATCTTGTCATATTTTTAAGGTGGGGTTTGATGGTCAGAGTTGATTCAACACCCACAAAAATATTACTCGCCGCACATAATGATTCTGCGCCGGAAACGCCCATCAACTTTGTAAAAATCCGGGCGAAACATCGGATGATAAATGGGAGAATATTGTAGTAGTACAAAATCGCCATTAGTGCTGAGAAGAAAATAATAGTAGGAAATCCTTGAAATGCCAGGAAGAAACCAAGTGAAGGTTGGCCGGAGGAGTCAGATGTGCCTGGAGGAAGAGCCAGTCTACCAAACAAAAATTCGGAACCAGCTCCCGCCGCATTCAATACGCGGACAACACCATCGTTGATAATCTGGAATACGGTGATGCCGGCAGGGACAGTAAAGATAAACAGCCCGAAAATGAACTGAATAAGGAGTCCCCATACCACAACCCGCCAATTTATTTGAGCCCTGTTGTTCGAAAAAAGCCATGCGATACCAATCAATGTGAATGAACCGGTGAGACTGACAAAATTGTAGAATTCCATTGAGATATCTCCTGATCGAATGAATGAACTCCAATCGGCTGGAATCCTTATAATACACGATATCTTATCGAATTTTTTCCTCAAAGCAAGGCTGAATGAAACTGCTTTACTGAAAAGAAATAAGCTTCGGCGCAGAATCCCTATTATGGCTATCTGGCAGGAAGTAACGATGATCGGGAGGTTTTGTTTGAGTGTGCTCCAGTGGGTATTCCTTCGAGGTTAAAATGTCGGTTTCTACTCAGCAATGCAATAGACTGGATGATTTATGTTTTATCCGATTCTGAAGTATGATAGTATATATTTGGGGTTGAGAGGGACGTTTATTAAGGAGGTTTTCGGTTGGAATTGAGTATCATCATACCGGCATATAATGAGATAGCAGATATTGCGAATTGTATTAAGACAATTATTACCGCCATGGAAAAGCGGAACATCAGTTTTGAAATTCTTGCGGTTGATGATGGTTCACGGGATGGGACGTTAGAGATAATTCGGAAACTCGCTCAAGAAGATTCCCGTATTAGAGCGTTAACCAACGGAGAAAACAGAGGCAAAGGGTACACAGTTCGTCACGGTGTCCTCGAATCCAAGGGTCAGATGGTATTGTTTACTGATGTAGACCTTTCTACTCCCATTGAGGATTATGATCTACTGAAACCTTACCTGGATCGAGGTCAGGATATCGCATTTGGCTCTCGTGCAATGGCGGAATCGCAGTTGCAGATCAAGCAACCTTGGTATAGAATATGGCTTGGTCGTCTGGCAAACAAAGCCATTCAGACGGTCGTCCCGGCACTTAAAGGCATCAAGGACACCCAGTGTGGATTCAAACTTTTCAATGGCAACGCAGCCCGAAACATTTTTCCACTCCAGCGAAACGAGCGATGGGGATTTGATTTTGAGATCTTGCATATTGCTCGTAAGCATGGATATTCGGTAGTAGAAGTGCCGGTTCATTGGAGTCATTCGGGTGATTCCCGAATTAAATTATCAGATTATCCGCGAACTTTGATGGAACTTTTCAAAGTTCGGATCAATGAATCAAAGGGGTATTATCGAGCAGATTCACGTTAGAGTGCTGCTGCAAACTCTACGGACGACACACCCATGACAACTATGGCATATGATGTTGCCAATATGAAAATGATTATCGCATTTTTCGGTTGACTGTAAGTGTCGAATATATATTCAACCTCATCGTTGTCAGTATTCGGCAACGGTTAGATAATTAACGAAAAAATCTGCATTTACTTCAGGAGGAAGATTTGATCTCAAAAAAGTATCCACCCAAGCATGATGGCAATTATCGTAATTTCGATAATTACGGAAATCGAAACACCAGTAATCACGGTTCCAACCGAACAAAGGGCTATTATCTATGTGATATATGTGGGAGCACTCTGACCGCCCAAACAAATATCCCTCCCATGTGTCCCAGATGCATGATTCCCATGCAGTTCTACAAGGGGAACAGTGGTAACAATAAAAAAACGAATCCGAATCAGCCGGACAGCAATCAGGAATATTTGTCCCGCATCTATTACCAGACCGATGGACATCCTCAATACCGTGGATTACCCCGAGATCATCCAGATCCGGATGATGAAGAAGCGATGAATCATTATCGAGTTAAAAAAGCAGAGCGGAAACATAATCGGAATAACGATCGGAACCAGCAGAGAGTTCAGCAAAGACCACGACAACAGTCAAATGAGTCTCAGGAATTTCGTAAGAACTTTCAACAACGGGACATCAGAAATGATCCACCTCTCAGCCAGAATCCATCCGATTCCCGTGATAATCATCAACCAAACTACTCCAAACATCATTCTGGTCCACGATCACCCAATCATCAACCCATGAATCAGAGGCATCAAGGTCGACCACAATTGGATCGTACCAGGCGCGATGCTGTACCGGGTCAATCCTCATCTCAGGATCGACCCAAGCGAGATGAAATCCATTCCCCAAAACAGTTTCCAGAACGTGTTAAACGAGATATCACTCCAGTTTCTGCACCTGCCCCGATCACAGTAACAACACCTCAGGAGTTGGACTACATCGGAACGGCCATCACACCGGATCAGCCACCGATTTCCATGGTAAACACAACGATTGATGCCATAAATGAATCCCCACGGACTCTACCGGATAAAGGGTCTGTTTCTCTGCCTTCCAACTTTGAAACCAACTCGGTACGAACCGAAACACCTCCGACTGATAACTCAGACAAGGATTCCACTGTCTCCCTAAAAACACCTCCCACTAAACGAAAGGCTTCTCCCAAATCAGGAGAAACCACTCGAAAACGATCCACTTCATCCAAGAGCACACTTCCTTCCAGAAGAAAAAAGGGATCTACTGCTGAATCCACTGATACAGAAAATAAGAATCTATTTCCAAAAGAAGCACTCAGTGATGAAACAACTGAATGATCCGGTTTTGCGACAGCCATGACGATCAACGCCACACTCGGATACATCCGTCATGACCAGAAAACGTTGATGTTGTTTCGCAATAAGAAGCAGAACGATATCCATTTGGGAAAGTGGAATGGATTGGGTGGCAAGATGGAACGGAATGAGACGCCGGAAGAATGTATTATCCGTGAAGTTTTTGAAGAGAGTGGACTTCAGGTGCATCATCCCATTCTCAAAGGTATCTTGACGTTTCCTGACTTTGATGGCATGAACGACTGGCTTGTGTTTGTCTTTTTAATCACCAAGTTTTCGGGTCGCTTGCATTCTTCTTCAGAAGGTTCTTTGGCTTGGATTAATAATCATAGCCTTCTGGATATTCCACTCTGGGAGGGAGATCGGATTTTTTTACCCTGGCTGGATCAGATGGATTTCTTTTCTGGAAAGTTTGTCTATTCAGAAGGTATCCTTCTGCACCATCATGTTATATTTTACCCCCCAAACATAAGCGCTTGAACAAATGCGACTGCTTCGATATAACTCGTGATGATCAATTGGCATTTCAGGAACGCCGATGGAATCAGAGACTTTTGATAAACCACACACGGAGATTCAATCTGGATGAATATGCCAAGACACAGGAAGAACGTTTTGAATACAGAATCTGTTCTAATTAAGGAGATTGACGATGGCATTTAATATTAAAAATAGAAGCTTATTAACACTCCTCGATTTCAGTCCCCAGGAAATAAAATACCTGTTGGATCTATCGCTGAAATTAAAGCAAGATAAATATTCGGGTGTATTCAGCAGAAATCTTCAGGGTAAAAATATTGCTCTCATTTTTGAAAAACCATCCACTCGTACCCGCTGTGCTTTTACCGTGGCTTGTATCGATGAAGGTGCGCACCCGGAATATCTCGGTAAAGGCGATATACAACTTGGAAAAAAAGAATCGGTTGCGGATACTGCCAGAGTGTTGGGGCGGATGTTTGATGGTATTCAATTTCGGGGCTTCGCTCATGAAACCGTTGAGTTATTAGCTAAATACTCGGGAGTTCCCGTGTGGAATGGACTGACCGACCGATTTCACCCCACACAAATTTTGGCGGATTTCTTAACGATCATTGAGGAATTCGGCACACTGGAAGGGATATCGTTGGCTTATGTCGGCGATGGACGAAATAATGTCTCCAATTCACTTATGGTTGGATCTGCCAAGATGGGAATGGACTTCCGAATCGTCGCACCTGATTCCCTCTTTCCAGATGAAAATCTGCTCAATCAATGTTTGGCGATCTGTACAGAAACAGGCGCTCAAATCACGGTGACATCCGATATCCGTGATGGTGTCGACGGAGTTGATGCAATTTATACGGATGTATGGGCGTCGATGGGTGAAGAAGATAAAATACCGGAGCGGATTGAATTGCTCAAACCCTATCAGATTACGAGAGAGATGTTCGAAGCAACAGGAAATCCGGATTGTATCTTTTTGCATTGTCTTCCCTGCTTCCATAACCTGGAAACTGAAATGGCGCGGAAATACCCGGACATTTGCGAAGCAACCGATGAAATATTCGAATCCAGACAATCCCGTGTTTTCGATGAAGCAGAAAACAGAGTCCATACCATCAAGGCTGTGATGGTTGCGACGTTGGGGAGATAAATAATATTACAAGTAAGGTCTTGACGAAACGTTCAAAGACTGATAACGTCCAACTTTCGATGGGCGCTTAGCTCAGTCGGGAGAGCGCTGCTTTCACACGGCAGAGGTCGGCAGTTCGAGCCTGCCAGCGCCCATTCCAAGCTTTCGGGAAACCGAAAGCTTTTTTTATGGCCTGAGACAAATCCCGCCACTCTTTCCATTCATTCAACGATATCAGCCCATGAGATCCGTTTTTGGGGGACCCGAAGGAGGTGGAACGGATGGAATATTCAGTCGAATTTGATTATTTCCTTTGGTAATAATCGGCGGTTAATGCCAGTGCATGGCGAATTTTTTCTTCTTTGGAGTAAGAACTGCGTGCGATCTCGGCAAAATGATTGAGATCTGGAAGGAATTGAGGATGGGGTTTTCGTGCTGTGTCTCGAACCAGATCTCCCATTGCGGATAGATAATGCTCGTAATAGATTTCTCCAAGAACCTCCCGCCTGGAGTCTGGGACGGGATTGGTGAAGTCAATCGCCCAGGGTATTCCATCTGCATCGATGATAAACTCCACAGAATTCACATCATATCCAATCGTCCGGTTTATAATCTGTGAATATTCAATCATTCGATTCTGTATATCAGGTTCGAGAAAATTTTTATCAAAAATATACCGGGACTGATCTCCTGTTCCAAACTCAAATTTAATGGGCAGAATGTTGCGTCCGATGCACAAACATCGGACATGCCATGGATGGGGGGATCGGATATGAGCCTGGATCATCATGAGTCTGCTGCCGCTTTTGTTGTATTCGGTGATTAATTCATCCATATTGTTAACAATACAAACTCCAGAGGCGCCTCTTCCGTCCGATGGCTTTAATAAACAGGGAAATCCGATTCGGCGTGCAATCTTTCCCCAGTTCACCCAGTGATGAAATTTGAAGTCACCCGGTCCGAGATCCGGTGATGTATGCAATGGCAGAATGAAAGTTTCAGGGACAGGAATTCCCAAATCCCGAATCATGGCATATCCAAGATCTTTCCGTTTTATGAAGTAATGAAAACTAAACGGATTATTGATGATTTTTACTCCACGAAAGGCAAAAATATTCAAGATTCCAACCGCTTGGTCCAGATTGTGTGAACGTTGATCGACAATGAGTTGATAGGGAGTAGAATAATCCAGGCTTAACTCCGTGATATGAAGGTGTTCCGCAGCGATTTTTACATGGTTTCCACGGTCATCGTAAAATGGTGTCAGTGTATTGAGACGATCGAGCAGATCCTGTCCAAAATGATCTGAAAAATGCAACATGCCCACACGATATATATCCATGCCATCCTCCCATCCACTCTTTTTCGGTGGAATGATTAGAGTATCTCATTCTTGCTGCTATTCCAAGGAGAATTGGATTCATTTGAATTTTCAGGTTACTCCCATTATCATCGCTTGAAGTAAGGATCAAGAAATATCAGACATGGCAACAAAACCTGAACAACTAAAATGCGATTTCCTGGATGTTCTCCACCGTCTGCAGCATGATCTGGGTAAATATCTGACCCTGTCCATACGATTTTTGCCAATGGACTCTTCTGATCTGGAGTTTCAACAAGCGGTCGAGGACGGGTTGTTGCGGACTCTGCAGACCCACGGACAGATGATGGATGCTCGGTCGATATGGGAGAGATATCAGGTGGAAATCACACGATTCCCAGAGTTCCGTAAACGTTGTGACCCCGAAATTCAGGAGATGCATCAGGCTATTGAACGAGTATTATCATGGGCAGGCAAAGCCGCTCAGATCCATTTGAATCGTGCCCAAGTCAGAAAGGATCTCATGGCTGTCCCTGAGAAAATCCGCCTCCTGATCGAACGGATCAGACATGAATAGTGGCAATGCAAATCCACATATCCTGATCATAGACGATCAGAATCGGTACTCTCAACTGATTTCCCGTTACCTGCCCGAGGTTTCGATTATTACTCCGGGAGCTTCCGATGGCGTGTCAAACCCTTCTGCTGTCGCCTCTCCACGGCTTCATTTCAAGGATGGATTGGAGGCATTGGAATATCTGGAATTCCATGGAACGAGTTCGATTGATGCGGTATTTCTGGATGTGCATTTCGAAACATCCGAGGACCGATTGCTGCCTTTACGTGAGACAAAAGACATCGAACGAACGAAGCGTTATCAGGGTCTGGCGATATTACGGGCCATCCGTGAGCGATTTCCGGAGTTGCCGGTCATGTTGATGACCTCCTACGAGGATATCGGATTTCTGAATGATGCCGTTGATCTTCGAATTGATGGGTTGACAACCTTTCTGGATGATGAACGCCTAGATATCGAATCCCTTCGGCTCCAACTCACTTCGGCTCTCCGGAAGCAGAAAGATCCAATAAAAGAAGGAGATATTTTATGGGGGCATGACCGGTCGATGCGGGATATTCGCCGTCGATTGACGATTTTGGCTCAAGGATCTCTTCCCATCTTGCTGGAGGGTGAAACAGGAACGGGGAAGTCATATCTGGCTCGATTTTATATTCATCCATTGAGCAAGCGGAGTGGTCCGTTTGTTGTCCTGGATCTGTCCACTGTTCCCCGCGATCTGGTTGCTGCACATCTGTTCGGCGCAGTGAAAGGCGCTTATACGGGAGCGGTAACGGATCGAAAAGGCGTGTTTCAGGCAGCCAATCGAGGGACTTTGTTCCTCGATGAAATTCAGAATGCATCGCTGGATGTCCAGCGGCAGCTTCTTCTGGTATTGGAAGATGGAATTGTTCGACCGCTGGGGAGCACACAGGAATACCAGGTCGATGTGAAGCTGATCGCGGCTACGAATACATCACTGGAGCGTTCGGTGACTGAAGGAAGATTTCGAGCGGATTTGTATATGAGGCTCAATCCAGCAACTCGGATTGAAATCCCTGCATTAAAGAATCGTCCAATAGACCTTCATTTTTTGCTAACCCAGCAGTTGACCCGTGCGCTGGATGACCATTTTCACCAACAGCTCCTCCAGGAAATAATGACCGGCTTCAGCGGAACCCAAAGAAAACACACATCGCAACCTGTATCAGTGAAAATTTTATTGGGTACTGGAAGTGAAACTCCCATCGATTCACCTGCCATTTATATCCCACGACCCGCTTTGAAATTACTAACAGAGTATTCCTGGCCAGGGAATCTGAGGGAACTGACGATGGTGACTCATAACCTGGTCACATTTACCCTCGTTCAGGCAGTGGAGGCGGTACATGATGGCAATATTCCAAAATCGGTTCGGTTTCAAGTGGATCCAGCGTGGATCCACGCACTTCTGATGCCAAAGTCACCAAGTTCATCAGATTCTTCCACCCCATCACTGGAATCGATCAAAGGATCGGCATGGTCGGAAAACACCATCACAGATGAGCAACACGTCAATCTATTTAAGATCCTGGTCTCACCCCAGGAATCATTGAATCATGTTTCAAGAGATTTGGAACGGCAGATGTATCAGCAACTCTACCATGTATGTAATGGACAATTCAGGGTTATGGCAAAAATCCTGCTGGATGATTCGAATGCAGAGCGAAAAGTCCGACTCAGATTTAATCAACTGGGACTGAAAGTCAGGAATTTTCGTGTTCCGATATTTTAGATGAATACGCGCACCTTTAGGCTGTTATCTATCCTGCTCGTTCTGATCCCGTCTGGTATGATTGCGGGAAACAGATCATTCCTGGATGAAGAACTGATTGAACAGGGATTGTCCTATCTGCGGGAAGGTGATCAGTCAGCCGCTCATCAATCATTTTACATGGCCTACCAGATCAATCCCAATTCTGCCTCTGCAGCCTATCATCTTGCATTGATGAATCGCCAAGCAGGAGATTTATTTTCATCGGAGCAGTTTTTCCTGATCACATTGGCAATCGATCCCGATCATGCTGCTGCATGTATCAGTCTGGCGGATTTATATCGCTCAGATCCGTTTTTTGCCGATCATTTGTCATTGTCAGTGGTATATCTCGAACATGCCTATTCTATTAAACCAAACTGGTCTTCGATCGCGTTGCGAATAGCACGCACCTATCAACTCCTGGATAACTGGCCGGAGGCCGAATTCTATTATCGCCGATTCATTGAAGAATCACCGGATATTGCACCGGGCGCTCTAATCGAAATCGCCGATTTTTATTATGAAGCTGGAAATGGTGAAGAGGCGCGCCGAATTTATCAGATAGTGGAAACATCCAATACCAGCGACGATTTCGGTCAGATGGCTCGAACACGGTTACTGAAACTGGATGTCGAACTGGAAGCTGCACGGATTGCACCATTTCTTCATTCATCCATTTCGCCAAAAGCGGAAGTATTGAGCAATCAAGGGAGGCAGGCGTTGTCGCAAGGGAGGATCAAGGATGCCGAACAATTTTACAATCAGGCGATTATGGAAAGTCCTTTTTATGCCGATGCGCTGATTGAATTGGGAGATATATATCTATTACAGGAACGGATCGATGATGCAGAAAAAGCCTATATCAGAGCAGGGATTGCAGATCCTTCCAATGCCATGGCGAAAATACAGCTCGGTCTTCTCTACTTGGATTATTTCGGAGGGAAATTGGGATTCAAGGCTGCTGAAACATTTGAACAAGCGCTGCAATTGCGTCCGGAATGGAATGAGCTACGATACTTTCGAGCCAAGGCACTCACTCAGAATGCACAATTTTCTGAAGCATTGGTGGAGTTTAAACGGTATCTGGATACGGATCCCAACGGCAGTTTCGCTCAAGAGTCGATCCGGATGGTGGCAAATCTGGAGAGGCAGATTTCCGATATCGATGCGAACACCTTGAGCCAACTCCCCCACACTGCACAGATTGATAACGAGCCATTGCTCTTCGATCAGCAGCGCAAGTATGCCATGGTCAATGCCTATCTGGATCGAAAGGAATATGAAATTGCTCTGGAAACACTCCGTTCCATGATACAGGAATCACCGCTCCCTGAGTTATACAACCTGAAAGCGAGAGTTCATCTGCTGATGGAAAATGAGCCGGAAGCACTGGCTGCTCTGGAGAAATCCCTGGAACTTGAGCCTATTCAGCCGGATGTTCTTGAACAGAGCGGCATTCTGTTGTATCGGATGGGCTATCCCGAACGATCACTCGAAAACCTCAAGGATGCTGCCAAGCACGGCCATCGATCAGCTACCTATCATCTTGCTCGGATCCAATGGGAACAGGGTAATTATTTCGAATCTTACAAATCGATCAACAACTATCTGAACACCACGGTTTCAGGCATCAACACGATCCCTGCACAGAGATTGAAACGACAGATCGAAACACACTTCATCATCATGGGAGCGTTGTCCGGATCTGTGATCCTCGCTGGCGTGTTCATCATACTTTATCGATACCACCGAAACTCCAAATGGATTACCATTCAGCAGTTGGCAACGATGAATCCGGAAGTTTTTCCGGATGTCATACGCACACTCTCCTCGATTCATCATGAAATCCTAAAACATAACACAACCTTTTTATCCAATTTGTCCCACTCGCTGATGCACGACTCACGACCGTATGAACAGATTGATTACTGCATCCGGCGACTGGAAGGTGATCAACAGGAATCGGGAGTTATTCGTCGATACTATTATTATATCGATGTACTTCAACGCATGGCCAGTCATCATGGATTACGTCTGAATCCCGCCACCGACCCCGTTCTGGATCCACTTTCACATGGTTTTCAGCAGCTCTCATCACTGACACATTTATTGAAGAAACTAAAACAGGATCCTCAGCATCATTCATCTGTTAAAATATCCAAAATGCTGGACAATATTTCGCTGCTGATCAATAAAAAAGGGTATGATGCGTTGAAACAAACAATAAACAGCCTTCTGAGGATGGAGTTGACTTCCGAGATGATCTTGTCGGTATATCATCGTGTCATTCAGGAACCGGCATTCAAAAAGATTAAATTTCATCCGGTATTTTTCAGATCAGATGTTTCAGGGCATGTATACATACAGATTCCCCAATTTTATCTTGAGGATATCTTGATCAATCTCATCCGAAACGCTGTCCAGTCTGCCATCGCCTTTGATATGATTCCGGTAGCGATCGGGTTCGAGATGATTGACCAGATCGATCCCGTTACGTTTATTGAACGGATTGCTGTCAGGGTTCTGGATCGGTCACCTCAGAAAATGACCAATGAATTGCTGAGGGGACGATATGTCGACGCTGGATTGGGATTGACTGCGGATTTGACGGCCAAATATCATGGCACACTGGAGGTCCAGGAAGCTCCTCCAGGATGGTCAAAGGCAGTGACAATCATTTTTCAGAAGATCCCCGTGAAAAAGCAGTGGAGTGAGCATGGAGCTTCATAACTTGTTGCAGATATTGATTGTTGAAGATGGTGATGAATATCTGGATGCTTTTACACGATTTATTCCCGGATTTCATTACCTGCAGGCCAAATCCGGAGATATGGCACTCGATATTTTGAAAAGGAACCATATCGATATTGTGTTCCTGGATATGCGCTTCGATCGCACACCTCATTCCAGACTGTTGGGAGATCATACGATCGCAACACAACTGTGTAATGGTGATCCCGTTCGGGGCTGGAAATATCTGGAAGATAATCAGGGATTCTTTATATTGGACACCTTCCAAAGGAATGGATATGGAGATATGAAAATGGTTGTGTCCTATGACTTTTCTCTGGAAACCGACCGATTCGAAAAATTGAAACGGCTTTATCCCAACCTGGAGTATGTTCCGGATAATGTAGAGAGACATGTTCTTCAATCGCTTTTTAAACGTTGTCGGGATAGAAATGAATGATGGGTGGGAGTCGCGGACGATTCCTGCCAAAATGGTCAGATCAGTCGGTAATGCAGACAATGGATCAATCGGAGTGGAAATGAAGTCCGGAGATATGACGCAACATAATGATGCGCAAGATGATATCACCATGCCGGATGATCAGTCTCGATCATTAACGCCAGATGACATTCCATTGTGGAGAGAAGGGAAAATTGTTTTCGAATCCTATCGGATTTTGGAAACATTAGGCCGCGGCGGGATTGGAATAGTAAATCTGGTCGAGTATCTTCCAACGCACGAACGATACGCCATGAAATCGATCCTTCCATTCAGATCACATGATGAGGGAATTATCCGGAATTTTTACAAGGAACTCAGGATATGGATCAATCTGCCGCCACATCCCAATCTCACGGAGTGTCTGTTCTGCAGAACATTCAATGAATACTTGGTTATTTTTGCGGAATTTGTGGATGGGGGTTCCCTTCGTGATTGGATCGCAACGCGAAGGGTGTTGAGTCTGAAGGATATTCTGGATGTATCCATTCAGGTGGCATGGGGACTTGAATTCTCACACCAGCACGGCGTGGTTCACGGCGATGTGAAACCCGGTAATATTCTGATGACTCGAAATGGTATTGCTAAACTGACAGATTTCGGACTGGCCGATATGTTATTTGAGATCCAGGAAACGATCTCTGACAATGGGGACTCCACTACGTCCCAGACTGCAGTTGGAATGACCCTGGGGTATTGCTCACCGGAGCAATCCAGGCGGGAAAAACTCGATCACCGATCGGATATCTGGAGCTATGGTATCATTATTCTGGATATGTTCAAAGGCAGTCCATCCTGCAGATTTGGTTTTCGTGCTCAAGACGCTTTGCGTGTCTATTGCTCTGAAGAATCACATCATCCAATTCCCGAAATGCCTCAATCCATAATTGATGTTCTTTTTACCTGTTTTCAGGAAAACCCGGATGATCGGTGGCAGAGTTTCGATGAGATTTCATGCGCACTTCAGTCAATCTATCTGACGGAAATCGGAGAGGTCTATCCACGAAAAAAGCCGGTGATGCTCCAATCCACATATTCAAAGTGGAATGTCTTTGAACGAAAAACAGTCTCCCCCGCTCAATGGGAGCCACCGATGCAATGGATAAAACGGGCAGCGGCTGCTCTTGGACGGAATCCACTCGAAGCCGGAAACTTGATTTCATATCAGATCGGTACTCGTAAAAGTCAGATCCTGGTCGATCTGGAAATATATGATATTGCACAACGGATGTACCTGGATGCACTTCCCCGCATCACAGAGATTCGATTGAGTATAGAATTCGCCACATTCCTTCAACAACGAGCACTCCTACATGAACAATTATCCGATTTTCAAGGTGCATTGGAGAGTTATGATAAATCCATTCAAATTCTGCAAATTCTCAATCCAGATCAGTCTCCGGATGATATCGATCTCCTCCTCGCTAATGCATTGTTAAATAAAGCGGTGGTGATCAATATGCAAGGTCGATATCACTTGGCACTCGATTTTTTTGAAATGGTCGTACGGCAGTTGAATGCCAGGCGAGATGATGATACCCACTCAATGTTAATGGCCAGTGCACTCATCAACAAAGGAATATGTCTGAGCAAACTTCAACTGGGCGAAACAGCCATTCCATACTACAATGATGCGATCGAACGGATGGAAGGCTTGTTTCACGGCCCAGATCCCCATCTGGAAGTCACATTGGCAGTTTTTTACCTGAATAGAGCTATTGCCGAGCATCAGCTCCAACAGTTCGAAGCATCCGATCAGGATTACAATCGATCGATCCAGCTTCTGGAAAGCTCATCAGATCAGCGATTGTCGTCCGAAAGACAACATATTCTTTCTGCAATCCATCTGAATCGCGGCGTTTTTTCAGCAGAAACCGGAAACTACCTGGAAGCTATCCGTCATTTTGATAAAGGAACCGAACTCCTGGAGAAGCTCTATGAAACGGAGCAGCGCGTCGATATAATCAATGATCTCTCCAGATTATATATGAATAAAGGCGTTTCTTTCCGGTACTTGGGGGATCTGGACAAGTCCATCGCGTTTTATGATAAAGCGATTTCTCTCCGGCAACCATTGATATGCCGGAAAGGGCATGATGAATTACTCGATGAACTCCCGAAATTATATATCAATCGAGCACAGATCCGGATGGATCTGGGGGAATGGCAACAGGCTATAACAGACCTCAAGGATGCAGTGTTTATCCTCGAATTCCTGATTCACACCAAAGAACGTTCTGATCTGATTGAAATGTTAGCTCGTGGGATAAGTCTTTTGGCTATGGCGTATCGCAGCCTTGATGATACTCAGAACAGTATTGACAGCTATAACAAAGCAATTTCCTTATTTTTTCGACTCATCCAACGCGATGACAGAGTGGAACTCACAAGTGAACTAGCCAAGGTCAAAGCTCGATTGGCAGAAACATTAATGAAAATCGGAAATCTCGACTATGCTCAGCAGGAAGCCCTGGGTGCTATCCACATTTTGGAGACTGTGATTCGGGAGAATGGAAGACCGAACCTGCTTTTTACATTGAACTGGATTAAAAAACTAATCCACGATATTAATGACAGATTGCATTCTCAGGAACAAAATCCATAGAATAAATCCCGCCACGGAACGCGGATGGGATTTCCTTTCCACCGGATCATTCCTCGGTGTTCATCCGGTTTGGATAACACTTTAAAGCCGATAGCGAATATTCAATAGAACCTGATTGTCTCTGTCCTCTTTGTCGCCCATAGATCGTTCATAGTCGATGAGCGCGGTTAATTTCCGGGTGAACATATAGAAAATGGATGCACTGATTCGTTGGGTAGACTCGAAATGATGTGCGACCAGTTGGTTCTCCGGGTATACCGTCCGTGACTGCGCATATGCCAGACTCACATTGAGGCTTTGTCCGAAATTTCGTGCCATCGAAACATAGCTCCCGGTATATTGCCGATCATCGTTTTCAAATCGGCTGATATTACAGTGGAATGACGTCTCAGAGCCAAATAAACTGCCACATGAAAGACCACCCAGCCACTCGTTTGACGCCGCCGCGTCTTCGAAATCACTGTCACGCGTTCGATATCGCGTGTAAACACGCCAGTTTTTCGTCAACCGGAGATCAATTCGCGGTGAAACCGCATTCGTTTTAAGATTCTGACCAGAATCATCCGGTCGATAGAAATCCGAGCTTCCCTCCTCCTGCCGTTCATTCATATCCAGAAAAGGAATATATGGGAGCTGTTTGAAATAGTTGTACGAGACACTCAGACCGATCAACGGGATTGGATCATATCCCAGGTTTCCATAATAAAATGATATTCCGGAAGAGTCCTTACCTTGTTCCGATGAGAGAATGGCTTCACCGGATTGGTAAAAGAACAGTTGATTGGTATAGCGATAGACCGCATCAAATACCAGGCAGTCTTTTGAATCGTAATCGTATTCCGTATCACTGACAGAGACAAATCCGATTCCAATATTGTTCGACGTCTCTTTCTGAAGCTTCAGATAACCTCCCCACCGAATCCCATCTGTGTCAGTCTTCCCTTTTGAGATCACCGCATTATTCCCTCCGAATAAGCCAATGGATAGTCCGATCGGAAGATTGGTCTGAAGTTGTCCGCCTGCAATGGATCCCATTCCACTGATTTCTGTCATCGTGCAGATTCCCAACGAAGCAGCGAGTGGTTTTGTTTCGAGTCCGTAATCGGCTCTGAGATCCCATAAAGAAATTCTGTCAACACCATCCCCCTCTTCGACAAGTTCTGAGCGTACACGAGCATTGGTGAAAAATGACCAATCGGTCGATTCCGGGGATTTCCACCCGAACCGCATACGGGTCGTTATGGATGTCCGAGGGTCGATCTCGTGATCATCCGGAATATAGCTATACGCTCCAAATTGAAAAGTGCCAAAGAAATGATCGGGCAATGGTTGCGCGAAACAGATGCCATTCATCAGAGGCAATAGCCAGAGTGTGGTGCCCAGGATATAGATGCTTTTTTTGATAACAGATGTTTGGGTTGAAATACTGACTAGGGTCTTCACGGTTAATCCCTTCCATCCGGATGGCAGTAATAACAGGCTGCATCACTATACTGATAGCCGGCAGCGTCACGGTGTTTTTCGTCGGTTTCGTCCTTGACGTGACAGGAAGTGCAGGTGAATTTTGTAAAATTGGAGGGGTTGGGGTGGCAATCCAGGCACGAGAATCCAGCATGTGCTCCATTGGTGATCGGGAAATAGGGATGATCAAATTGACCTTTATTCCATGTCCCATCCGCATCCTGATGACATCTCGTGCAATCTGTCGGGAATCCGGCGGCTCGATGATTGGGATTACCGGTACTGTCGTAATCCTGTCGATGGCATGTATAACAGTCTTGAGCTGTTCCCTGATAACGGCCATCGGCATGACAAGCGCTGCAATCCAGGACGGCATGTGCGCCGCGCAACGGAAATCCGGTACTATTGTGATCGAATCTTCCGGATTCCCAGGATGTGGATTGGTGGCAATTGGAGCAATCCGTTGAAAATCCAGCCGCTCGATGATCGGGATTCCTGGTATTTTCAAAATTGCTTCGGTGGCAACTGTAGCAATCGGAAGGCGTCCCTTGATATCTCCCATTCGGATGGCATCGCTCACACGGAAGCCCCAGATGGGCTCCCTGCAGAGGGAATCCCGTGGAGTCATGATTGAAACTGGAAGTTTGCCATCCGGCTGTTGTATGACAGCTATTGCATTCGGTCGGAAATCCGCCGGACTGATGATTGGGATCTGTTGTTGATTCATAATCTGCTTTATGACAAGCATAACATTCCGATGGTGTACCCTGGAATCGGCCGTTTGGATGACACTGGCTGCACAGAACCGTCCGATGCATTCCGGTCAGTGGAAATCCAGTTGTGTCATGATTGAATGCACCACTGCCAAAACTGGACGTATTGTGACACGTTGCACAGTCGGTGGAAAAACCTGCATTCCGATGGTTCGGGTTCCGGGTTGATTCATAATCTGATCTGTGACAGGCATAGCATTCGGATGATACTCCTTGGTATCGGCCATTTGGATGACATTGCGAACAAGATGCGGCTTTGTGTGCGCCGGTCAATGAAAATCCCGTTGTATCATGATTGAATTGACCACTCCCCCATCCGGATGTTGTATGGCAGATAAAACAATCAGTCGGGAATCCGCCCTGCTTGTGATTCGGGTCATCCGCACCATTATAGTCTCCTGTGTGACATCCATAACATGAATTGGTTGGAGCCGTCAGACTCATTCCCTTGTGGCATTCATCACAGGCCAGAGCACGATGGCGACCTTCCAGCCTGAAGCCGGTTTGTACGGCATGGTCCCATTGGGCCGGTGTCCAGTTGAGCGGATTATGGCATACGCCACATTCCAGACCCAGCTTTGTTTTATACGGATCGTCCTGGCGGCGAATCCAATGGCATATCTCACATTGTTTCGGTGTTCCTTTGAAAACACCTTTCAGATGGCATTCCTCACACGGCACCGTTCGGTGTTGGCCACTGAGAAAAAAATCACTGCCATGAGAAATCTGATTGGATACTTGATTCCATTTCTCCGGTTTGTGACATATGGAACAGTCTTTACCCAGTTGACCCTGATGGGCATCTTGATGGCAGTTGACACATCGATCGGAAAGTGTCACGATCTTCGATGAATGGCATTTCCCACACTCCAATGACCGGTGAACACCCTGTAGCTCGAATCCGGTTGTCTCGTGTTTGAATTGCTTTGCCAGCTCAAATCCATCGGTTGAGTGACATTGACTGCACTGCATGCTGCCATATTCTCCGCCATGCGGTTCGTCGTGACAGCTAGAGCAGTTCGGGCTCAGTCCCAGGAAACTCTTCTGCTTATGGCATCTGCTGCAATCTGTGATGTTCTTATGTTTGCCTGTCAGAGAAAATCCCGTTTGATCATGATTGAAGCTGCTGCGATCCAGATTTATCAAAGCCGCGTCTCGTCCTCGATGTTCCGCATGACAGGAACGGCAGTTCGTCTTTTTGTTCGAATGGAATCCACGTCCCTGATCAATCCGTTCCTTCAGCTTCGTATGACATGCCAGGCATAGATCGGGAGAAAGATCATAGTCGGCCGTGTGACACGACTTACACAGCGTTTCATTCTCCAGTTCTTTGTGAGCTGCGGATAATTCTCCGGGTGAATCCGATGCCATCACAATCCCGGAAATAAAACTGCAAACGAACATAACCAGGAATGACATTCCAAACCAGGAGATCCAAAAATCCATCTCCACAAATGAGTTTTTACGTGTCATAAGTATGATGTCTCCCCCATAGACATTTTTTCATCCGATCAAGAAAACCATGATGATTCCCTTGGCATAAATCCATTTTAGATTTTTTTTAGAAAAAATCCAATATTGATCAGCACATCAAATCTATTTGAAAAAAGCCAATACCACCAAATTCGATTATATAACACAATACTGAATTCTGCTACTGCCAGATAGAGGATATCCGAAAAACCGTATCGTGAATACACACGCCATCATACAGAATCATCACTTCGATCAGGCGTTTCCACGTCCTCCTATTTGATTATGCCGGCCACCCCTTTTAACGGGGATTTTCAGTGGTGAACGGTTATCGGGATTATTATTGGAGTCATCACGGTGGACAATTTGATGGATTCCATTGAATCGATCGGATAACGACGTAGTTTACAGTGACTTTGAGATCGATTTTCCGCGAGGCATATTCAGTCATCCACACTCAATTCTTTTTTGATACAAAAATCTATGATTCGATGATGATGCTCGGAATCCGCCTTTCCCAGATTATTGAGCAAAGAACCCAAGCCGGGATTCGACTCCAGTATTGCATTCCGATAGTGATGTTCGGAAGCGTTTCGTTCGAGCTTCAGGCTGATCTTGATTGATTCTGCCAGAGATAGACTGGGTTTGGTTGTCAAGATAGTATCCAGGATCGTCAGGAGTTCCTGGATTCCATCAATATCGAACGGAATCTCCTTAAAATCAGTGGGATTCTTCTTGGCAAGATTCAATTGATACCGGATCAGATCACGATGCGAGATCTCATCCTTTGCCATCTGATAAAATAAAAGACGAGTCTCCGGATCTGAGCTGAAAACGTCCATCAGCCATTGATACCATTCAGCGATTTTTTCTTCGAGACTCTCCAGTGTTTTCAATATTTTTCTGATATCCATGAATCTCCTCCTCCTGAGAATCAGAAATCTTCGATCGAAGGGGGATCAGATCATAAAACAAGCATCAGGGATGATGATCATCTGATTTTTACAACTACTGCTGTCAGATCATCTTCCTGCGCCCGGTTCCCACGGAATAATATCACGGAATCCATCACGATATTCATGATGCTCCACGGTGATTGTTCACGGTTCTGAAGAACGATATCATGCAGTTGCGCTTCAAATGTTATTTCACAGTTATCACGTGTTTCCATCAATCCATCTGAAAATAACGCGATAATCGTCCCAGACTCCAATCGCTCCCTTCTGAAATAATAGCATGGTGCCAGACCGATTCCCAATGGGAGTGATGAGGGTGTTTCTGGATCTATGAGCTGATGATGACCAATAATCATGGGAGGATAATGACCCGCCAGACCATATTGAAGTGATCTGCCATTGCGTTCAATTACCAGATAGATTGCCGTGGCGAACCCAGGCTGAGACGACGCCCGAAGTGCCTGATCAATGGAGGTTAAAACATATTGAGGCGATGGATTATGATAAACGGCCGCTCGATAAGCGCCCGTCACCATTGCCGCGAGAAGCGCGCTGTCTACACCATGTCCCGCCGCATCACATAGAAGAATGGCCAATCTTCCATCCGGAAGTTGTCGGACATCATACAAATCCCCTCCGATCTCGCTGGCCGGACGGCACGCCGCAGAAACTTCACAGTAATCGAATTTCGGAAGTTCCGTCGGGAGAAGTCCAATCTGCATGCGCCTCGCCAATTCAAACTCCTGCTGCAACTTCTCCGCTTCCCATTGGGATGAGATATCGCGGATCAGGAGCAGATGAAGCTGCCGGTCCGCCTGATCGGGTGACAGAGAACCATAACCAATCGTCATCGTATTATGAAAAACGATATTTTCCAGTGGACGATAGGGATACAATGTGACTTCTGCGTGAATTATGTTGCCGTTTCGCTGATGCATGGTGAAAATTCGCGTGATGTGTGTTCCGTTCTCATTATTCTGAATGACATCTCTGACCCAGTTCGCGATATCAAATGGAAGGAATTCGTTCAGGAGACAGCCTCGTTTACTGATTGGTTCGATATCAAACCACTCATATACTCTCTCGTTCGCCTCGAATGCATGTTCGGAAGATACCAACATCATGGCGTTTGGAATGGCAGACCATAAACGCATCGCCCGATTGGAAACCCAGGACAGACCCAGTCTCAATAACATGGCCGATGAATATACGGACAATCGCGTCCAAAGATCTCGAAATGCCGTGACATCGATCGCATCGGGTGATGAAGAATAAATCAGAATCGGCAGACGTGCGATGAAGGCATCTCTCAATGGGAGTGTTTCCAGTGGGATCTGCCGATGCAACAGAAACAATTTCGTGAACAGAATAGTCTGCCAGCCGAATCGTTCATTCAACATCTGATATTCCGGTTCTTCGGATGCATGAAATGTTCCTTTGATCCAGACAGATGTGTTTTGATCGTCGAACAATGGTTCAAAAGCCATTCTCAGCACCTGCACGTCATCATTTTCAGGAACATCGATCAGGGTCCGGACCGTGATTCCTTCCGGAATGAATTCCTTCAAAAATTCCGGAACGGTTTTATTGTTGACGAACATCGACCATTGAGACAGAGAATGATCACTGACGATTGGCATCGTATGTTGGATAATGGTGTTCATTTCATCGATCATAACGCGCATTCCGAAGATCTCCGATCAGTACAGACTCTAGTAGGTATTCAACTCAGTTTCAAGTATGGAATGAATATCAGACCATCAGTTGGAATATTTTTATCATGATCATATAAAAAGCCTGAAATGGAAACACATCTTCTGAGTTCCACCTCAGGCTTTTATATCTTCAGATCTATCTGTCGACAATTGAACCAGCAATATCGGCAGTTTCGGGATGATTTGAGTTATTCAGCAGCACCCAATTCTGTCTTTAACTGGTCGATCTCTGTTTTCAGATCATGGATCTGCGTTTGTTGTTCCTTGATGGCTTCAACAAGAAGTGCCACAAGTCGACCGTATTCGATGCCGGTCGCGTCTTTCCCATTCAGTTCATAACTGACCACTTCAGGTATGATTTCACCGACATCTTCGGCGATCATTCCAATGTCATGCTCACCATTTTCTTTCCAATCATAGGTCACGCCATTGAGCGCCAGTACTTTATGAAGCGCGTCTTCGATCGGCCGGATGTTCTTTTTCCACCGTCTGGAACTGGCTCCATTGAAATATCCAGTCATCGAACCCCATGTGGTATCGCTTCCATTCCGAATATAGATCTGACCGTTCTGAGGATCAGAAAACCACAGATCATCATTGAGCTGCATAAAAGCTCCGCTTCTGTTTCCTCCGATACGAATCTGGGAACTGTCGCTGCCCAGTCGAACTGTTCCGGCTACGGTTAATTTTTCCCCCGGAGCCGTTGTTCCGATACCGACATTTCCACCTTCAACGATGATCCCATTGCCGCTTGGGACATTGACAGCCAATCCTGTCCGGGTCGATCCACCGGAGACATTGACAAGAGCGGTATCCATCGAAGTCGTCTGAGAATCGTGATGAACATGCATTGATCCATTTTTAAATCCAATCACTTCCAGGAAATGGGTGGAGCTGTCCCCGCCATCCCGCATCAGGATCGATTGACCGGTGGTATTTAATGCGCCATTGATATGCAATCGGTATTGGGGACTTGCATTGCCGATGCCGACATAGTTATTGGAATTATCGTAGTAGATTTCAGCACCACCGGCACTCCCGTTGTTGTTATAGATCACCTGCTTGTTTGTTCCGGCAATCGGTCCGGTTTCCCCCTGGATACCCTGTGGTCCCTGGATGCCTTGCGGACCTTGAATACCTTGCGGTCCAACGGGACCTGCTGGACCGATGGGACCGATCTCGCCCTGGATGCCTTGTGGTCCAACGGGACCTGTAGGACCGATGGGACCGATCTCACCCTGGATACCTTGTGGTCCAACGGGACCTGCAGGACCGATGGGACCGATCTCACCCTGGATACCTTGCGGTCCAACGGGACCTGCAGGACCGATGGGACCGATCTCACCCTGGATGCCTTGCGGTCCAACGGGACCTGTGGGACCGATGGGACCGATCTCACCCTGGATGCCTTGTGGTCCAACGGGACCTGTGGGACCGATGGGACCGATCTCACCCTGGATACCTTGCGGTCCAACGGGACCTGTGGGACCGATGGGACCGATCTCACCCTGGATGCCTTGCGGTCCAACGGGACCTGTAGGACCGATGGGACCGATCTCGCCCTGGATGCCTTGCGGTCCAATGGGACCTGTGGGACCGATGGGACCAACTGGTCCAATCAGTCCGGTTGGATCCCCCACCCATTGTCCATTCTCATCGATCACTATCCCGGACGCTCCCACGATGCTGACCGAACGCGGATGGATGTCCTGATCATATACATCTTCTGCTTCTTGAGCATTGAACGCCTGACCAATGCTCGTCAATGGCTCTCTCGGAGTCAGTGTTTCTCCCGAGACAGTGATCTCAAGCCAGTAGGGGGCATCAAATGGAAGCTCCATGCCATTGATTTCACCGAGTGTCAGATGGAATATACCATTGGTTACCGAAACATTTTCATGCGTTTCCGTCCACAAGGAATTTCCATCGGTTTCCGCATCAAAAATAGTCAGTGTAAATGTGTATTGACCGGTTGCCGGACTCCCGTCGACATCGAGGAGATGCCCCTGATAGTTGATCAACTGGGGGATGGCTCCCATAACCAGAGCCGCCATACACAAGATTGTGAAAGTTGATAACATTGTACACTTCATGTTTTTCCTCTCTCCTTTTTTTAAGCGTTATTCCATCTTTTTCGTTCAGATCATCTATTTCGTAATCGTCGATTCCAGCAGTTCTTTCAGCGCCTTTATTTCGGTTTCCAGGCGGAGAATTTTCTCGTCTTGTTGTTTCAACGCCTCTACCAATAACGCTGTGATGTTATCGTAAGCGACTGCTTTATATCCATTTTCATCCGTCTTGACCAGCTCGGGAATGATCTGTTCGACATCCTGCGCAATAAATCCAAGGTGAACGCCTTCTGAAAATCCCATTTCAGGGTATTTCTCACCATTCCATTCGAATGTAATCCCTTTCAGGAGCCTGACTTTATCGAGGGCATCTGTAATCGGAAGAATGTTTTTCTTCCATCGCCGGTCAGAACCCTGCCAGCCTCCGGTAGAATATGCAGTTCCGGCTACATACAACCGATATGTCGGATTGATGGCACCGAGACCAACATTCCCCGATGGATCGATAATCATGGCGTCATTGGTGATCCCGACGGAGTAATTGTTGGAAGTACCAAAAAAGAATGATGTGCCGCCACTGGTCTCAAGAAGGTAGATACCGGCTTTGGGTTTTGTCGGATTATCATTGCTGGTTGACCAGAAAACACCGGGAGTATAGGCATTCCCCGTGTAATCCGTGACGATGTTAAGCCCGGCGTTGGTCAGGTATTGCCGGAAGACCGACTGTGTGGTGCTTTCTCCGGGTTCCAAAATCGATAACCGGGATGAAGGGGTAATGGTTCCGATTCCGACATTCCCAGCATTGAGAATCACCATTTTAGCGTTTGTATCCGGGTTGAACACTGTTCCTTCGGGATCCGTATTGACCGCCTGAGAGGAAAACCAGAATCCGCTGTTGTTCATTCTGAGAAGTGTGGGAGCTCCGCTGACGGCAGTCGATTTCTCATAGCCTGGCGCTCCAACGATCGGTCGGACAAAATGTCCCAGCATGGACGCTGCTGATGAGTATTCCGAACCGAAGTACGTGTAGGGTTCGAATGCAATGGCATTCCCTTGAGTAGCTCCTGCAAGGCTGAGTAATGAATTTGGTGAAGAGACACCGATACCGATTTTTCCGTCGTTTTTAATAGTCATGAAATCGGAAGCGTATTTTTTGAAAACAAGATCACCAACTCCCGTGTTACGCCGATCCCACAATAGTGACAGATTATTATTTGTTTTAGTATAATACAACCTTGCTTGATCCAATCCATCCAGACCAAACAGGATCTCAGCCATGCTCGCGGTACCGGTGCTGTTCATGTCTAAAAAGATATCGGTATCATCACCATGAAGCGTAAACAAGCTGGTGGGAGTTGATGTGCCGATTCCAAGACAACTATTTGTCGGATTATAATAGACATCGGCACCCGCTGCATTACCCGCGTCATTGTAGATCAATTGGCGGTCGGATCCGGCAATGGGTCCGGGAATACCGGTGGGTCCCTGAACCCCCTGTGGTCCGGTCTGTCCTTGCAGGCCTTGTGGTCCCATCGGACCGGTGGGTCCCTGAACCCCCTGTGGTCCGGTCTGTCCTTGCAGGCCTTGTGGT
>CAZELM010000015.1:78172-81014 GCA_964512995.1 uncultured bacterium
CCCATCGGACCGGTGGGTCCCTGAACCCCCTGCGGTCCGGCAGCACCCGTTGGTCCGATTGGACCAATCAGGTTTGTCGGATCACCGACCCATTGGCCTGCCGAGTTGATAACTTCGCCATAACCAGAAATGACAACGGATTGTGGATGTATCACCTGGTCTAAGACATCTTCTGCCTGAAACGCTTGGCCGATGCCTGTAAATGCCTGCCTTGGCAACAACTCTTCATCGGAGACTTCAATCGATAGCCATAACGCGTTGGAGAAATTCAGATCCAAAGGATTCAATGCTCCAAGTGAAACTTGAAAAATGCCATTTTCCACAGTAACCGAGCCGTGTGTTTCGCTCCATAGCGCTGCTCCCCCGGTTTCAGAATCATAGACAGAAAATGTGAAGTCATAATTTCCGGTCAGCGGATTCCCCGATGCATCCAGAAGGTGTCCCTGGTAATTGATTAGGCGTGGTATCTCTGCGGAAAGATTACTCCAACCAATCATCCCGATTAACATAATGAACAAGATCGCACGATACTTCATTGGCCAACATCTCCTTATTTATAATACGATTCACGATAATCCATTCAAAATAAAGATCAATTCATTTGAATGGCGTCTTCTCAATTGGCTGTCACACTTATCAGGATAAACGCCTATCCTGCCCTGCGCAAGAGATTTGACGAAATGAATACAATGGATTGGCGGACGCGGTTGATGGAAACACCACTGACAGCATCTGTAATGCAGTCACGCAGGTCAAAGGGATGTGTGCCGCCATCTGGTGTTCTGCTTGAAAAAACGGATTTTAATCACTATATTACGCTTATCACTCCATGTATACCGAATATTCACTTGGGGTAACGAATAAGGCAATAAATCAACAGGAGAAAGATTTGATGAAAATACATGCGATTCGATTAAAACCCTACGATGATTTGAAAATGGAGCTTGATAAATTCACTCGCAGCAATAAGCTGACATCTGGTTTCATCATCACATGTGTCGGGAGCCTTCTGGAAGCAACGATCCGGCTCGCTAATCAGAAAGTGAGCCGTAATCTCAAAGATAAATTTGAGATCGTTTCACTCGTCGGAACACTTTCGCAGGATGGGCTGCATCTTCATATCGCTTTATCGAACTCAGAAGGGAAAATGATTGGAGGGCACCTGGAAGAAGGATGTTTTATTTATACCACCGCTGAAATCGTTATCGGTGATTCCGACCAAATGAGATTCACTCGGGTTATCGACAACCAGACAGGGTATGACGAACTCGTGATTTCAGATATTCCCGATACCATACCTCCTAATAATCCATGGCTGGTCTAATGGGATATTCTGAAAAATTTTCCGATCCTGTCTACCCATTCCTGGATCATTCGGGCGATTTGGTCGTGGGAGCGGTTTTCTGAGGCGATGTTGCACCGCACGGAACTGCATGCTTTTTGCGCGTATCGGTGCTCTTCAGAGAAAAAATGGACTTCCCTTCTTTATTTTTTGTTTCATAAGTCCACTCCAGCGTGTCATCCGTCGAAAATCGATAGACCGATTCCGTTACATTCCCATCTGCCGAGGGAATGCTCTTCAGATTCATCGTATTGGTGTCCTCAGACCATGTACCGGTAAATGGTACAATCTCTCCTTTGGAATTGAACTGGTAATATCTGTAAATCTTGTCTGTCTTGTCCCACGTCATAAGGGATAACATCTCAACTTTCGAGTTATCATCCATCGTCAGGGTGTGCTTGAATTGGATAAATGTATTTCCCAATGCCCAATCGATTCTTCCATCAACGGCTGATTTTTTACCACCAATGATTTCCACCGATTTTGTCCAGACTCCGACAAATTTTCCCATAATTAATGTTTCAGGGACGAGTGGACCACCCATAAAAGGTGGATTTTGTGCCACCGCAGCATGCAAGCTCAAACATAAATAAAATCCAAGAATGATCAGCCTGTACCATTTCATATGATCGATCCTTTCTGAATGAAATTGAAAATGCAAGCGAAACCCTTCGATTCTATTATAAATTAAAACGATATCATAGTTATGTCAATGAGAGAATACTGAATGGGCACAGATTACCAGAGGAAGCAGGGAACGGCGATGAATTCTGAATATTCGATCCCTGTATCGATCTGTTCACTGTTTGGGTAAATGTGGCGAAGCGGTTTCTTTGTAATTTCAGATAGATTCATTTTCAATTTCAATGCAAAGAATTTTCAGATATAATCTCTTCTTGAGAAAATCATAACAAACAACCGAAGGAGGAATTCAAGTGAACCGCATCAACCAGTTTATTTTTTTATCGATCATTGTTCTAAGCGTGAGTGTTTCTGCAGATATCCCGCATTATCTGAGTTATCAGGGGACTCTCATGGACGAGAACGGAAATCCATTGAATGGAACCTATCCCTTTGGATTCCGGATTTGCGACCAGGAGATCGCAGGCAATGTTCTCTGGTCAGAAACTCACGACAATATTCAGGTCGAAGACGGCATCTTCAATGTGACATTGGGATCTGTCGAATCGATTGATTTTACGATGACCGGCAGTTTGTGGCTTGAACTGATCATCAATGGCGAAGTCCTATCCCCAAGACAATTGCTCCACAGTGTGGCTCAGGCATTGAACGCAGAAGATGTCTATGACCATGTGATCCATCCGAGAAGTATTTCAATTTCTGGATTTGGTGAAGTTGTAACCGAATCCGGAGAGTGGGTGGGATCACCAACGGGTCTCATCGGTCCGCAAGGCGAACAAGGCATCCCCGGTCCCACAGGTCCTCAGGGAGTTCAGGGTCCCACGGGTCCAATGGGTCCCCAGGGGGAACAGGGAATCC
>CAZELM010000015.1:81114-82763 GCA_964512995.1 uncultured bacterium
CGGGTCCAATGGGTCCCCAGGGGGAACAGGGAATCCAGGGAGTCCAGGGCATTGCCGGTCCCACGGGTCCCCAGGGAGTTCAGGGCTCCACGGGTCCAATGGGTCCCCAGGGGGAACAGGGAATCCAGGGAGTCCAGGGCATTGCCGGTCCCACGGGTCCCCAGGGAGTTCAGGGCTCCACGGGTCCAATGGGTCCCCAGGGGGAACAGGGAATCCAGGGAGTCCAGGGTGTTACCGGTCCCACAGGTCCCCAGGGTCCTGTCGGTCCGCAAGGTGTTCAGGGTATTCAGGGCCCTGTCGGCCCGCAAGGAGAAACGGGTCCCATCGCTGGTGTTAATGGGCAGTTCGTTTACAACTCCAATGGAACAGCCGCCGGCGCTTCTGTTTATTACAACGAATCCAATGGTCGAGTCGGAATCGGGACAGCCGATCCGGCAACGATGCTGGATGTCAATGGCGGCATGAAAGCCAACACGCTGGATATCGGCTATGGACACTTTGAAACGTATCGCTTCAACTATACCGGAACATTGACTGCCAACACTTGGACGACATTGATCCAGGGTGGTGACATCCCGACCGGCGTATATATCATGAAAGCCTATTTTGCGACCTATAATGCCGGAGGTCAGTCCTATTTCGAGTCTTACAGCGGGTTATTTTCCTATTTTGCCGGTAATACGAACAGCACTGTCGATGATGGCATATCGACCCATCGGTCCGGACATGCACCCAACGCCGAAACGATCCAATTTCGGTACCATCGGAGACTGGACGCACAAGGGGGCGGTGGCGGTGGTCAATTCCAGTTCCTGAGCAACTTCTCCTGGAACGGTACTCAGACCGCAACATTTACATTTATGAGAATTTTGTGATCGACAAACAGGATAATCGATTCCCTTGAGTTGAGGCACGGCATGTTCGTTGCAGACGACTTAAACGGAGTCACATCAAAAAAAATGAATTCAAGTGAATTTCACTGTTTAAAGGGAGGATTTATTTTGAAACGGATTACAGGAATAGTAATCATGGGAATGATTTTTGCTTTCATGCAATCTCTAAACGCAGAAATCCCACACCAGATCAGTTATCAGGGTCATCTGAACGATGGAGATGGAAATCCACTGACTGGCACGTATGATTTCACATTCAGCATTTTTGATCTGGATGCTGAAGGATCGATGCTGTGGACGGAAACACAGGAAAATATTCCAGCGGATGCGGGTGTCTTCAATGTCAAACTCGGAGCCATCAATCCGATTGAAATCACCTTTGATGGTACATTCTGGCTGGAAATCACAGTCAATGGAGAAACATTGATTCCCCGTCAGATGCTGACGAGTATTGCGCAGGCGATCAATGCCGAAGATGTCTACGCCAATGACATCCATCCCCGGAGTGTGAGTGTTCAGGGATATGGTGAAGTGATCTCCCCAATCGGAGAATGGCGGGGTCTTCCTTCCGGATTGACGGGTCCCACGGGTCCGATCGGTCCGCAAGGCGAGCCGGGCATTCAGGGTGAACAAGGCGTACAGGGTCCCACGGGTCCGATCGGTCCGCAAGGCGAGTCAGGCATTCAGGGTGAACAAGGCGTACAGGGTCCCACGGGTCCGATCGGTCCGCAAGGTGAGCCGGGCATTCAGGGTGAA
>CAZELM010000015.1:82863-89228 GCA_964512995.1 uncultured bacterium
ACAGGGTCCCACGGGTCCGATCGGTCCGCAAGGTGAGCCGGGCATTCAGGGTGAACAAGGCGCACAGGGTCCCACGGGTCCGATCGGTCCGCAAGGTGAGCCGGGCATTCAGGGTGAACAAGGCGCACAGGGTCCCACGGGTCCAATCGGTCCGCAAGGCGAGCCGGGCATTCAGGGTGAACAAGGCGCACAGGGTCCCATCGGTCCGATCGGTCCCCAGGGCATTCAAGGCATCCAGGGAGCCACTGGCCCGGTCGGTCCCCAGGGACCCACCGGTCCGATTGCTGGAAACAATACACAGGTCATTTACAATGACAACGGAAATGCCGGTGGATCAAATGTCTATTATGATAATGTCACCGGCAACCTGGGAGTCGATGCGGTATCGCCATCCACGCGGTTGACAGTCAGAGAAACCGGCACGGACAATCAGTATAAAGATGTTCTGACTCTGTGGACGGATAACGGAGGGATCGATTCGGGTCCAGGTATTTATTTTAAAAATACCGGAGCCAAATCCATCGCTCGTATCAAAGCACTCGATGCCGGCACATGTGACGGGAACCTGGTCATCGAGACATCTCAGGGCGGGGCATGCCCTGGCGATGAAAATACTACAGAAGTAATGAGAGTCACCAGCACGGGCAATGTCGGCATCGGCACAACGACTCCAGCAGCAAAACTGGACGTCGCCGGCAATATCAAGACATCCGGAGTGGTCCAGGGGGCAATGAGTTCCTGGACAACCGGTGTGGTTGATCCGCCGGACATCACGACAACCTACGCTCCCATCATTTCATTGCCATTTACATTGACCAAACCCGCGACGATTCAGGCATGTTACAGCCTGACATGCACTTTCAGAGGAAATCGTACATGGATCGGCATCCATCTCGATGGAGGTGCACAAAATGAAACGGGTTGGCATGAAAACGACCTCAATATCGGTGCGTTCTCGGTAACCCCCTGCGCCACATGGATAAATGTCCCGGCAGGGTCTCATACGATTACGATTCAAGCCAATCACAATCAAACCGGTACAACAAACTGCTGGCGGGCTAAACTGGATGTGAATGCATTCTATCTGACCGAGTGATCTATTCCGGCTGATCATGACACCATCCTCATTCCGGATCAGTCTGAGGATGGTGTTTTTTTATATTCTCAATAAACTCGCGAAGAAGTGAGAACGTTGAATGTTCAGTTTTTATATGAGTCCGTGCTTTGGGACCTCATTCCCAACTCCATGAATGGGGAAGGACATATGTGCGGATAACCTGATGTTACACCTCGTTCCTCACTTCTCTCTACTCTATCCTTCAGCATGGCCGGGGATGTGAGATAGTGTCAGAAACCTCTCCACCGCTGTCACATCATTCCATACCGTTCCCAGACATATCGCGAGAGTTTTCGAGCTTCCGATGTGATCGCCGTTTCATCCAGAGTCAGCAGTTTTCGGTTCCGCATCAGCCATTCCCCATTGACCATCGTTCCGGTAATCATATCCGCTTCAAATCCGAACAAGATATGCCATGGCAGATTTCCCGTCGTTACTTCCGTAAACGGATGATAATCCACAATCATCAGATCCGCACACGCGCCGGGTGATATCTCTCCCAATCGGGCGTCCGGCCAGAAAACCCGAGCCAGGGACGCATTGTTCTCCACCGCCATCTTCATGATGTCATACCCATGCCCCCGCCGGGGATCTCCGGAATGTGCCTTATGGATCAGATAAGCGGTCTTCCACTCCGCCCACATATTATTGCTGAATCCGTCATTCCCCATGCAGACGTTGATCCCTCCCCGGAGCATCGATTCCACCGGAGCGGTTCCTACGGCATTGTTCATGTTGGATCGCGGCTGATGCGTTACCCATGTCCGAGTGTCCCGAATCACTTCCATCTCCCAGGGATCCACATGCACACAATGGGCGAGGATACTTTGCGGACCCAGTATTCCTGCATCACGAAGCCGAAAAATGACCCGCTTCCCGCTCTTTTTCATGCTGTCTTCCTGATCGGCGATACCTTCAGCGGCATGGATATGGAATCCGCTTCCGCACCGCTCTGCTTCTTCTGCACAGTGTTTCAGTGTGTCATCTGATAGTGTCAGGGAGGCATGGAGACCGAACGAGGCAGACAACAGGGAGTGTGGATCGTATTTCGTGCGATTGAGAAAACGGACATTCTCCTGAATCCCAGCCATCGCTTCATCCCGGCCGTTCCGATCCGTGACCTCATAACATAAACAGATTCGGAGACCTGATATCACAGCGGTCTCGGCGATCCAATCCAGGCACCCCGATATGCAGGAGGGACTGGCATGGTGATCGATCAGCGTCGTTGTTCCATGCCGGATGGCATCGATCAGGCAAACCAGAGCGCTGTATCGGACATCCTCCGGGAGAAGCGCTCGGTCCAGTTTCCACCATAGTTTTTGTAAAATTTCCGGGAAATCCCTGGGGGATTCGCCTGCAATAGCCATCCCTCTCGCGAATGCTCCATAAAAATGCGTATGTGCGCAGATGTTCCCCGGCATGATCCATTGATGACCGGCATCAATAACTTCTTCAGCGGGGTACTGCAACTGAAGAGCGTGGGAACTCCCGACATCTGTGATCCGGCCGTTTTGAATCCGTAACGCACCATGCTCATGGATCACCGGTTCAGCTCCAAACGTAACAATCCTTCCATTAATCAACAACATGAACACCTCTCCTATAATAGAACTCAGAAGCCACTTCGTTTTCTTGCTAGAATTGTCCGATCTGCCAGTGTAAATTTCTTTTTCACAGCCTGGATTGCCAGACAAGGAAGGGCAGCTCCTTCCGGGCTCCCTGATAGATCACCATCATCTCGAACGCACCTTTCAATGAAAAATACCCTTCGAAATGGTTTTTCAATGCCATGTGGCGGATCTCCCCTTCCACTGTCATATCGATGGTCAGGCAATCATCGGAGTATGTCATCCCATCTGCCTTGATGATCAATTGTGATTCTTTCCCGTTCTCCCGCTGAAGAATCGTGTCGCCATCGATAAAAAAAGCATGATCCTGTTCCCGGAAGAAGCCATCGCGTGTGAGAAACAATCGGGGTTTGTCCAGATAGGGTCTGCCCTCATGTACACAAAACGTCTGGCAATTGCCGCACGCATTGCAGAAGTCATCGATATGGATGATCTGTCTCTCCTGAGTGACCTGGAATATCTCGTTGCCAGTGTGTTCCATGTGGCCGTTCCGGATGGCGATGATCGGTAATGTCAGCGATATCGGATGAATATGGCAGGAATAATTCGCACGATTGGGGCATACTTCCACGCATTTGTCACAGATCGTCGAACACTGCACACATCGTCTGGATTCCGCGATCGCAGCATCCAGAGAAAGGGTTTGTTCGATCAGGTCAAAATTCTGCCGCTGATCGATCGGCCGCATCGTGGGAGATTGCTGATATTCTTTGCGCGCCCGAATCCGTTTCAGATCGAGGATATCCTGATTCGTCAGCGTGGGTTTTGGAATATTCCGTCGCTTGAAACCGACCCCGAATCGTTCGCAGATTGCTTCAGCCGCACGCATGCCATCCGCGCAGGCCTGAATGATGATCGCAGGTCCCCGGGTTGCATCTCCTCCGGCATAGATGCATTGGTGCATGGTTTCTCCGGTCTTCGCATTCACCAGGATCGCGCCGCTTCGGTCCTGCATGATACTGCTCCCCTGAAAAAAAACAGGATCTGGTTTCTGCCCGATCGCGACAATGATGGTATCTGCCTCCAGCGTAAATTCACTTCCTTCGATCCGGATGGGAGTCTTGCGGCCATCCGTTCCCGGCTCGCTCAGTCTGTTTCGGCTGCAGACAATCGATGTCACCCGGCCATTCGTCAGGAGAATCTGTTCAGGAGCGACCAGTTCCATGAGATCATTGCCTTCCAGTAACAAATCGGCAATCTCCTCTGGTTCCGCAGGCATTTCCTGCCGGGATCTGCGGTACAGGACCGTCACGGGTTTTCCGGTCAGCCGTTGAGCGGTCCGGGCGGCATCCATCGCCGTGTTTCCCCCTCCGATCACAAAGATGCGGGAACCAAGTTCCGGTGGCGTACCGTAAGCGGTTTGTTCCAGGAGCGTCAATGCCGGAATGACGCCAGATCCGGTATCTCCTGGGATGTTCAATCGTGCATCCTGTGAAAAGCCGCATCCGATAAACACCGCCTCATAACCGTTTTGAAGCAGTTCTTCCGGCTGGCAACAAATGGGATGATTGGTTTCAATCTGAACGCCCATATTTATAATCCGGTCGATATCCTTCTGTACGACGTCTGTGGGGAGACGGAATGCCGGAGCGATGGCCAGCATGCCTCCCGGCTGGTCTTTGGCTTCAAATATCGTGCATTGGCATCCATTGAGAGTCAGGAAATACGCAGCAGACAGCCCAGCGGGTCCTGCTCCGATAATCGCCACGCGATGTCTATTTTTCGGATAATCCGGAATTTTCGATCTGCCATGTTCGGCTGCAAACCGTTTCAGCATCCGGATGGCAACCGGCTGATCATAATTGTTCCGTGTGCATCGGTTCTGGCACAGGTGTGTACAGACATAACCAGTCACTCCCGGCAGCGGGTTTCTCGATAAAATGGTTTCCATTGCATCATCAAACGCCTGATGGGTAATATGCCAGGCATATTCGGGAATATCCTGTTTTACCGCACATTGTTCCACGCATGGTGCAGTGATGCAGTCGAACAATTCCAGTCCGGTCGGGACTTTGGGTAATTCAGACAGGTGAAAGGCTTTCTGATACCGTGGCTCTCGCAGCGATTCCGCTGCCAGGTTTTCAAGAGTCTGCATTTTATTCGTTGAGAATGCGATCAGATCACTCGCTCCAGCCCGTTGCATGGCAGCTTCAAGATTTTCCAGATACTGGTTGAGCCGGCAATAGCCTCCCGGTTTCAGGAGGTCGGACGCGACGGTTACCGGCCACGCTCCGGAAGCAATGATATCCGCAGTATTCCATGCATCCGCTCCCGCAGAAAATGACACATTGAGATCACCATCACAGTCTGTCAGCAATCGATGATATAAGTTGATCGTAACAGGGAACAGCGCACGGCCGGACATGTACATCTCTTCTCCCGGTAATGCATTCCGATGGTTTCGGACAGCCAGTGTATTGCTTAATTTCACCCCGAACCGGACACCCTGTTCCGCTGCTGTTTCTTTCAGGGAGCGGATCAGGGTCATTGCGCGGGAATAGTGCAGATCTTTCTGAAATACGGATTCCGGAATGCAGACATCCGTATACCCCAGTTTCCCATGGAGGATTTCCAGGACGCGTTCACGACCCAGAAGCGTTGGATTCAATTTGATTGTTGTATGGAGCCCTCTGTCCATGATCAGATATTGGGCGATCTTCTGGATTTCGTCCGGTGGACATCCATGCATGGTGGAGAGGGTTACGTTGTTGCTGATCCGAACCGGAACCTCGATATCCGAAAATTGCGGAAAAGAAGCGATAAGAATCTGACGGATCGAATCGATTTCTTCCTCGGCATTTTCCAGTGTGCGCATGAATCGGAGCATCGCCGGTTGCTGAATTCCTTCGAGGTTGTATCCGACACTCATATTGAAAATGGTCCCGACAGGTCCAGCAGTATCAAAATGCAAGAACCTGTGAAGAATATGGATGATCACCCAGGCATGGATATACTCCCGGAGGGATTGTTCCAGTTTCAGTTCCTGAGACCATTCCACATTGTACCCTTCATCGGCCATGTCAATGCAGGGCCGGGGAATTTCCAGTTCATCCATGATCTGTACAGTTTTCAATTCAATGAACCGGCCTCCAGTGAGCCAGGCGGAGATGATATTCTGTGCCAGTTGCGTATGAGGGCCTGCGGCCGGTCCGATGGGTGTCTGAAGAGAACTTCCATACAATCCGTCAAACCGATATGGAGCATCTTTCCTTGGGTGATAGAACAGCGACTGATGTATCCCGAAGATCGTCTGATGCGTCTGATATTCCTTTAAAATCCAGTGTAATAAATGATCGAATCGAAGCACATTCATGGTATCGGACATAATTTATTCTCCCAATAATGCCGTGAGTCGTGATAGACATGACGTCTGCGTACCCGATCAAGTGTATCTTAAAAGTAACTGATTTGAAAGCCGTGCGATGACCGCTTACAGTCGCAGGATGACCGCTTACAGTCGCAGGATGACCGCTTACGGTTGCAGGATGACCGCTCACAGTCGCAGGATGACTGCTCACAGTTGCAGGATGACTGCTCACAGTCGCAGGATGACCGCTTACAATTGCAGGATGACTGCTCACAGTCGCAGGATGACCGCTTACAGTTGCAGGATGACC
>CAZELM010000016.1:0-87992 GCA_964512995.1 uncultured bacterium
TACGATGACCACGAACACTCGTACGATGACCACGTGCACTCGTACGATGACCACGTGCACTCGTACGATGACCACGTGCACTCGTACGATGACCGCGTGCACTCGTACGATGACCACGTGCACTCGTACGATGACCGCGTGCAGTTCAGGTGATCATGAAATCCTGCGGATTACTCCATTGATACCAGCCGAAGCAATATTTTCACATTCAGAATGAAAAGATGGATGTCCTGTTTTTTTCATTCGTTGAACACAAACGAAACCCCCTCAGGCAAAGTCGGGATGAATGCCTTCAACAGCTCTGTGATTTCCTGCTGAGCAGTCCGGTTCAATGCATAGAAAGCGACCGCATCACCAGCGGCTGCGATCTGTTTTTTTCCCAGACGAAGTTCCCCGATCCGGACCCAGGTTTCCGGAATATGCGCAAACCATGACTCATAGATCATCGCACACTCGACACTTCTGGAAACCGCCAACGTCTGCATCCAATCCGATCCATCTCTGATCTTGAACCAGTGTAACGCCTCGATCGACGCGAGACCCGCCAGATCCAAAACATCCTGATCATTCTGATATGATACGTACCCCAGATCATTCACAGCGACCGGCTTCCGGTAGTATTCCACACAGAACCGATGCATCTGATAGTGCTGCTCATATATATTGTTACACGCAAGCGGCAGCACAGACAGACTCTCCGGACGCGGCCGGAAGGCCACACACAGATAACCCGCCAGACACATGACCATCGTTGCCGCCAGCATCTTTTTCCAGTTTGATTCCAGCATCCGCCTGACCGCATGATCTGCCAGAAGCATCGATATGAAACAAAAAAAACACCAGATATAAATCTCATACCGGTATCTATCAAACGAGCCTGCCAGCATATGAATCAGAACCGCAATGATGGTCACAACCGCCAACTGGCGCCGTTTTTCATCGGATATCATCGCAACTGATATCAACAGAATGAACATTCCAGCAACCAGAATCAATCCCGTCTCGTAATTCAGATTCCTTCTCAGATTTTCAAAAACAGAATTGATCGCTCCATGACTGTAAACAACCGATGATCTCGCCAGAACCGATGTGGGAACGCTTTTCAGTCCCAGGTGGATCAGAAACACTGAAAAGTCCAATAGAAACCCGGCCACTCCCAATAAAAGAATCAGGCCGTACCGCCACATTTTTCGCATCAATAGAAATATAATGGCTGCTACCGAAATCGTCAGGCTTTCATATCGTACTAAAGGAGCAGTGACGATGGCTACCCCGAACCACCCGGGACACCGGTCGGTCTCGATCACCTTGAGCAATCCCAGAACAATCAACGAAACGGAAAGGATTTGCAGGGAGTGTTCGATCCCGAGAAACAGAAGCCCAATCAGGTTCATCTCCAGAATCAGGATAATCTGCACGACCGCCAGAAACAGCGTCCGGATGCCAGTCACCGGTCCGGGGAAAATCCGGCTCAGGATACGGAAGAAAACATATACAGTCATCCCTGTGCACACGGTATTGATGATAAACGGAGCGATCGCCCAGCCTGAAACCGGTGCGAGCAGGAATGGCCAGATGATGCTGGAAGATGGTGCAGAAAACTCCCCGATATTCACACCGTAATGGAACTTCAGGATATTTTCGGCCATTGCCAGATGGATATAGGCGTCATCGATCAAATACACAAAGTGTCCATGATTCAATCGCATGATCTGGATAAACTCCCATAGAATCACCACACACAGGAAACTCAGACCCATCAACAGCGGAATCTTTGAAGAGTTCATCCACTTTTTCATGCTGTCACCCACAACCATCTGTCTGGATACATTCTTTTGAGAATTTCTAATCATACGCTCCAGCCGGAACCACCTTCGATCTGGAAAAATGGATCCCTATTGGGGAAATCCATCCCACCGTTCATTGTCATTTCTCTCATTCCATTTGAGTCTCAGGCATCATCCCTGCTCTCGAATGTCATCCCCGATTCCGAGTTATCCCTGCGAACGCGGGAATCTATTCCTGGAACGCTGGTAACACTGCAGCTACTTTGTTATCCCCGCGAACGCAGTAATCTCATCTCATCCGGCGAATTCCTGCTTTCAACGGAATGACGCCTTCATCAGAAAATGGGAGATGATTATTTACAATTCCCATGAATGAACTGATGATCAGATCTGCGTGCAACAACCGGAATCATAGATCAACACCTGACACCGAATCAAGCCCCCGATTGCGCAGGATGCCAATTTCCCTCATTACGATGAATGTGGAATCCCGGTCTTATTTACACAAAAAGGGAATGTTGATATGATCTGATATGCACCGGGTAGTGTTGACGTTTTCCAGCAGGTGCAAGTCCTGGGTCTGGTGAGTGTCGGGAAGCACGCCAGGGTCCGGGTTTTTGGCATGTCCGGCAACGAAGCGCATAAAACATGCACAGAGAATGCGTGAACCGCTGAGAGGGAGGTCCTTCTGCTCGATGAATACCTTGATATATGCCGACAATCTGTTACGAGCCGCTGAATACATTAAAACCCGTTTTCAGGAGCTTGGTTCATCTTTCCCTGCCATCCGGTGGGGAATCATACTCGGGTCCGGGCTGGGAGGGCTGGGTGACCACCTCGCTCCACCCAATCTGACGATCCCATATGCCGACATCCCCGGATTTCCACAATCCACTGTCAGTGGTCATGCCGGGAATCTCATCATCGGGCGCATCGGCAGCACAGGCGTTGCCGTGATGGAAGGGCGGTTTCATCTGTATGAAGGATACTCCGCAGCGACCGTCGTGTTACCGGTTCGTGTGATGATCACGCTCGGTATCGACACCTTCTTTCTGACCAATGCAGCCGGGGGCATCCGGAACAATCTGTCCGCCGGTGATCTCATGATGATCGATGACCATATCAATCTCATGGGAACCAATCCCCTGATCGGTCCCAATATGGATCAGTTCGGTGTTCGATTCCCGGCAATGAAAAACTGCTATGATCCCAATCTGCGGCAAACGATCGCTGGTATTGCTGCGGAAATGGAGATTCCGCTGAAATCCGGTATTTACGCGGCTCTTTCCGGTCCGACTTACGAGACAGTGGCGGAAATCACCATGCTCAGCCGGCTGGGAGCAGATGCTGTCGGGATGAGTACCGTTCCCGAGGTCATCGCAATCCGGCACGCCGGAAAACGAGTCGTTGCCGTGAGCCTGATCACCAATATCACATGGTCCGATCACATTCCCACGCATCAGGAAGTCGTCGAGATGGGACAGCTCCGCCGCGAAAACCTCCACCAGGTGATCCTCAGAACCATTCAGACAACAGCCCAGAAATAATACACGGGTACAGGAGAACACGATGTCCGCGTCACGATTTCAGGTAACGGTCGATCGAATCAATGGCATCTGGGCGGTATTGGAGATCAAGGAAAAGGGATTGTTCGAGTTTCCCAGGGATCTTCTCCCGGAAAACACCCAGGAAGGCCAGTGCCTGACCTTTACCATTGAACATGACCCCGAGTCACAAGAAAAACAACGTGAACGCATCAAATCACTCAGGCAGCGACTGATAGAAAATCGGGAATAAAGACGGAAGAACTTCATTGAACTCACAGCATTATTCATCCGATTCCAACAACGGTGGTCCAATGCGGGAAACATAGTGCCCAAGCCATTTAACCTCATCCCCAATCCTTCCCCATGAATTGGGAAGGGCATATAGGCAGATTTCTTAACTGGTCACGAAAAATCATCGATTATCGTTTTTTCAGATCAACGGTCTGATCCGGATCATACTGGACCGGGAGCATGATCTTCACGGATGCTCCGGTCTCCACAGGCTCAAATTCAACAAATCCATTGTGCAGAACGATGATCTTCTTGACAATCGCCAATCCCAGGCCATTTCCTTTCGATTTGGTTGTAAAAAATGGTTTGAACAGCTTGGGAAACACCTCCGCACGGATTCCCGGCCCGAAGTCCTGCACATGAATCACCAGAGAATCCTCGATCCGTCCTCCGGATAACGTCAGATGATCCATTTCCAGCCTGATCTCGATCTGCCCTTTGCCGCTCATTGCTTCCGCAGCATTATTCAGCAGATTGGCCATCACCTGCCGAAACAGAGACTCATCGATCTGCATGGAAGGGATTCGCCGGCTCGTCTTGACAGTCACAGAAACCGATTCCCCCGCATGAGCCGTAAAGTCCAGGATGATATCGTCCAGTAACGCATGGAAATCAACTTCAGTGATATTCAATTGCGTCGGTTTCGCAAACCGCAGAAAATCATTGACAATCCGGTCCAGTTTCATCACTTCATCCTGGATATCTCTGACGGTTTCGATCAAAGCCGGTTCCGTGATCTCCATCGCGAGGAAATTGGCGTTTCCCTGGATCACTCCCAGGGGATTCCGGATCTCATGCGCGATCCCGGCGGACATTTCGCCCAGCGCTGCAAGATGTTCCTTCTCCTTGATCTGCTCCTGAAGCATTTTCCAGCCGGTGATATCCCGAACGATGAATCCCACACCGGTCACTTCCCCATGGTTACCCTTCAGCAGCGTTGATGCAATACTGAGCCATGCAGGAAATTCTCCGGGCGATTCCTCTTTCCATTGTTTCTGGGAATAAATCCGCCGATGTTTCAATCCATCCATCAGCATTCTGGAGACCACATGCTCAGTTCCAAACAGCTCCTCACACGTCTTCCCGATCAGATCCGAATCTTTCAGCCGCATCAGATTCGGTGATTTGGATGTGTATGACATCAACCGGTGAAGGAGATCAAATGTAAAGATTCCGGAATCGACCGATGCCAGCAGATTGTCCTCAAATTCTTCCACCCGTAAGGACGGTGACGCCAACTGACTGGTCAAATCCTCCAACTGCATTTCTTTTTCTTTGAGTTTCAACAGTGTGTCCTCAAAAATTCCGATCGCACGATTGACAGGATCACTGTGTTCATCGGGTGAAACTTCCGGGACCTGAGCATCCATCGTATGAATCGTCGTCTCCAACCGATGGATCGGCCGGATCATTTTTTTCGCATACAATATAATGATCACGATGGAGCCGATCAGTCCTGCGATCAGGAATCCATCCATCCAGTAAATCAGTGTCTGGATTCGATTCCAGACGCCCATATCACGCTCAATGATAACCAGGAAGTCCGGATCTTCCACTTTGATGGGCATCGGGAAAATGTTCGCTTTGACATTTTTTCCATCAAAGGAGCGGTAGGCGATATTCAGCACGCGCTCTCCCTGCCATCCTCTCTCCCAGACATCCTTCTCCTCCCACATGTCGCGATCGACCGGTGTGCTGTTGGAGGGAAAAATCTGGAAAATCTGCTTTTTGGAGACCAGGAAAATGCGATCCCACATATTCAGCCGATATACTTTGAACATATCGATCAACAACTCATTCAATTCAGGACTGATGACATCCGGGCGGCTGAAAATTTCTGACATGGACAGCGCAATGAGCATCTCGACGCTCTCACTGAACGTCATAAAATTGATATCACTGGATTCCTGCCATAAATAAACGAGACGATGGATGTTGACGAATGTTCCGATACTGAAAACGGCGAACATGATCAACAGCAGGCATGAAAAGATCCAGATGGATGCCTTGTATCCGATTTTGAACCTCAAAGGGGTCTGATCATTTTTCCTGATGGTCATATGCATCCTGGTTCAGCGGGTATCCCAACTCCGGCAGAGCGGTATGCAGATCATACACTTTGATATAGTGGAGCGTCGGGTCGCGATCCCGAAGCTTGGGAACATCCCACGGCAAGTGATTTTCATACAGCGAGGCAAAGAAATCACCCACGGGATTGGGAGCTGCAAACACGGGCAGAATTTTTTCCTCGATCTTTGCGATGGAGTCCGGGTATCTCAGATATTTCTGCCAGTCAACACTGAGATACCGGACACCGGTCTGTCTGACCTGCTCCTGCAATTCTTCCAGCGTCTTTCCGGGATCTGCGACCGCGTGCCGCCCCAGATAACTGGCATAGACCGGCTTCATCGTGGAGAGATGAAACGAAGCATCCTGCTTTTTCAGAAACTCGATCACCGCCGGATATCCGGATGTGAGTTGATAAATGGGTATCCATTTGGCAGCCATACTCACAATGATCAGTATCCCGAGTCCAATCGCGAACTTCAGTTTCCGAGCCTTACAAGTGATCATCTCCGATCGAATCCAATCCTGGAACAGCACCCCTACAGCCAGAGCACCCCAGGGAAGAATGATCGACTGTGCTCTGGCAAGGCGAGTGGTGGTCAGCGAAAGGATGATGAATGGAACCAGGAATAATGATCCCGTCAGCCATCGCTCCAGGCCTCCTCTGACCAATGTCCAGCAAACCGCAGTGAACAGAATGATCAATGGAATCCAGCCATCGAATTGATGAAACATGGTCAGGTAGAAGTCAGGAGCCATCAGATCAAAAGACGATTCCGAGGAGATAAATTTTTTTTTCAAAAGCTGGATATAAGAACCGGTTTCCGACCAGAGATAATCGGGATTGAATGCCAGTCGGTATGCCACATCGATCCACAGGAATGCCATTGCCGCGCCACCAGCCATCCAGCCAGTTCTCCGGATCGTACTCAAGAAAGGTTGCGTACGGAGACTCCGCGCCAGTTCAAAAGCGCCGATCATCAGACACATCGGGAGCAACCGATAGCTGGATCCCATGGCACACATCAGAATCACACCACTCCCGAATAACAATATTTTCCGATCATGATGAATGGATGCATACCATAACGCCGTTCCAGCCAAAAACAGGAACATGGAGTCTGTTTCATGAAGTCCCAACCGGGAATAATGAACATGATAGGGCTCCAGACACACCCACAAACCGGCAACAACGCCAGCGATGTCCCCGAACATCCTGCGACCCAGCCACAGGGTCATCGCCACGGTTGCAACGCCATATAAGATCGAATGAGCGAACACAACCCAGACATGCAATCCGAACGCAAAACTGGACAGTGTCAACAGCAGCACATGGATTGGTTTCTGTAAAAAAACAGGATACCCATCATAGAGTTCGGGAGCTGGAACAGGCATGGAGAAGCCAATATGTGACAAGAACTGATGCCAGATAACCATGGAACGCCATCTCACAAATCGACATCCCATGAAGAAAATACCTTCATCCCAATAGCACAGGGGTTTTCGATGGACCGCATAACAGCGGATGAGAATGGCAACAAGGATGATGCCTCCCGATATTATTGTATATCGACGTACCGACCCGCTTGATTTAGGAGATAGCTGGATGGACGCTTTCACATCATCAGATCTATTTGGGAGGAATTTTGGGGTGGACTTTCATCATGGACGGCCCCAGATTTTTCTCCAGAACAATCACCGGATTTTCATCTGTTCTGACAATAATCCGGTATAAATACGTCAATATTCCGTATTGATTCACATAGACCAGCCATGTTCCGGGAAGCATGTTCATCAGCATTGTCGAACCGCTTGAATCCATGATTGCCCGACTGGCAAACCGGGACCATGGCTCTGACTGTGCAGCGTTTGTCAGCAGAAGTTCCACTTTGCGCACGTTTCCCTCCCATTCATTGGTCAATTGAGGAATGAGAAGCGGGTCAGCCGGAACAGCCAGAACCAGATTGGTGCTGGAACCACCCAATTGGCCAATGGGTCCTTTCATTTCCATACCATATCCCTGCAACCGCAAAATACAGAACATATTTTGAGCGGCTTTTTCCTGGAAAGATTTGAGCAGTGTGTCATGATCGGTGCTGAGATTTGATTCACCCGGCAAAAAAATGGCAGCGATCGATTGGCGCTTTTGCAAAACATCTGCGATTTTCTGTAAGTCACTTACGGTGACTTTTTCGATTTCCGGTTTAATCTCTTTCAATGCTGCCGATATCTCCGCATCTTTGATTTCTCCGGCCAGAACCTTGTTGATATAGACGATTGGATCATCATAGTGAAAAGCACCGGATCCATCGAACCACTGCATTTTCACAACCACCGGACTGGGAGACGGAGACGGAACGCTCGGATTGCCTGGATCAACCGTTTTCTGGTCATCCGTCAGAGGGTTAATGGTTGGCTGTTCCGCAAAAACAATGGTAAAAGACCACACTGAAATCAAGATCATGGCAACTCGAGTGATCATCATGGCTCCTCCCTAAAATCGTGTCGAAGACCTTGTGGTTGAGTCATTCGGTACATTTGTTAACATCAACTCCCGGGATCATATGATCCGGTTCATTTTCGATCTGTATCTCATTGAAGCTGATATGTTCTTTCCACATGTAAATCAAGCCCAGCAGAGTGCTGGGTATCCATTGGACGACAACGTGAAGAACGATGGCATATGCTACAGCAATATCATTCGTGAATTGTGTCAGGCCTCCATAACCCGTTTTGCCTAAAATAACGACACATGCCATTTCAAAGGGACCAAAATATCCGGGGGATGATGGAACGATGATCATCAGATTGACCATGGCCATGGTACTGATGGCCACGTGCAAAGGTCCCCAGAATCCAAAACTCCATAGAACTACCATATAACTGGCAGCTTCAATCAGCCATGTGGACAACGAAAGACCCATTACAGCAAGGATATCCCGCATACCCCGGAGTGAATCCAGGCCAATATAGAAATTATCGAATATTTCCCGGCATCGTGCATGCTTTGGCTCTGGAATCATTCGGAGTGTCTGTTTGAAAATCCAGACCGCCCAGTTTTTTCTCAAAATAATGAAATAGCAGGCGAGGATGGCTGATAAAAACACAATAGCGCCAATCTGGATCGCCATCTTGACTTTGGGGTCGGTAACCGGATAGAAAAGCACCGCTCCAAACAACAGCGCCAGCATTGTCAACCCATCGAAAATCCGCTCCACACCAATGGTCACAAGAGATGCGCCTTTGGAGACTTTTTCCTTTTTTCCTACGATATATGCCCGGTAAATGTCACCGATCCGCAACGGCAGGATATTGTTAGCCATATAACTGATGACATAGATGGGAAAGAATCGGGATGTTGTGCATTGTTTGATCGGTTTCATCAGCAGAACCCATCGGGTGGTTCGGACCCAAATCCCCAGAAAGTAAATCCCTATTGCAACTGGTATCCACCAGAAATTGGCTTGTACCAATGATTCCCATACTTTTTGGATATCGATGGAGCGAAACACAAGGAATAACAGGATGGCACTGATCCCTAATCCGATGATCATTCTGAGTGGCTTCAAGGTGTTGGCCTTTCTAGGGGTTGGTGAGTCCGCATCTGCAAGAACTGCTGCGTTTCCTCGATCTTTCGGTGAACGAGTTCATTGGGTGTCAGGACAAGATCGAGTAGCGCCAGCGCGCTTTCCAGGTGATCCATACGGATCTCGTTATTAGCCGAAGTAATGATCGCGATATCGTCGAGATAGGAACGGATATCGCTTTCCATTTCCGGATACTCCTTCAACAGGTTCATATTCCTCAGATGTGTCAGTAACCGTGTGAATTTCTGACGTGCTGCCCGTAAGTCGCCATTCTGATATAATTGAACACATTGATTATAGTTTTCTTCCAACTCGGCGGGAAGCTGTCCGGTCACAGAGGCAACGACTGCTTCAAACTGACTCATCCCAGCCGGCAGATCCGCTCCTGGAAGTGGAACTTCCGGGTAAAGCTCCGGATTTTTCGTCAACTGATACCACTCTTCCAAAACCGCATCCAGCCGGCCTGCTGCATGGTGCTCCGTCATGATATCCAGAACCGATTGTATCACACTGTTTCGCGACTTCAGGATTGCCACCTGATGAGTCGGTATTTGAATGATTCTCCCGTGAAACTGGACAGCATGGGTGGATGGGTCCGGGAGATATTTCATCAATAAGCCGGACATCTCCTGCAACAGCCGAACAGCTGAATTATATGCCGGGATCGGCAATTGTTCCAATTGCTCCTGATATTCCCGGAGTGTCTGCATATCCTTCGAAAAATCCGGAGATAGCTTTTCGGCAGCGACTCCGGCTGCTCGGAAATCCCCCTCCTTCAGATATAGTTCCAAACGATGGTTGATTTCTTCCTGAGGTATCTCGGAAACACGGGATAATCCGATGTCTCCCGTCTGCTGCTCCCGGTCAAAAACCATCGTGACCCAGGGCTCAGTTGGGTCTGTATCGAGCCGGGATGTGAGATAAAACCATTCCGATTCGGAAACCGCAGAATAAACAGCCTTAACTTTAAATTTCCCGACTGGCACAACAACCCGGGCGATGCCTTCCCGATCGGATGTGAGTTCCTGAATGACGGTTTTGGCAGTGGAGGCAATTGTAACATGAACGCCATCTGAATGTTTCAACAAGCCTTGAAGTGCATGGGAATCCACATCATGAAACCGGCAATGTATCTCGACAGGGATATGAGGTTTCAGCCAATTCATTGGCCATAACGGTAAATTGAGATAATCGCCGACTCCTACGATCAGAAAAAACGCAATGATGACAATGCCGATCGTATGCGCTTTTTTCATCCATTCTCCCTGGAACGACCGCTGAGATGCTCCGATAGAATTCGGATCATCAACGTTTCCAAATGCAATCGGATATCCGGATGAAACACCCGATGGTTTAATATATCCGAGATTCCATCAACCATGCTGATAATGGCTTCCTCAGAGAGAATGTGGGATTCAACGGGAGAGTCGCTGGCGAGAATATGCCGAAGTTGGGAATGAAGCCATTGTATCAGATCCATCAAGGTATCTTCCATGGGAGAGTCATCTTTTTCACGGATCAGAGCGTTAACCAACCGAACCGCTCGAGAAGCAATGGTATCATTAATCTCTTCCCTGAAAATCCGCTCCAACTCATCGTGACGTGTCTTCAATAAAGCCCAGTCCGTTTCCAATGCTCTGGATACCCGGCCTTCTGATTTTTGACTGATCTCTTCGGCAATTGGTTCCAGGTAACCGAATTTCTGAATCAGAACATCACGGAGTGTTTCTTGGGAAAGGGGGTGAAATGGAAGAATCTGACATCGCGATCGAATGGTCGGCAGCAATGCAGACAGGTTGGATGTCAGAAGAATCAGAATGGATTGAGAAGGTGGTTCTTCGAGTGTCTTCAGAAGGCTGTTCTGAGCCGCAGCCAGCATCCGGTCCGAATGATCGATGATGGCAATCTTGTATCGGCCTTCAAACGGATGAAACTGCAAATCCCGCTGAAGCTGACGGATTTGTTCTATTTTGATAGAGCCCCGGTATGTTCCGCTCTCCAGGAATGTCACCATCTTTTTCACACACCAGTAACTGAATGGACGATCTGAAATTTTTTCGAGATATGATGCGGATAATGGTTTCGTGCCATTGAAAGCCAGAACTTCGACAGGTGGATTCGCATTACGGCATACCTGACTTTTTTTCACAAAACCATCTTCTTTTAAAGACTCCAGAATACGTTGAAAATCCTTCAAATCGGAGTCTGAATCGAAGGTGGAACGCGTTTGGGGTGCTTCCGCACGAAATGTCTCCCAAAGGGATTGCATTGAGAGGTAAATCGGAGTTTCATATTCTGTGAATAATTTGAGATCCGGATGGAATGGAAATGGAAGCGATGCTCTCACACAGGAGCTGCATGTGCATCCAGCCAGGCCGGTCAGACAATTCAGCATCCGGCTGATACGGAGAGCAAACGAGTACTTCCCGATCCCGGATGGTCCGTGGAACAACAGAGCGTGGTGCAGTCGCTGATCATTAAAAGATCGAACAACCATATTCCTCACGATATCATTCCCGGCGATGAAATCTGATGTCATTGCAGGCAACACCTCTCCTCAGCGACATAGCGGCAGAATTGCCGCTTCCAACAGGATTTGGGGGGGTTTTGTTGATGATTTAAGAGCGATATCAATGTGAGCTAACTCCTTGAAACATTCCATCAATGCGGACGTCTTAAATTTCATGGCCTGTTGGATCATCTGAAAAAAAGCAAAGGGATGCGTCGATCCAAAATGTTCCGTGAACATCGGATTGGCATCGATGATGGCCTTCAGGGGCGGATAGATCTGCTGTTTGAATTGCCAGTATTCCATTCGGATCTGGAACTGTTGGCTGGCGATAGATTGCAGCATGGATTGAATGAGGATGAGTTGCCGGATTCGATTTGAGAGCATCTTGTTTATCATCAGTGCGGGAGTTCCGGTTTCGAGCAGTTTTTCGAGACTGATCCGAACCTCCTCCGTTTTTCTCTCACTTAATGCTTCGGTCAAAGCAAAAACCGGGATATCATCACCCGGCGCAGTCATGTCCATGACATCCATCACCGCAATTTCGTTCCGTGGTTCGATATACGCGATCAGGACTTCCAGGGCGTTCATCACGCACCATAAATTGTTATCCGCCCGGTGACGCAATGCCACCCAGGCTTTCGGGGAAATGCTTTTATTCAATGATGTCAGGAATTGTTTAACGGGTTGGGCATAAGGGTCCTTGGATGGATCTCCCCGCTCGTATAGTTTCGCTGTTTCGAACTCCACCAGATGCCCGACTTTTTTAATTGTTTTGTTGATGGCCAGTCGATTGTCAACAGCAGTTGCGGTAAAGATCGGAATCACTGGCAGAGAATGGACGCGTTTCGAAGCTGCCTGGAACCACTCGCGGAGCTGATCCGCACGGTTGCTGTATTTTGCGCTGAAATAGGGTGCATCGCGAACAATGAGCACCCGGAATGGTTCAAACAACGAAGGTGAATTCAGTTTTGCCAGCAGATCGGTTATCGATAGCTCATTCCCGTCATAAATCTCGATCATGGTGCCGCTTCGCGAGCGTTTCAGGGCATCTGCTGTTTTTTTTCGAGCGTAATACACCAGATAATCTTCAGTGCCGGCAAACATATAGACGGGTTTGAAGGACTGCGTCCCGATCTCAGACTCGATGGCGTGGATCAGATCAAAACTGTTCTCAGATTTCATCCTCTTGACTCTCGCCCTGGATAGAGACCAGTTCTTTGGCCTGACTCTTGGAGACATTTCCTTGAGGTATCTGCAGGATTTGAGCGGTAAGTGTCCGATCGCGGATCGTCACATCAATGATATCACCCACAGCAACGATTTTGGAGGCTTTGGCCTCATGACCGTTCACTGAAACGGATCCGGCATCACACAATTCCTTGGCGCGTTCCCGCTGCTTTATCAACCGGGAAACTTTTAAAAACTTATCCAAACGCATGGGTACCTCCGTGTCATACCAGATGGGTCCTATGGCCAGAGTTTCTCAATATATGTCCGACTTCGTTGTTTTTCAAACCATTCCATCTCCAAGTCACGGGCTCTGGTTTGCCTGAGAATGGTTTCGATTTCGTCACGTTTTTCACTTAATGGTGGAATACGCTCGTTTTTTAAGTCCAGAATTTTAATGAGATTCCATCCATGATCGGTTCTGAACGGTTTTGATACATCGCCTATTTTCATGGAGAAAGCGATCGTTTCAATCTCGGGCAATGCTTTGCCCTTCTCCAGATAGCCAATATCTCCACCCTGATCCACAGCGGGTCCCTGGGAAAATTGCTTCACCTGTTCCGCAAAATCCGCTCCATCGGCTATCCGTTCATAGATTTCGTTGGCCGTTTTCTCTGCACGGTCCCAGGCTGCCGAGTCCGTATCTTTCACCTCCAGGAGAAGCAGTCCGATTCGAACGGAAGCAGATTCAGCATAAATCGACCGGTGCTCCTGATAATAGGATTCGAGCAAAGATTCCGGTACATCGACCTTGGAGTAAACCTCCTTCTGGAGAACTTTGCGAGCGAGAGACTGCCGACGGATGGACTCCCGGAGTTCATCGAGGGTCAAGCCTTCCCGAGCCAGTTGAAGGTTGAAATCTTCATCGGATGAAACACCCGCCTTTTCCCGCAACATCTGAATATGTGCATCCAACTCCTGATCGGTGACCTGGATTTCCAGATCGCGGGCAACACGCACACACACTCGCTCATTGATCATCTGATTCAGAATCTGGTCCTGGAGCTGTTTCAGCTTATCATCCCATTGGTCGGGTGGATATGTTGATTTTATTTCTTCCATTGAGACGGCGGAGACTTCTTCCAGATCGGAGAGAGTAATGATGTCGTTATCGACTTTTACAATGATTCTGTCGAATGGTTCAGCAGCAAAAAGAGCCATTGACCAGGCCAACATGAAGATCACAATTAATAAACGGTTTCCCATCAGTGTGCTCCCGGGAACGGCAATGGTGTTCCCATCCGAATATTGCAGTTCGTTAACTCATTCTCGATCCACTGGCGATAGCGGGAGGATGTCTCACGAGATGCCAGCTCTTCCCGAAGATTATCCTGAACCTCGCTGAAGGGCAAGATATGTTCGGGATACTTTTTTTCGATACGAATGAGATATAATTCATTTTCTGCAGTTGATACCATAATGATCTCCTGCTCTTTGGATTTTTCCAGAGCATCAACAAACTCCGGTGGCAGATCGATGATCGATTCTCGCAGCAGCTCGCCATTTTCACCTTCTCCGTGAATCGTTGAAAATCGTTCTGCCAATTTTACAAAATTCCAGCCGTTTTTGAGCTTTTTTCTGATATCTTGAGCTAATTGGATTTCTGTGACACGAATCATGCGGATATCCATCTCCAAAGGGATCGTAAAGCGATCGGGGCTGCTATCGTATTCCTTTTTTATGTTTTCTTCAGTTATTACCACTCCAGCAGCTAGTTCTTCGAGGATTTTCACGGCTGTTTCCATGGTCAGCAATCGGATGACAACACGCTCTTTCCACTCTTCGTGGCTCGATTCCAGTGTTTTAAATTCGTCAGGCAGATTTTCCGGAAAATTCACGAACGCGCCCGGGTCCAAATCAGCATCTCTCAATTGAATGCCACGTTGAGCTGCTTCGCGAAGCAGGATATTTTCTTCAGCCAGATCTTTCAGACAGTCTGTGATGTATTGCCGGAATTCCATATCTGTTTGAGGCTGCAACATCCCATGATCAAAAAGAAATATCTGGAGGGCTCGGGCGAGTTCATCCATAGCGATCGGTGTATTTTCGATCCAGGCAGCAACGGGGGGTTCCGGTGGAATGGCAGATTTTTCTGCGCAACCGATCAGAAATAATACCGCAATTACCGCAGATTTAAATATGACGTGCCATTTCATTCAGAACAGTGCCTGTAAGAGAAAGAATGTCATTCTGGGAGTTAGGATGCAGCAGAATTTTAAGTGTCGATGGAGGATCGAATCGCAACCGCTCCTTGGACTGCAGAAGCATTGACATGATGATCTCGGGTTTCAGAGGAGTGGAATCCCTGAAAACAATACGAATAAAATGGGGGGTATATTCAACGAGTTCGAGATGCATTCTTCGGGAAACGATACGAAGCAACGCGAGATGCTTCAGCGTCTGCAATTCAGGTGGAATATCTCCGTACAAATCCTGAATTTCCTGCATATAATATTGGAGATCATCCTCCTGAATGAACGATGAAAAGCGGCGGTAAACCTCCAGACGATTTGCAGGCTCACTGATATATGACTCCGGGATTGCCAGATCGTATGGAAGTTTTATCTCGCATTCCGGCAGTTGTTCGAGCATCTCCCCTTTCAATTCCCGGACGGCATCACGAATCAGCTTGCAATACATCTCGAAGCCGACCGCTGTGATCTGTCCGTGCTGGTTCGGTCCGATAATGTCCCCCGCTCCCCGGATATCCAAATCCCGGGTGGCCAGTTTGAAACCGGAACCGAGTTCCACGGCATCTTTGATGGCGCTGAGGCGCTCTCTGGCTTTTGGAGACAGTGTGGTGGACGCTGGAATGAGCAGATAGGCATAGGCCTGGAAACGATCGCGGCCGACTCTGCCCCTAAGCTGATAAAGCTGAGCCAATCCCAATCGATCAGCCCGGTTGATGATGATGGTGTTCACAGATGGGATGTCCAGACCGGATTCAATAATAGTTGTGGAGATCAATACATCGAATTCCTTTTCAAGGAATCGCATCATGATATTTTCGAGACTGGATTCCGCCATCTGTCCATGAGCGACCTCGAAACGAGCCTCCGGAATCAGGTTCTTCAGCATATCGGCAATCCCATAAATGGAAAGAACACGATTATGCACAAAGAAGATCTGCCCACCCCGGCTCAGTTCAGATAATATAGCTTCCCGAATTACCTGACGATTGAATTTCACGACCGATGTCTTGATCGAAAGACGGGCTTCAGGAGGGGTATTTATGATACTGATTTCCCGAAGTCCCAGGAGCGCCATGTTGAGGGTTCGTGGGATGGGTGTTGCCGTGAGCGTCAGCACATCGACTTTGGTACGCATCTGCTTGAGCTTTTCCTTGTGCTGGACACCGAACCGCTGTTCCTCATCGATCACGACAAGTCCCAAATCTTTGAATTTTATCGAATCGGCAAGGAGAGCATGCGTTCCGATAACGATATCGACCGTTCCCTTGGCCAAACCTGTCTTTACATTTTTTTTATCCTGATCGCGCAAAAATCGCGATAACATAGCGATCTGGATCGGAAAACTCTTAAATCGTTTTCTGAAGCTGAGGAAATGCTGCTGTGCAAGAATCGTGGTCGGCACGAGCACAGCGACTTGTTTTCCATTAATGGCTGCCTTGAATGCCGCTCGCATCGCGACCTCGGTCTTTCCATATCCGACATCACCACACACAATACGATCCATGGGAGCGGCTTTTTCCATGTCCGCCCGGACATCCAATATCGCTTTCATCTGATCCGGAGTTTCTTCGTACTCGAATCCCAGATCGAATTCCCGCTGCCAGCCTTCATCGGATGGATATGCATATCCAGAAATGACCTGCCGTGCAGAGAAAAGCTTCAGTAATTCCGCGGCGAGTTTCAGAACGGATTCCTTTACACGGCTTTTTCGCTTGTCAAATGTCACGCCGCCCAGCCGGTCCAATGTCGGTTCCGCACCTTTTACGGTCATATAACGCTGAATGAGATTCAATCTGTCAACGGGAAGATATAACTTTTGATCCTCCGCATAGAGGATCAATAGAAAATCGCGTATTCGGCCGTTGATGGTCAGCCGATGCAACCCATGATATCGTCCGATGCCATGATCGACGTGAACGACGAGATCCCCTGGTTGCAGATCCTGAAAAGAAAATCCAGGTTCAATTCCAGTGGGTGGCCGCCATTTCTGTATCTTCTTTGATCCAACAATATCGGACTCAGAAAGAAAAATCCATCCCGACTCCGGCAAAATGAAACCCTTTGACAGCTTGCCGGGCACGAACACGGGTTTGGATTCGACGCGCTGGAATCGAGGCATTGCCGAGTGAATTGTCTGTTTCCGTTCAGTGAATTCCAGTTCTGCTTCAGCAAGACGGGATTCCAGCACCTGGCGAACCGATTCCCGGTGATACACGATCCGGATGCGGAACCCCCGTTCCAACCACTCCGATAATTTTTGGACCATCCCCTTATAATCTCCATCGAAAGGCTGGATGCTGGTGACTTGAACGATAAATTGTCGGGAATAGGCCAGCGCGGCGTCTTCAATGATATCCCAGTGTATAGCGGGGTTTCCGGGAAAGGATTCCCGAGATGCTTCTTCTGCCACCTCACGATCTGTTTCAGCCAACCGGTTCAGGATGCGATCGGGTTGAATCCATACAGTCAATAACTCCTGTCCGAACCATTCCGGGATCTGTTTGAGGAATGGACGGTGGATGGTCCCTCCATCCAGTTGGGAGACGGAGATGAAATCCACTCGACTCACACGTGAGATCGACCGTTGTGTCAGCGCATCGAACTCCCGGATAGAAACGACTTCATTTCCAAAAAATTCCAGACGCACAGGCAAACTATAAACAGGCACATAAACATCCAGAATTCCTCCACGAAATGAAAACTCACCCTCACTCTCAACCCGCGGAACACGAAGGTATCCCAATGCAGTGAGGCTTTCGATGAGCTGACGTAAATCCAGGTCATCACCTGCATGAACCGATATTCCGGATTGATAATAGCTTCGCTTGTCTTGTAAGCGCGTTGCGAGAAAAGATGCCGGAGCGATGGCGATCGTTTCGCAGTGGTTGGCGAGCACATGCATCGATGCATTCACGCGAGTCTTGAATGTCTGAGCTGCATCTGAGGTTTGATCTATGTTCGGATCGAATTCCGGTAGAAGAATGATCGGGCCGGATGAGTCCTCCCGCCAGACCGGTTCGGTTTTCCTGGAGTTTTCCGTCAAGATCTCCTGGCCCTCCGGTGCCATGAAAAATCGCAGATCCTTTACCAGAGCGACCGAATCTTCTAAGTCGGGAACAACGACGAACATCGCCCGTTTCGTTTCATGAAATAACTCGGCCAGAAATGACGCAATGCCAGGTCCATCGCTCCCTGTAATATGGAGTGGTGTTTGCCTGGCATTGACCGCTTCTGTTATTTGATTGAAAACATGTTGATTTTGCCAGATTCGTTTCATAGCTTCCTTTTACACCAACAAAACCGTTTTGCCAAATGATCACGGCCGATCCAAAGCCAGGATCACGACATTTGAATTCACTATCATATCGACTTGAATCTCTTTTTTCAGTAATAATGACTGAGTTTTTTTGATGGTTCTGAAAGGAGTAGTCAATGTCTCAGAAGATACAACAGATCAACAACGAGTTTCGAGTGCTGTTGGAAAATTACAGCAGCACGGATCATCCAGCCAGGGAATTACTGGAAATGATCAATCAGGAGTTTATCCGCAGAGGTTGCTATCTTTATGGGAAAAAGCTGTTTCCGATCTTTCTCAAGCCTTACTTTATCGACGACCAACAGATAAAGTACATCGAACGCATCTCATTCACCTTACTCAAGATTCTCGAAAAATTCATTCATGTCTATTTTGAAAATCCAGATATCAGATCGATCTTCGAATTGACCCCCGCAGAAATGAGTTTATTGAATCTGGAGTCTGGTTTTACCCGGCAAATCTGGATTACCCGCAATGATGCCATCATGACGCCAACCGATCTGAAATTCATCGATTTTAACTGCGACAGCCCCGGGGGTTCCATGTATTCAGATATCCAGACTGAGTTGATAGAAAATACTGCACTGATGAAAGAGATACGAAAGAAATGGTCGATTCGTACCGACCGGCTGGTCCCGCGAGTACTGGACACGCTCCTGAATGCATATCAGCTTTTTTGTAAAAATGGAGGAAATCACCCGAAAGAACACCCTTTCATCGCGCTGGTTGCCGGCCGTCATTCTCCGACATTGCCGGAATTCGAACTGATCACACAATGGTTAATATCACAGGGATACAATGCACGATTTCATGATCCTCGGGATCTGGAATGTGATAATGATCTCAATCTGCGAACACCCGAAGGTGAAGTTATTGACATCATTTATCGACGAGGCAGACTGTCTGACTGGACTGACAATTTGAACCAAATCAAGCCATTGCTGAAAAGTTATGAAACCGGAAAGGTTTGCGTCATCAACCCACCTCATTCCATTCTCGCCTCGAACAAACATGTTATCGGATTGATCCAGGATCCAAAATTCAATCGCTTGTTCGATGAGGAGGAGCACGAGATAATCAGAGCGCATCTGCCATGGACACGTTTGATGAATCAAATCCGGACAATTGCACCCGATGGAACCGATATCGACCTGTATGATTTTGTCAGAAGAAACCGGGAACGTCTTGTTTTAAAGCCCATGGATGCATATGGAAGCAAAGATGTCATCGTCGGAACTGCCCAGGATCAAAACACTTGGGAGCAACACATCGAGATAACCACGCGTCAGAAATATGTCGTCCAGGAATATATTCCCATCCCAGAAGAAGAATTCCCGGTAATCGATCAGGACATTCTCTGGATGAAAAAAAAGGTCGACGTCAATTTTTTCTCCTACGGACATCGATATGCGGGTGGATTTTCACGTGCAAGTTCCGATTATGTGATCAACATCAACCGGAATGGCGGATTGGCTGCACTCTGTGTGGTGGAAGCGTAATCTACTCCCCAGAATAATTGATTCTCAAAATCTTCAGTTGTGATTTTGGCAAGATATCAAGATAGGAAGCGTCAAACATTTTCTGAACCCGGGGGATTTCTGGGGAATCATCCTTGGCAAACACAAGACATGCAGAACGACCATCCAACATGGAATCATCCAGGATTGATTCGAACTCATATCCGATCATGAACCGGAGCGGATTCACCATAAATACATGATATTCGGAAAGATAAGCACCTTTTGTGAATTCGAAAAGTGCAATACCCGGCATGCATTGCTCTAGGTTTCTCGAGAAAAAAAAGGGGACATCAGGCTCCGTTGACAGATCTTCAAAGAGCATGGTGACTTGATCCGAGGCTGGACCGGGCGACATGGGTCCATGATAAAAAGAAGGAATCCGCACCATCGCCAGAAATAACAGGAAGATCATGCAGAATACACTGCGCTTGGCAAGCGCCCGAATGGCATGCACCCACCAGATAGCGGATAGTATCGTGATGGCAGCGACAGCAGGTGCCCAGTACAATCCACGCCATGGACCCGGTGTTACAAGAACGAGTGGCATTGTCGTAAGCAGGATCGTTAGCATCATCGACTGGAATTTATAATATTTTCTGTTTTTGAGTATAAAAACAAGACCACCCCAAACACCCGATGCGCTCCAGAAATCCAGCAGTGGTTTCTCGGAGTGGAAAAAATACTGTTTCCCAGCTTGATAGTTGAATGTTCCGATTACTGAGATACCATTTTTTATAAAGCCTTTCCATGAAAATGGATAATGTTCATGCAAACCGAATATCTGTCGATTCTTAAAAAATAAATATCCTTTATCGGAGCATATGGAATAGATCAATGGAAGCGCGATGATGGTGGCTACCAATAAAAAAAGAATCATATTATTCCATATATGCATCCATTTATCTTTTTTCGTACTATGCAATCCGAAAATCAAGAAGTACATGATAGTAAGTAGCGGGATCAATCTCCCGATGCTGTGAAAATAGATTCCAACTCCACTTATCAATCCTAGAGTAACGCTGGTTAAGCAGGAAAGCGATCCCGATGAGAGGACTCGCTGGACGATCCATGCGCTTAAAAAAATAAGTGACGCCACCAGGTTGAACCGAAGCATCTCAATCAAGGGATCACATTTCTGAAAGTAATACGACAGTACCAGGAAACAACAAGCCGCGATAGCGGAGCAGCGATCTGTGATTTCTTTCGTGTAGAGATACACGATCGGGATCAGGAGCGATGAGAAACAGATCGATATCAGCTTCAATGTCGTCCATGAAACTCCCCACCAAAAACAGAATGGAGCGAACAGATATGAAACAAGGCTTTCGTCAAACTCATATTGCGTGAAAAAAGGGAAATGATGAATTCCTTTGAGAATCTGGCAAACACCAAACCCATATCGTGCGGATAAATCTCCGATATTGTGATAGGACTCAACATGATATGACCGAACGACAATATATGTAGACCATAAACCCAGAATAAGGAATAAATCGGTCAGGGAATTCGTACCTGCATCATCCGTCGTATGCCACTGAATCCGATCGCTTCGGTCTATGAAAAAGAAACCGATGATAAACAAGAGCGTTCCGCCCAGAAAAATCTGATTGTTCAGGCAGAGTTGGACGAGCAGGCTTAATATTATAAAAATCCCGAGAACACCGGGAGAACTCTTTGACTCAATAGTCATGCCAGACGGAATTGGTGTCACAGCACAAGAAAGACTCCGACTATCACGCTTTGCTGACACGGAATAAAAAATTACCTGAAACGATTATTTAATCGTTTTTTTCTTATTCAAAAGAGATGGGAGATTTCTACGAATAAATATGCCTGCGAGTCTATTTATAAAATGGCGGCGATCCAGAAAAGGAAAGAAAACACTGCCCCGGGGATTCAGCCGCTGTAATGCAGACAGAAGGTCGATATTGTTTGGATGCTTACGAAAACCATTTCGATAGTTTTCGATGGCCAATTTTTTCTTCCCTGCCAATTCCAGGATCTGCCCGTAATTGATGTATATATCGGGATGATTATCGCCGTGCTTTAATGATGCCCGGGATAATTTTTGCGCAGTTTCGTAATCCTTTTTATACCTGGCAAGTGATATGGAATAAAAGGAAAGATACAAAGGATTGGCTTCTGTAATATCGATTGTCCCGTCTTGATCGACTAATCTCTTAAATTCCTCCAGTGCTTTTTCATATGCACCTCGTTTGTATAATCGATACCCTTTTTGAAAAATCTGATTCTTCTCAAATTCAGTTAAACTCATTCAGTACCTCCATAATATTTTATCATTCCTTAACTACTTGATAAAAGTCAAGATCTCTGTCGGAAGTTTCATCGGGGCAGACAACGGTATCATAGCGTCGTTCATCTATTGGTGGAGCATCGATTGAGCATTGTCAATTATTACAATAACTGTTAGGATATTCATTGCCTAAATATTAAAGTCCTCATCCACCGTTGAAATCAGGAAAGGAGAGTTTTAACAAAGATGATCAATCAAGAGTATCTCAACCGTATCCACACCGATATGAAACAGATATTAGATACGGCCACCAATCCTTCGGCTCAAGAACAGATGGCAGAACTGAATCAGAAATTATTGGAAAACAGATTTACCATGCAGGGGAAACCGTTTCCCACTTTTTTAAAGCCGCTTTTCGTTGAAAAACGTCTCTATCAGAAACTTAGTTCCATAACGAATACAATCATGGATTGTATTGAAAAAGTGAGTGATATGTATTTTTCTGATCCATCTCTGGAAAAATATTTTGAGATGGATCCACTGGATCGTGAACTCGCACGGATTGATCCCGGATATCCGCGACGCGTGATCAATGGACGATTGGATGCATTCCTCAGTGATGAAGGATTGAAGTTTCTCGAGTTCAACTGCGATAGCCCGTGTGGTATGGGTTGGCATGATAAATTAATTCAACTGATCGCTGAAATCCCGGCAATAAAAACGTTATTCCAAAAGCATGCAGGACGCTTTGATGCACTTCTTCCCAATTTTGCGCAGATGATCCGAAAAAAGAACGAACAAACGGGTGGACCGAAGCAGTTCACTGTTGCTGTTGCAACAGATTGGAATTCCAGCGTACGATATGACTTGGAACTGGTCGCATCATATCTTGACTCTCAACCGGATATGACATCGTTTTTCTGGGATCCACGGGAAGCTGAATATGATGGAACGACACTGAGGATGGATGGAAAACCAATTCACGTCGTTTTCCGGGATGACATACGAGATTTTACATCTGAGATGGATCGTGCCAAACCGGTTTTGGATGCATTCAAAGATGGCAATATCTGTTTTATTAATCCGTTTTCATCACGATTGGGTGGACTGAAGTGTGTATTGTGGTTTATGACAGATTCACGATCCCAGCATCTTTTCACAAAAGAGGAACTCCAGGTCATCCATGAAACGATCCCATGGACTCGGTTCATGAAAGAAATGCGCACGGAATACAATGACAGCAGCATCGACCTGTTTCCTTTTGTCAGAAACAACAAGGATCGTTTTGTGTTGAAGCCAAATGCAGGATACGGTGGATTCGGTGTGACAATCGGCCCGACTGTGGATCAATCCACATGGGACCAGGTATTGAACCAGATCGCACAAGGAGAAAGCTGGGTTGTTCAGGCACTTGCGAAAATCCCCCAAGATGAATTTCCGGAATTCAGACCCGAACTCCATTGGAAAAACAAAAATGTTAACATCAATTTCTTCGCTTATGACGGTCGATTTGGAGGTGGCATGGTCCGTGTTTCCGATTCTGCGATTATCAATGTACATCAAGGTGGCGGGCTCGTTCCAATCTGCTACATCTAAGAGCCATCAGACTGTATAAACGAACAACTCGGTCAATCGAACTACATTATAATTCCGAAAACACAACATCCCTTCACTCCGATGTACCGGAGTGAAGGTTTTTTTTCGGGGAAGGAACAAAGAAGCATTCAGTGAATTAATATTTACAGGTATGTACTACCTGATGCATACAATGAAAAAGTCCATAAAATGTGATAACCCTAATCCGACGGGATCAGGGTTATCATGATGAAAAGGGAAAATTACCCTTTATTGTATTATTACTTACAGACCAAAGGGAATGACAAACTATCCTTCATGAATCAAACTAAATAACGAGCTGATTTTTATAAGATTATCTCCCGAGGTCGGTTTATCACGATTGTTAAATGTCTCATGTGGAGAATCCAACGAAGTGGCTCCCTATGAATTTCCCGGTTTTACGTCGGAATGGTTTGCGATATGTGGATGGCCAGCTTTATTCGTCAGAATTTGCAATTTCAAACTGCATTCGCCGATTGGCTCGCATCCCGGCTGCATTCAAGATTGTCCGGATCGCTTTCGCTGTTCTCCCCTGTCGCCCAATAACTTTTCCCATATCTGTCGGAGAAACGTGAAGTTCGATGATGGTGGTCATTTCACCGGAAACTTCATTTACCTTCACTTCATCTGGATTATCTACGATTGCTCTCACGATCGATTCTACTAGTTCTCTCATTTCCAGTACCTACCTCTCTCAGATGCAGATCATAATTAGAGTTTATGTGTTTCACAACGAAACGGACACTCTTTACTTGTAATATATATCATACGTTTTTTTCAAAGGTCAAGCCTCGTATTTTTCAGGTAATATAAGATCAGAAAATGTATCTTTCATTTGATCGATCAGTTTTGAGTCCGGTACCAGTTGACGGAGCACAGTGATCAATTGCTCTGCGGAATGGCGGTCACCCAAATTCATTGCATTCATGATTTTTCGTTCCAGATCAGTGACCAATACGCTCTGATCTATCCCATTCTGGGCTTTTCTACGAAGAACGGCGGCATCAACCGACAGGCTGGTGTCCTCCGGGAAGGAAGACAGAATCTGGAGTGCCGCATGAAATCTGCCAATATCCAGTTGTCGCTGAGCTTCGACTAATAATCTTGCCCCATCATCTTCCCGCTCCTGCAACCAGATTGCCTGCTTTGCCTTTTTGATCAGATCAACACCATCCGTAAAAGAAGGTTCGATATCGGATATTCGCTCCCAAACCTTCCATGCCTCATGGTACCTCCTTTCCCCAAACAGCATGTTCCCTTCCTGGATCAAAGATTGCGCCCGGCGGCGCTTGATGATCCATTCATCGATTTCGGAGAGATAATTCAACGCCGCCTCATTATCGGGAGCCAGATGCAAAACATCCCGGCATCGTTCTCGAGCGGTCTCAAAATCACCCCGACACCGGGCATCGTGAGCTTCATCCAGATATACGCCAATCTGATCCCTCCGTTCCTGATATCTCCTTGCTCCTTGCATACCCGCTCTGGCTTCAGCATGATCGGGCAGCATTTTAACGATATTAGAGAAGCATTCGAATGCTAACTCAGGATCCTCATTCACTAACGCCCGAACTCCTGATTTGTACATGTTCTCAATTTCTTCGAGATTATCCTGGGCTTGTTGAATTCTCATCAAGAGCGCTGAAACATCTTTGCCAGGGATTTGTGAGACCAACTGGAATTTAGAAATGATAGCCAATGCTCTGGAAAAATCTTTCTCGAGCAATGCTATCTCAAGCTGGCTCATCATGTGTTCATCGCGGGAGTCCTCACTGTGACGCTTCTCAATTTGATCATTACTGGACATTTCAAAACAGCCTATTCTTTGAAAAAATGGTTACGGGATTCACCATTGGCAAATGGAATCTACTCCACTGAAACCGGGAAAAGATGACAGCATCTCTCGGAAATGAACAGGCAAACTCCTGTACTCCATCCTGTAAGATTCAAAAAATATGCACAATCATCATTTTATGATGAATGCGCATATTTTTTGGCGATCAGAGCCGCATTTGTACCGCCAAACCCGAAGGAATTGGAAAGAGCATAATGGAAATCAATGGTACGAGTTCCTTCATGGCAATAATCAAGATCACAATCAGGATCGAATGACTGAAAGTTGGCGGTTTTATGGATGTTACCGGTTTGGAGTGACTTTGCAACAACACAAAACTCAACAGCACCAGCAGCACCCAGTAAATGACCGATCATCGATTTCGTTGAATTGATTGGAATCTTATAGGCATACTCACCAAAAACGGTTTTTATCGCCAGGGTTTCTATTTTATCATTCAATGGTGTCGATGTTCCATGAGCATTGATATAGCCGATCTCACTGGGGTGAATCCCGGCGTTTCGCAACGCATTACGCATTGCTCGAACAGCACCCTCTCCATCGGGTGGAGGTGCTGAAAGATGAAATGCATCTCCGGACATGCCATAGCCTTTGATTTCACAATAAATTCTGGCATTTCGCCGGATTGCGTGCTGCTCTTCCTCAAGAATCACACATCCGGCGCCTTCTCCGATGACAAATCCATCCCGATCCCTATCAAACGGACGACTTGCGGTTGCAGGATCTTCGTTTCGTGTCGAAAGAGCTCGCATCGCGCAAAAACCGGCGACCGCCAATGGCATAACAGGAGCTTCGGCACCACCAGCGATCATGATATCCGCATCTCCTCGACGAATGATTTCCATCGAATCACCAATCGCATGTGTTCCGGTGGCACAAGCTGTACAGACCGATGAATTAGGTCCTTTAGCACCAAACTTCATTGAAACATGACCCGATGCCAGATTCGCAATGGCATTCGGAATAAAAAACGGAGAAACACGCCGAGGACCTTTTTCAGATAAGATCATCTGCTGACTGCATACTTCCGAAATCCCTCCAATCCCAGAACCAATATACACACCAAATCGATCGGATTCGATTTCGTTAGTGGACAATTGAGCATCTTGGACGGCCAAAGTTGCTGCCGCAACTGCATACTGAATGAAAAGATCTGTTTTTCGAACTTCTTTCGGATCCATGAACATGTTGGGATCATAACCAGTCAATTCGCCAGCGATCTTCGATGAAAATCCATCCGTATCAAATTTCGTAATGGTCCGAATGCCGACTTTCCCAGCAAGCAAATTCTCCCACATCGCATCCATTCCGATACCCAATGAGCTGATCGGGCCAAGACCAGTAACAACAACTTTACGAGTCACAATCAGTTACCTCCAAATGAACAAAACCGGAGCCATATTTGAGAAGATTACGGCTCCGATTACACCGCGGCGGCTTTTTGGCATGACAGCCAAATGACGGGATTTTACGAATGCATCGAGCGTTAGTCAATATCCCACTGGATCATTGCCTGCTGTTGCGTCCAAACACCATAAAAGCGCTCAGTAAGATAATCAATGAAATAATACCCATCTGACTCATTGTGGGAATGAAGGGTGGATAGCCTGTTTCAAACATGTAAAACGCTGAGGCCATCGCATTGTGTGCAGACGAATTGTCTCGAGCGCCAGCAATGTAAACCTCAATCCGTTCTCCCAATCCCCATCCCATTTCCGTATCGATTGGAGAACAAGAGATTACTGCTGCATATGGAGTCCCGGAAACTTCGAATCGGCCGGTACTGCTAGTCCCATCGATCGTATATCGCCACATATCCGGACCGTTCGTTACCCGAACTTCAAGATTGCTCAGATCCAGCGTCGATTCATAGTCCTGCACAACAAACCGAATATCGCTCCATGCAAAATTCCCGGTCGTATTAGGTGCCGGTGATGGAGTTTCTGCCATGGGGGGTGGTGGGAAATCCCGGTTCAGCGCATCATCATCCAGTGATTCCCGTGCAGTAACTCCCGGAATAAAAGGCCGGGCGACATCCTGATGCGTTCGGAACTGGATGGGTATATTCCGAGTATTTCTGGCTCGATCCATAATCTGAAGACCGATAGAATTCACAGCATTTTCCAGAAAACGGACTCCCGGATAGATTACAACCTGATCACCATCCCAGGTCACAAGATTTTGAGTCACAGTCAATTCGGTTCCGTTCACTATCAGCAGCAATGAATCCCGATCCAGACCAATACCGGGCCTGTCGTAGATGGTTGCCGCTACCGGACCATACAGCGGGATGTCCGTTGAAGATCCCAATGGATAACTTATCGAGATGAACGGAGGCGTGATATCACTCGCGTGGAACCGCCATTGCCGCATTGTAATATGAGGTGATGGACACAGATCACTGACTGTAACCTGGACGGTTACATAGGAATAATCAACAAAAGGCTGATGAAGATTGCCTGGAAGCCGAACATGAAAACATGCGTTCGAACATGGATCCGGAGCCTCTCCCACTGGGCTGCATCGAGCGATCACGCAATCCGAAGCCGTAAAGACTTCCATGGGATATCCGTGATCCTTGATGGCAATGTGGAGTGACGATAAATTGATTCCAGCCGGAGCATCCTTGATTGTGAAAGATATATCCGCGTCCTGGGGAACATTGAAACTCTGAGGAATGGGCCTGAAATCACCATCATAAAAAATTGGAAAAGTTCCGGAATTTCCATAACCACCATACGCTCCCAGGTCTGCCGGACTCTCATCCACATCATACAAAGACTCCATCGAACATTGGGGAGTGCCGGAAGGATTGATAAAGTTGACACAGGGAGATGTGTCCATTAAGTGATAGTCGCCGGCTTCATAATCAATAAATTGAGGATCGACTCCATCGGGAATCGTCAGAGCGCTCCATTGATCACAATACGCAATGGTTGCACCAAAAACATGAGCTCCATTCTGATAAAAGCAGTTGTTTTTAAACTGGAGATAAGAACCAGTCAACTGGATTCCATACACAGTATTATAAGCAATGATATTGTATCTGATCCAGGAGTTGACAGATGCTTGTTCGGTAAAAATCCCTGCATTACAGTTTACAATCGTGCAGAATTCAATATTGTAAGATCCTCGATAGATATGTATCCCATATAAAGGGCAACCATCGATAATACATCCAGAGATCACCGGAAAATCAGCGGTACTGCTCAAATTTCCGGAGATATAAACTCCCTTCATACCATCAGTGATGGTAAATCCTCGTATCGTAATCACTCCAGATGAAATGGTCGGATCTGAAATTGTCACCACGGGATTATAATTGCCTTCCGGAGCAGATAGAATGCATTGTTCCGGCTCCCGGCACCAGGATTCAAGTGTGATATCACGGTTTATGACAATACTTTCTCGATAGGTCCCATTGGCTACAAATATTGTATCACCGGCATCCGATGCATCGATCACCTCCTGAATGGTATGTCCCGCATTATCCCATCTGTCATAAGGATACGATGGATCTTCACTAGAGGGAGATACAAACCGAATGTCCTGCGCAAAGACGTTTGAACTCCAGAAAAACAACACAACTCCCAGAAACATAAGCAATTTCTTCATATATTAATCTCCATTTTTCCCCTGAAAGCCTTCAGCGTTCCAACTCATCCCTTACATTATATAAATAGTAAATAGATTGGAGCAAATTTTGACAATTATTTATAGATACCGAGAACTGAAAAATGTTTACTCACGCAGCCAATGATTCTCAAAAATGGCAACTGATTTCAGAAAGTGTGTCATCTTTAAAAACGATTTTCAAAACGGACATTCTCTTTGGAGGTACAACGCTCCACGACCCCGACGCAATAAAACTCGAATGAAGTTTCAGTACTAGGTCTCGATAACGATGGCTCATCAATTACCATAAAGGAAAACCGATGAATTCGGCTTTGCCCGACCGGAAAAACTCCCCGGAACACTCTCCTCCCTCGTCAGGAAAGGCTATCGACTGCTGATCACTCTCAAAAACTGGAACCATCATTGGAAATCCGGAAAGCGTACCACGGACTCAAAAACCTCGACTAAAACAGGATCAAATTGAGTACCGGCATACGCTCGTATCTCTCTTATGGCTTCCATTGATTGCAGGTGCTCCAGTCGATAGGAGGCGGGGTTGGTCATCGTATCGAAAGTCTCAGCCAACGCAAGGATTCGCGAGAAGAGGGGAATTTCATCACCCTTCAATTGATGCGGATAACCAGTGCCATCATACCGTTCGTGATGATACCGGATGATCGAGGCAACATCTTTCCAAAGATGAATCGGTTTGATTAGTTCATATCCCAACTCCGGATGCTGTTCAATCATTTTTCGAGTATTTGCACCTTTATTGATACGAATGAATCCAATATCATGAAGCAATGCAGCAAAATAAAGATCTTTCATGTCTTTATCAGATAACTTCAATTGTTTGCCGATCAGACACGCATATCGTGCTGTATTTTTCAGGTGATCTTTCCAGAACTGGCGTGTTCCTTCCAGCGAAGAAAGCAAAATTTCTGTGATGTGCGTAACATAGTTCTGCTGATCGTTACGATATAAGCCATTTTCGATGAAGATTGAAGCCTGACTGGCCAGACTCTTCAACAGATTTGCATCTTCGGGATAAAATCCCTTATTCCCGCTGCGCTGAAGGAGTTCCACTGTTCCATAATTCTTCGATCCGATCCCCAATGGTGCTGCTAAAATCGCTGTTGTATCGAAATTGGGTAATATGTCGAAGGAGTCATCATAGCGGGGGTCACCTTCGAGATCATTCAGCAATACCACTTCATTTTCTTTGGCCACCCAACCTGCAACACCGACTCCAACCGGAATTTCTTTGACCGTGATCGCTCCTGTTCCCACGCTGACCACAAAGGTCAACACATCCCGATCATTGGCTCTCAATAGCACAATACCCGCAGAAGCACCTGTCATCTCGATCGCGCTTTTAACAATATCCTCCAACAAAACATCATCATACAACTGGCGGTTCAGGGACTGGGACAACTCAAACAATCGACTCAATCGGTCATTACAGGTTCTGAAATTCTCGAGCATTTCCCGTGTTGCAGCACGGGACACAAAAAAACCCAGAATCGCTAAGAATATCATAAGAAACAGAAGAGTCGTAAGATATTGAAATGTTCGATCGTTTTCCGATTCCTTCAGCACCGGCTCCACATATTTAAGCAACACAAAAACCAAGGCAGCCAGAGGAATGATAGAAGAAAAAATAAAAGCGATGTTATATCGATCAAACAATCCCAGTTTTGATATCAAAAACCGGCGCGTTGATTTGTCTGTAATATGATGCTCCATTTTACCTCTGAAAACACTGGAATGTATTTCATCCGATCAGCGTCAACCTAAAGAAGCGGTGGTCCACCGCTCGACGATCAATAGATATACGCTCTTATCAAATTGTTTACAAAATGAAATCATCCGAAAGAGACCTGATCACAAAGCTCGTCAGAGAAACCCTGGCCAACGACATCATCTGAGCAATGGGAACAATGCGCTACCGTGCCATGTCGGCGACATCATCACCAATCCTCTCCTGTACGAAACAGATCATAAAAGGCACGAATAAGATTGATTGGAGAAAGAGGTTTATCAGAACGAGACGGCACTTGATAACATCTGATCCCGCACTTCAGGCATCTGACAGCGCGCTTCAGGCATCTGACAACGCACTTCAGACATCTGACAATGCGCTTCAGACATCTGACAACGCGCTTCAGACATCTGACAACGCGCTTCAGACATCTGACAACGCACTTCAGGCATCTGACAACGCACTTCAGACATCTGACAACGCGCTTCAGACATCTGACAACGCACTTCAGACATCTGACAACGCGCTTCAGGCATCTGACAACGCGCTTCAGGCATCTGACAATGCGCTTCAGGCATCTGACAACGCGCTTCAGACATCTGACAATGCGCTTCAGACAACTGACACTGCGCTTCAGGCATCTGACAACGCGCTTCAGACATCTGACAATGCGCTTCAGACAACTGACACTGCGCTTCAGGCATCTGACAACGCACTTCAGGCATCTGACAACGCACTTCAGGCATCTGACAACGCACTTCAGACATCTGACAACGCACTTCAGACATCTGACAACGCGCTTCAGACATCTGACAATGCGCTTCAGACATCTGACAATGCGCTTCAGACATCTGACAACGCACTTCTGGATCAAAGAACTCCAGGATTGAAATATTGACTGCACGAATCAATGAGATAGTGATTGATGAGAGCGGATGCCCGTAGAAATATAATCAATAGTTTCTGACAACTTGACAAAGAGACCGATGGTTCGAATAAAAATATGAGTTGAATAAAAAGGGCCGAATGCCGAAAATCAATGGATAGAACTGACCGGCTCTTTTCGTTATACTTCATCCGAACGGTTTACCTATCCAAAACACTGGAACGTTTAGACAGGAGTTAGATATTGTGATCCGACGTGAAATTCCACCTATGACAGAATTGCTGGTGCATCCTTCTTTTCGTTCACTCACCGAGAAATATGGCCGGACACTTGTTCGGGACACACTCCGGGCTATCATTGGCAGACTCCGAAAAAATTACATCCAGTCCGATCAATCCGAATTGCAGGTGGAGCGTTTATTTGAGCAAGCAGGCAGTGAATTGGAATCACGGTTTGCTCCCAGATTGACGCGTGTTATCAATGCAACCGGAACGTTATTGCACACGAATCTGGGGAGAGCGCCACTGGCTCGAGAAGCGATGAAGGCAGTTCACCGAGTTGCATGCGGGTATTGTAATCTGGAACTCGATCTCAATACCGGCCTGAGAGGTCAGCGGACCGCAGTGATATCGGATCTGTTGATTACATTAACGGGAGCTGAAGCGGGAATCGCCGTCAACAATAATGCCGGAGCGGTCCTTCTTGTTTTAAGTGCTCTGGCAAGAGACCAGGAGGTCATCGTTTCCCGGGGAGAACTGGTCGAGATCGGAGGAGGATTTCGGATTCCGGATGTGATGGCCATGAGCGGAGCCACGCTGCGGGAGGTCGGGACAACGAATCGCACCCATCCATCGGATTATCGGAATGCAATCACCCCCAATACCGCTTTGTTATTCAAAGCTTCCCAGTCAAACTTCGGAATGATCGGATATACAAAGGACGTCTCAGTAACCGAACTATCAGAACTGGGAAAGCAGTCCGGCACACCAGTCGTATATGATCTGGGGAGTGGCTGCCTGGTGGATGGAACACCATTCGGATGGCAATCCCCACAGGTCAGCCAATGTATCGCTGATGGAGCGGACATTGTTACGTTTTCCGGTGATAAACTTCTCGGAGGACCCCAGGCAGGTATTATCGTCGGGAAGAAACTACTGATCCAGAAAATGGCGCGACACCCATTACACCGCGCATTGCGCCTGGACAAAATGACATTGGCTGCATTGGAAGCCACACTGTTGCTTTATCAGGACCCAGAAATGGTCTGGAAAAAAATCCCTGTATTACAGACATTATCGATGAAAGAAGAGGACATCCAACACCGGGCAATGCAATTGAATACAGGATTCCAGTCTCTCCAGATTCCATCACTGCACAGTTCTGTCCAGCGGGACCGTTCCACGATTGGAGGGGGCGCGTTACCACTGGTGGAACTTCCGACGTGGACGACGGAAGTTCATGATCAGCGATATACCGCTGATGAAATGTCTCACCGGCTGCGCTCAGATACCCTTCCCGTTCTCTGCCGTATCCGCCAAAATCATCTGATTTTTGATCTTCGAACGATTGAAGAATCCGAAATTGCGATAATTCTTACTGTATTCCAGCGTCAGTTTGGCCGGAATCAACCAGAGCTTTCAGACCAGTGACAAAATCAGCAGATACCGCTCCCTTGTCTGTGATAATTGCTGATATCAGATGGTACGGTGTGACATCAAACGCAGGATTTTTTACTTTGATCCCAGATGGCGCGATTGGATGGTTCCCGATCCATGTCACTTCCCGAGGATCACGTTCCTCGATCGGAATGAGGCTTCCATTAGGAATAGAGAGATCGATGGTGGATGTGGGAGCTGCGACATAGAATGGAATCTGATGTGCTTTCGCTGCGAGTGCCACATAGTACGTTCCAATTTTATTGGCGGTATCACCATTGGCTGCAATCCGATCCGCTCCCACTACCACGAGATCAATCTCACCTTTTGCCATGAAGTGAGCGGCCATATTATCTGTGATCAATGTTGTATCGATACCATCCTGGCTGAGTTCCCACGCCGTCAATCGTGCACCCTGAAGGAACGGTCTCGTTTCATCGGCAAACACGCGAATATCTTTCCCAATTTCAATGGCTCGGCGAATGACACCCAACGCCGTCCCATATCCGGCAGTCGCAAGTGCTCCTGCATTGCAATGAGTCAGAATAACGGCTCTCGAAGGAATAAACGGATCGGCATATCTGCCAATCGCTCGACAGTGCCTGATATCGTCTTCATACATGGACCGAGCGGCCGCTTCCATTGCCTGTTCAAGCCCATCCCGAGTGGCATGGCTGGCAATTGACATCATCTTATCTATTGCCCAGAACAAATTCACCGCAGTTGGACGAGTGGATTTCAGACGGAGCGCTGCATCGTGTAGATATTGCCTGAAATCATCATGATGCAATGCTTCCCGGACAGCCAACACCATTCCAAATGCAGCGGTAACGCCTATCGCTGGCGCACCTCTGACCAGCATTCGTCTGATGCTGTCGGCAACGTCTTCTGACGACTGACAATCCCGATACTCAATGACAGATGGCAATCGTGTTTGATCCAATATTCTTAATGAGCTTCCGTCCCATTTGATGGTTTCTACCATCATTCGCCTCCCATTTTCTCCACACATAAAAGTTTCGCCTGGATATTACGGTTCCAGAGAGAATCAGGAGCCGATTATATCGATGGGAAAACAAATGACAAGGGATTTCTATCTGATATTGTTGACGTCATGAATTATAAAGGTTATATTTCAATGGTTTGTATGTTAAAACTCAAATGCTGTTTGCTTTGGATATTTTAGAAAAGCGAGGTGAGCATGACCCTTTCTGGTGGAAAAAAAATACTTCTGGTGGATTTTGAAGTATCAAAAATGAAAGCCACCGAAGATTTTCTCCATCAGGCTGGCTTTGAAGTCATCAAAGCCTTCGATGGACGGGATGCATTGGATAAATTCGCTGTTGAACAACCAGATCTGGTTCTCCTGTCCGCTATGCTGCCCAAATTACATGGATTTGAGGTGTGTAAGACAATCAAAACATCAGAAATCGGCAAATCCATACCCGTGATCATTACGACTGGCGTGTATAAGAGTTACAAATACAAACGGCAGGCCATGCGGGATTATCTTGCGGATGATTATATTCTGAAGCCATTCAATTATGAGGAACTCCTGATCAAAATCCGAGAACATCTGGGGCTTCTTGACTCAGACCTTCTCGGTTCCGCAGCACTTTCTCAAGCCCAACGAACGACGCGTATTCCGGATCATTCCTTCCTTGATGCAACGAAACAGCGTATTCCCGATGAACTGAATCCAGATCAGGAAACAGACATCACCAATCTCGATGCCATACTCGAAGATACTCTTTCCGGTCTGTTTCCGATTCCAGATCAGACCCCGCCACCAATGAAATCACCCGAGAAGACTCCAGAACCGGACCAAAAGAGCAAAGAAATCCCTTCAGAAGCAACGAGCCGGATTACACCGGAACTTCCCGAAATCCGATCCATCAACGTAGACGGATTGGATGGTGACCTGGGACATTTTGTTGACCGTGCGATCGCTCTCCTCGATGGCCAAAATAAGCCTACAGCCAAAACAGAACAAGGTCGGGGTGGTGAACTTTCCGGTTCAACCACTGCACTCGATAAACATTACCCCGAGCATCCCGCCACTCCAGCAGACCATCGGGACGAAGGCATCCAATTCGGGAAATATTTTCTGATAAAAAAAATCGGGACCGGTGGAATGGCCGAAATGTGGAAAGCCAAACAACGTGGTCTGGAAGGTTTTGAGAAGATTGTTGCGATAAAACGGATCTTGCCGAATCTGGTCGAAAATGAAGATTTTATCACAATGTTCATCGATGAGGGAAAAGTCGCTGCGCTTCTGACACATCCCAATATCGCCCAAATATATGAACTCGGAGAAGAAAGGGGATCCTATTTCATCGCGATGGAGTATATCGCCGGGAAAGATCTTCGAAGTATTCTAAAAACAGGCCGAAAAAAAGGGATTCCACTTCCAATCGGCATCGCGATTCAGATTGCGATCAAACTCCTGTTTGGATTGCATTATGCACACCGAAAAAAAGGACTGAACAACGAAGACCTGAATATCGTGCATCGCGATGTCAGTCCACCCAATGTCGCGATCTCCTATGAGGGGGAGGTCAAACTGGTCGATTTTGGGATCGCAAAAGCTGCTGCCAAAAATTCGGTTACTCAAACAGGTTCTCTGAAAGGAAAAATTCTGTATATGTCTCCTGAGCAGGCCAGGGGGCAGAGCGTCGATAAGCGATCCGACATCTTTTCTGTCGGTGTATTGCTCTATGAGATGGTCACAGGGAAAAAGCCATTCGGTGCTGAAAGCGAGATGGCAATACTTCACAATGTCCGTGAACTTACTCCGGCATTGCCATCAGCCTCTAATTTACAGATACCGGCATCATTGGATCGCATTATCATGAAAGCCATAGAGAAATCACCGAATGACCGGTATCAGACAGCGGAAGATATGCGGCTGGAACTCGAACGATTTCTGAATTCTCAAGGATTCCAACCGGCGGAGACGGATATCGGGCGTTATATGCGAATTCTTTTCAGAGATCAGATAGCCCATGAAGCGCCCGAACTGCTCGAGAATTCCACATTGGACGAAGCGGAAAACAGCTTATCTGCATTGACCTATGAGTTATTTGAGGAGGAACCGATTGCAGAGGAACCTTCGGCTGTCAGGAAAGCACTTCGTGAATCCTCAACGAAGTCCACACCCACCGCTTCCGACCCGATTCAGCCCATGGTGGATCAGGCAGTATCTGAATCCCCTGCGCCCACCGAGCTTTCATCCCCGAAAACAGAACCTTCATCAGACAGTAATTCTGAATTTCCTGATGCATCCGCTTTACCGGATGTTCCAAGCGCACGGGTGATTCCGACGGAAAAGTCCCAGAAACCTCCATCGAAACAACCTGGGTCAGCGCTATCGGATCATTCAGAAAGAAGATCCGAGGATCAACGGAAGAAGCAGCATACCCATAAGAATCAGAAAAAAACAAAATCTGCTCCTTCCTCGATACATCAGAAAACAGAACCGATCTCATCCACACCCGGGACCAATACAGAAGCTGACACAACGCAAAAACGGATTGGCGATGAAGCAACCAGTTCTGCTTCACCAGCCGATCGGATTGGTGCGGATCGCATGCATGAAATGGATGAACAGACACAGAAGCCCGTCCCTCAACCACGCTCAATCTCTATTTTGGAATTTCTGAAAAACCCGATTGTCATCATTTTTCTGATTGTGCTCGCATACTTCATCATGATGCTTTTGAAACGGAACGAAAAACAACCTTCACCTCCCCCTTCACCTCCAGTACAACAACAAACCCCGACACCGGTAAATGTTTCCGAGCAACCTGGCGGTGTTCTGATTGCCACCGAAGGACCGACTCCATCCCCGACAGAAACGCCTTCTCCCAGTCCTACGCAAACATCCAAAGTTGAATCTCCGACGGTTCGGCCGACGGAACCTGAAAAGCCGACTGTTACGCCAACGCAATCCGCTTCACCATCTGCAATGCCAACAGCAACACCAATTTCTGAGTCTTCACCAACACCGACTCAAACCCCGCTTCCGACGAAAATTCCGATAGGAACATTTATTGAACACCCGGATACTCCTCTGGAAGTTATCAACAAAGTGACCCACAAAATGCCGCTCGCAGCGAAGAAAATGGGAGTTGAAGGCACAGTAATGCTTCAATTATTGATTTCTGAAACAGGAGAAGTAATTGATGTAACAGTATTGAAACCAAGCTCCCCAGATGATCCGCTGGAAAAAAGCGGTTGTGTCAAAGCAGCACGGGAAGCCGTTTCCAGATTGAAGTTCAAACCAGCTCAGCATGATGGTGTCGCAGTGAAAACGCATTATAATCTGGCATTACATTTCAAATAGGAAATAGAATGATAATATGATAGTTGTTCCAACAGGAAAGGAACAGCGATGCATGATGTATTAACTCAAGAAAGGAGTTCCTAGCATGAGTAACACACTCTCAGATGACAAACGAAAATTTTACGAAAACATTTATGATTTTTCCAAGACAGAAATAGAAGAAATCAATGCTCAGATTGAACGTGAACTTGCAAAAGTAAAGGAACGGATCACGCAGTTGAATGCAGCCAAGCAAGCCGCCCGACAGGTCTACGAAGGAGCATGTGCGCGATTGGGCATCGAAAGTGAATTTGACAAAGGTGAAGATAACGACGTTTTTGAAGAGGAAGATGAAGAATAGACAGGTGACTCAGCGTTAGGCGGATTGAACCGATTCGCATAATGCAGATGAGTCAGAACTGGACGTAATCATCAAATGGAGGGGCAGGTTGCTTTATGAGACACTGGATTTCAAAATGCCTTATTATGGTAGCGATTTCTTCAGCATTGTCGATCGTTGCGCATGCTGATAATGTTGAAGAGCTTCTGAAATCGGTCTCCGATAATTACAAGGCCAAAAACTATCAGAAAGCACTCGAAGATCTTGATTGGATCAAAAAAGAGATATCCGGATTGCAGATGGAGATCATCAAAACGCTTCTTCCCCAATCCATTCCCGGATATGAAACGCAGGAAATTGATGGAGGAGCGGCATTTGGGATTCAAAATGTGAGTCGGCAGTACATCAAGGACGAAAAACGAATCCAGATATCCATTTCCGGTGGTCAGACATCCGGAACAACGGCGGGTTTAGGCGCATTGATGGGAATGGCGGCTGCGATGGGAGCGATGGATGCGGGTGTTCAATCAAACATGGTCATCGTACAAGGTCGAAAAGGGCAATTCAACCTGGAATCCGAAGACCAACATGGAACATTGATATTCAATCTGAACAACAACGCCTTTGTGAGCATCGAAACATGGGGATTTGGAACGTCAGATGAAGCCAAAGCTGCTGCAGAAAAACTCGACATGGACAAGATAGAAAAAGCATATCATTGATTGAAGACACGTGATCCGAGGAATCCTCCCTTTCGATTATCCAATATGCTATCCAGATGCCTGCGAAGCTTAATAAGATGCCATTACGACTTCGCAGGCATGATTATCTTTCCACCCGATCGAAACGGAATCTGAGGTAACAATGGAGTTTATACCGAACAAAGCAGAGATCAATCAGAGACTGAACATACTGCGGGAGATGCTGTCAGATCAAGGTCTGGATTGTGCAATCATCACTCAGCATACCGACCTGTTTTACTTTGCCGGCAGTTCTCAGGATGGGTATTTAATCATTCCGGTCGATGGGGATCCCATCTATCTGGTGCATAAATATTTACCTCGAGTTCGCAAAGAATCTCACATTGAGGATATTCGTCCGATTGTTCATGGCCGATTGTTGTTTTCAGAGATCCAAAACCTATTCGAAACATTCGGTTGCACACGAATAGGGCTGGAAATGGATGTTCTACCCGCCGCGCTCTACCAACGATTTATCACTAACTCCGGATCCGTATCGTTCCATGATGTTTCAAACGGTATCCGCCGGATACGTATGATTAAATCGGACATGGAGATCGCTCTCATAACACATTCCGCTTCTTTACTGGATCAAATTTTTGACCGAATTCCTTCTTACCTGTCAGTCGGCATGGCCGAGTTCGAGCTTGCTGCGATTCTTGAGAAAGAAATGCGATTGTTGGGACATCAAGGTCACATTTCGATGCGTTCATTCAATGGATGGATTCATTATGGAAATATTCTGTTTGGTGAAAGTGGTGCAGTGAGAGGTTATTTCAATGGACCGACTTGTGGTCCTGGATTATATCCTTCCGTTCCCAAAGGAGCAGGTAATCGGAAACTGGAACCCAATACGCCCATTTTCATTGACCTTGTTTTTGGGTATGGAGGATATCTCGCGGACGCAACCCGTGTTTATTACATTGGAAATCTCCCAGACACCCTGAGCATGGCTCACACTTGCTGTATCGAAATCCAGGACAGCGTTATCCGACAGGTTGGTATGGGGAAATCCGGAAGCGAGATCTACCAATCAGCATTGGAAATGGCCATCACCAGAGGAATTCGGGAACACTTTATGGGCCCCATGGATGACCAGGCTCCCTTCATCGCTCACGGAGTTGGATTGGAAATCGACGAATTACCCCTCATTGCCAACCGTTTCGATCTGCCTCTGCCAGAAAATGCGGTGTTCGCATTGGAACCCAAAGCGATATTCCCAGACTTGGGAGCTGTTGGAATTGAAAATACATGGATCATATCCTCTGGTGTTGCCCGTAGATTATTAACATTTCCAGATGAAGCCATTAGAGTTGATAACTGACTATTATTTTTGTTAGCTGAGTCACACCAAATCAGAACTTCCTAGCGAAAGGGGCGAGTGATGCAATTAAAACAACATTCTGTGATTCTTTTTCTTGTTTTGGCTTGTATCGCCATAAAAGCGCAAGCCACAAATCAAGGATACAACAATCGCAGGGGTATTGAAGTCACATTCAGCTATACGCACGAAACCGATGGATTCGGCAACAATCGCTCCGTGGCAGTTTCCGGATCGATCAAAAACACAACGGATGATAATGCCTCCCGGATCGATGTCGATTTTGAAATGGAATGGGCGAAACGTTCCTCGACTTCCAAAAAAATTAAATTTCGCAATCTGGAAGCCGGCGAAACGAAACCATTTGAATTTACAGTCGATTTAGGAGCACGTCCCGATATTCTGAACAAAGTCACAGCGGAGATTACAAAGATAAAATTTACAAAAACACGATTGGCATCCGCGCCTTCTAAAAGAAATATTATCTCTCACGAGAAATATACCCTGGAGCGACTGAATGAGGAAGGAAAAGCTTTTCTGAATTGCCTGATAAAGATAAAAGAAATAGCACCATTCAAACCACCGATAAAGGATGAATTTGAAACAACCGATGAATTCGATTCCCGGATCAATATCGCTGAAAATGAATGTTTCAGCAAGCAGATGGATTTATTGGAGGAAAAATATGGAGAGATTCTGGGCGGAAAAGGTGCTGTTGTTCGGTATATACCCAGAATCATTCATAAAGAACTTGTCTATGTAAGCGAAAATTCAGCCTATTTTGAAATTCCCATCCGATTTGGTAAATATGATGCTGATAACCACCGTTATAATGATATCAACCTGAACCCGCGTACCTTCCCATTCCCGCCTAAAACTGTTGTACCCAATGCAGACTTAGAGATCATTCATAAAAGTGGCATTTTCTTTCTGCGCCGACCCTATTTTGATGTTAACCGAGAAGAAGCGGTTGAATTTCGCAAAAATGAAGAGAATCTCATCATGCAGTTGTCTTTAAAAACGGGAGTGATTCAGGAAGGTCCGTATGCGGAACCATTTTGTGTGATTGATGAGATCGTTTTAAAAGACAGCAAATCGAATAAAATCTATCGTCAATGGTCGAAGTACGAGAAACCGATCGAGGAACAACCCGAATAGTCCTTTCGACACAGAATCAAACCCATTACCAGGATTAGAACATTGGTAAAAAATGTCCCTTTTCAGATTGGAATTTGTTGTATCATATCTGCTGTATTTTGCTCCGGAGGAGCAACTGCTGAACTGATTGTTCAAAAACTCGACGCTTCCGCTGCCTTTATCCTTCATCAAAGAGAGATATACTTCGAGGTAACCGATAAGTCTGCTCCGGGATTAGTCTCGGATTATGGCGATTATGTGACCGTTTCCTCCGCGAAGTTTTCATCCTCACGAGTAAAAAAGGGGATTCTATTCAAAAAAAATGTGTATCAGTTTACGTTTGATCAGCTTTCGGAAAAGGGACAACGCAAAGCGATCGATCTGCTGTTTCCCAAAGATCATCTGATTCCGGAAGGATGGGAACATTCCATTGTTTATACAGGAGAACATGGTGAAACATTATGGCGACTATCAAAATGGTTCAGCGGCACAGAAAATAACGCGAATGAGATTATTAAATATAATAAAATCAATCCATCTCGATTAAAAAAAGGAGATCGGATAGTGATTCCGGCTCACCTTCTCTCTAAAGCGTTTCAGACTGAACCTGCGACGCCCATCAAGCCATTGGATCCGACCGCACCAGCAACCGAGTCTCTTGTTTTCAAGAAAGATTCAGGCGGGAAATACGCTGAGAGTATCCTCCACCAGGGACAGACCATCTACAGCGATATCGTATTAAAATTTACACCGAGAGTTACAGTTCAAGAAGTGATGGAAGCCGCAACGATGATCCTGAACCGGTCCAAACTGAGCAGTTTCAATGATATTCCTGCAGGTACTCATCTGAAAATCCCCATAGAACTCCTTTCACCACAATTTCTGCCATCTGAAGATCCACTCAGAATCCAATATGAGATGACTTCCGAAGCATCCAAACAATACAAACATCAATCCAAATCGGACAGCTTAAAAGGGATCACCATCGTGCTGGATGCAGGGCATGGAGGAATCGACCCCGGGGCGATTGGACCTGGTAAGGAGCGGGAAGATGAATATGCTTATGATGTCATGTGCAGAGTAAAATTATTACTGGAAGCAACAACTCAATCCATTGTATATGCAACTATTTCGGATGGAGAGACTGGTTTTATTCCCAGATCCATGCGGTTTCTGCCCAGCGGACGAAACGTGGAAAAAATAATGACGCATCCGGCATATCAGATAAAAGATACTCAGATTGCATTGAACCTCCGGTGGCTTTTGGCCAATGATATTTTCACTCAGAGCATAAAATCAAAACAATCGAATGAAAGCATCCTTTTTACCAGCTTTCATGCCGATTGCCTCCATGAAGATGTCAAAGGGATGATGATCTATACCCCGGGTGCCGATTACTACCAGGGAAACTGTCAGCTTACTGATTCGCATTACAAGCAGTATCGGGAAAGCCGCAGCGGATTGAAGTTTAAAATATCACGAGGAGATCGATTGCGAGCCGAAGGATATTCTCACCAGTTCGCAAACTGCATTACTCAAATGTGCAGGAAATTGAAAATTCCCATGCATTCCAATCAGCCTGTAAGGAAATATATTATCAGATCGCGTAATCCCTGGGTACCTGCAGTACTGAAGTATTGCAGGATTCCTACGCGCGTTCTCATTGAGTTGGCCAATTTGAAAAACACTCAGGATCGAGAGAATTTAAGAAATCCCATGTATCGTCAAAAAATCGCTGAAGCATATGTTGAATCTGTTCGCTTGTTGTTTAAAAATTCTAACTGAAGCAGTAAATCTCACTTGACTCTTGAAATGAACGCCACTATTTTAGTGTTCTTGTTGGAACCTGATTCGGTTGTTCTGATCAAGATTGTTTATGTATTAAAGAAAGGGCCACATCATGACTAAATCGGAATTTATTGCTGAACTTGCCAACTCGGTGGATTATTTAAGCTATAAAGATGCAGCAATAATTGTTAATACATTCTTTAATTGCATATATGAGGAACTCGTTTCGGGGAATAAAATCGAACTTCGTGGGTTTGGCTCTTTCAAAGTTAAAGAACGTCGATCACGGGTGGGACGTAACCCAAAAACCGGTGATAAGGTGCGCGTCCCTCCCAAGAAAATACCGTATTTCAAGCCCGGCAAGGAACTGAAGAATCTGTCATTAGACTAACGACCGGTCAGTTTTCCGATAAAAATCAGAAATCCACTCACCATATATACTTAATCCTGGTCAAGATATTGACACCTCGTTCAATACCCATTTATTATCCAGAGGGTGATTGTATGAATTCTATTTTCAGGAGGAGAGATGGGTTGTCCGCGCTGTAGTTTTCCAGATTCACATTCAAATTGCGAATTATGCGGATTGAGTGACTTTGATTCTTTCGAGATAACCCGTTTGGAGAAACCGGCACGTGACTCTTTTGAGTTTACTCTCATTTTCCCGGATTCAAAACCATTCCCGCCTCCTCATCGGATCTGTCCGACCTATACAAAGATAAAAAAAACATCCGAAGCGTTGCCACGATATTTTATTTTTTTCCCCGATCATTCTGATCATCACTTGATACCCTTCCTCCAGGCGATTCAACCATATTCCGGCTGGCAGTTGCTCATAAATGGACACATCCGGCCTTATGCTCAGGAATTATGGTTGCCTCTGATGGAGATTTTACATTTAGGATAACCGGCGGATGAAAAAATTTGAGCTGAATTATGATGAATTCAAAGAGGATATGAAAGACATCGAAACTCGTATGAAGATCTTACGAGCTGAGTATAATCAGTATATGTCGGGATTTTTGAAGACTCCTCCCACTTTTACCGAAGCCCAGATTCGGAAAATCATACGAAAATATGCTGCGACCAGGGGACTGAAGGGTGTTCATCGATTCCAATATTTCAACTTAGTGGCCAAGTTCAATACGATGATGGAATTTTACAATCGAAGAATACGGGACATTGCGGAGGGAAAACAGGTAAACTTCGGATTTGTTCGAGATGGGCAAAATATTGCTACCACTGCAAAAGAGAGATCGAACGAAAAACCATCATTCACTCTGGATCGCGGCCATGTGATCTCGGATGTCAATCGACAGATTACAACGGTTCGGGATATGTATGAAAGGTGGAGTGAATACAATAACAACCTTCAAACTCCGATGAGCCCGATGACTCTGGAAAAATTTAAACACGTGATTCAGGCAAAGACAGACGAATTACGGTCTAAAAATGAATGTGCGGCGATTCGCTACAAAATGGTTATCAAGGATGGCAAAATATCTATCCGCGCAAAACCCATCAAGTGATTTCTGACAAACACGCATTACATCGATTGCAAAATCATGCACCATTGCCCGGTTTTATAATCTCCGCCGGACTTTGCTTTGCCAGCCGTTTTATCCAATTGCCAGGACCCCACGCTACTCCCTTTGACGTAGCCTGGCCAGCCGTCATCATCGCTTTCATTCTTTTCAGACCATTTCCTTGTTTGCTTGGAATCTCTGTCGGATATTGGGCATATTCAGCGATAATCACCAACTCATTGGTGGTATATCAAATCATGCCGGAGAATGCCCACATGGAAGTTTTCCGATTTTCGGGCTATCTTGTTTCGGGGTTCATGGCTCATTTCCTGAAAACTTCTCCCCCATCAGCCTCATTGACAGACTTCACTATTTTCTCCATACCCGTGTTTATCAATGCCCTGATTGCATTCCATTTCTCCACACCGGTGTTGAATTGGATCATTCTAGCCGGAATCATCATTTTATCCATTCTATGTATTGTGGAATCCAGGAAATTGGTTTCCAGCTTCTGGGTTCCATACAAGTCATGGCTTGTTGGTTTTATCTTCCACGTAACTGGATTATGGATACTGAAAATAGAACCGAATACTGCTTATCGCCCCGATGCATTTTTTTTCAGATCGGTCATGATTCCATATCTGGTGTATTTACTCCAGATTCTGATTTCAGCTCATGTTTTATCCCTGATTTTATCGATTCGGGAAGATCGATCGAGTTCAATTGACATAGAATAATCATGAATCTACGGTTCCCGGCAATGAACGATCAGCAGAGTCTGATCATCTGATGCAGGAATAGAATCAGCAAAAAGATTGAGTGAATGGAAGATGTTTTCCAGAATATCGCATGCAGAGTTTGCCGAGGCTTTAGTCAATAACGTTTTCAACCGATCGATTCCAAACTGCTGATTCATGGGGTTCCGTAAATCAGTAATGCCATCTGTATAAAGGCATAGAACATCACCTGGAAGAAACGAAACGGTCTCCGAATAGTATTTTACATCAGGCAGAAGCCCCAGGACGATTCCTCCTTGACCCAACAACGTCGATGTACCATCCTTCCGCAACAATATTGCAGGTTCATGACCAGCAGAAACCGATGTAATGGTTTTTGTTTCGGGATTCCACAGAATAAAAGCTGCGGTAATAAATTTGTTCTCAGGTGTTTTCTCTGCAAGCAGTTGATTGAGATGCTCAGCAACCGATATAGGATCTTCAAACGTGTGCCGGATAGCATGAAGTGCAGCATGAAACGTGGAAACAAGCATGGCAGCTGGAATGCCTTTCCCCGATACATCCGCGATTACGATTCCGATCTGTCCACCGCAGAGTTCAATAAAATCATAAAAATCTCCACCAACACATCGGCATGGAATCGTGTTTGCTGCAATATCAAGCTGAATCGATTGTGGATAATGCCAGGGAAGCAATGATTGCTGGATTTCAACAGCTACCTCCAATTCCCGATCAAGACGTTCCTTTTCGAGAGCCGCATGATAGAGTCGCGAATTTTCAAATGCAACTGCAGCCTGATTAGCAAATGAAGCCAATAGCATTGCATCATCGTCAGAGAATGGAGAAAAATGGCCATCTCGGGTTTCCTTCCCAGCAACAACCAAAATCCCAATATGCTCAGAGTGAAAAGTCATGGGAATCGACAGACAGTATGTAAAAAGACCAATCTGTTCCGGATGATTGTCAGGTGTGCATCCATGATAATCTGGCATTATGGATGGAAAGGAGACTCCGATATGATCAAATCCGAACGATGCGCGAAGTTGATAACACTGATTCTGCAATTCCCAAAACGCTCCAAACCGCGCATCCAGGATGGATGTTGCCCGTGCCAATATATCGAAAGTCAATTCATCCAAAGATTTAAGACGGGTAATCGCAAGCCCTACTTCGAACAACTGCTCCATTTCCAAAATTTTTTTGTTTAGCCGAAAGTTCGCTTTTTTAGTCTCATGCAGCAGTCTCTGATTATAAAAATAGAGGCTGATATGCTGACATAACAAGCGTAAAACTTCCAGATCACTGGGATCGTAGGCTTGCTTCATAAACTTGTTTCCCAGATACACAAGCCCCAACAGATCATTTTTTACTGCAAGAGGAATCATCACCTGCATGTTTTCTTCTTCCCAAAACGAGTGCATCGGCTGAAGCGCGTTTATCAGATACCGTGGCATGGTATCGATGAGATGCGGGACAGAGTCCAATGCCACTCTTCGCGCAAGGTCTGAGGACAGGGAAACCGATCCGATAATACTGTTTCCGATCGTATTGGATGTCTGATGCAGCAATTGTTCATCAGAAGCATTATATACATATAATACTCCACGAGTTACACCTGTTGTACCAAGCAGCAGACGCAGCAGGTATTTCGCTGATGCATCAAAATCAATCCCATCTGTCAACACTTCTCCCATGTCTTCCAGGGATGAGAGAACAAACAACAATTTTTCCTGAGCGGCATCCTGATTTCCCTTCTCATTCATACAAATAGGTCTCCCGAACCCTGACGATCACCAATGTCCTGTCGTCTGTGATGGGTGCATCCTGTCTGAATTCATCCGCTGTTCTCATAAGTTTATCGACCATAACATCGACCGGATGATGTACCAGACTCCGGATGGCTTCTTCAAATCGTTCAAATCCTAACAGGTCCCCGTTTGAATCGAGTGTTTCGATGACACCATCTGTGTAAAAGATGATGAGATCACCGGGAGAAGTTTTGATTTCTCTTACCACTGGAACCAATCTACTTCGAACCCCCAGTGGGTAAGATACGGATTCCATTTCCAGTAATTGTTGAGATTCTTTGCGATAAACATACGGGAAATGGTGTCCAGCGGATGCAAATCGAAATGACCGGCCGTCTGGATCAAACACAGCATAGAGCAGAGTCATCAATCTTTTACGCTGAAACGCATTAAAAATCATATCATTTAAAGCGTGCAATAACTCCTCGACATCTCCAGACATCCTAACTTGATTGAAAATACAGCTTTTTGCCATAGACATTAACAGGCCGGCGCTCATGCCATGGCCAGAGACATCTCCAATCACAATTCCCATCTGACCATTTGGGAGTTCAATATAGTCATAATAGTCGCCACCGACTTCCTCGGCAGGGAAACACACTCCAGCAATCTCCAATGCATGATTCAATGGCGCTTTGATCGGCAACAATGATCGTTGCAGAAGACGGGCATTTTCAAAATCCTTCTGCATCCGCTCCTTTTCAACTCGTTCCAGAAGAAGATGTTCCCGTTCCATCTGAAAATTCTTGATACTGACAGCCATTCTGTTGAAGTCATCGGCTAATTCTCCGAGTTCATCCTGAGTGATTACCGGAATTCGATGATTCAGGCATCCTTTATCCAACTGGGTTGTTCCAATTTTGAGGAGACGGACGGATTGATTAATTTTTCGGCTGATGAGATGACTGGTTGAAAGCGATAATATCACCAGTGCAACAAGCAGTCCTCCCAACATAGCCAACATGATCAAAACAAAAAGATTGAACAAATTGATCGACTGAATATCGATATCATCATTGGATTGATTATGAAGTGTGATGGTTTCCGGCTGCAGCCATTTTTCTCCTTTGAATATCACATTGAAGCGCGGGATCGTTCCCATCATGAGCAAGCTTTGGACAAGCGATTTTCGGGATGCCAACACTTTGAGAGTGGCCAATGGCAGGATTAGTGTGTGCTTGTCAGACTGAATCCCTGTTGTGGCATTGATCATGACGGCTCCGATTGGGAATACTCTGTCACCGGTCCCTCGTTGGATAATTTTTTCAGTCATAGTATATGTCTTGCTGGGTGGAGTTCTGGACATGGGGAACAAACCCAAATCACTGCCCTCAATCAAAATCAGGTCAAGGCCAAGAATTTCGCTGATATTTTCAAGCATGATCCGATCGATTCTATAGGCGATGAGTGATGAGGAGCGATTGGATGCTCTGTAAAATCCAGCGATCCAGAGCTCCCAATTTGGATTGTGTGTCACTAAAAACTCCACGGTAGGTAATTCCCACTTCCTCAAATAATTCTCAATCTCTTCAGGGGGTTCGCCAAACTCCTGAATTGTCCCATCTGCAAACTGCACAAGTCCAATTCGATAGAAAGGAGCATGAGCGGGGGGTTCATGACTGACACCATGCATTGTTTCCCAGAGTTGCTGGGCTTGTTCCTGAGCCTGAAGGCCGAATCGGAACATAAGGCGTTTAGCGGCCGCTATCTGATATCCTCCGACAATAAAAAGTAGCGTCAGGGTGGATATCACCATGAGCAGGCTGAATGGAACGATAAAATTGAAAAGGAACGCCCAACGCAGCCTGGTTTGAATCCGTCTGGGCTTGAATGGAAGCAGGCATCCGGTTAGACAGATCACCCAGATCATAGCGCGTAATAATAAAGCTGCAGTGCTGTAAACACCTGCTTCGACAAAACACCAGTCCTTTGGAATCAGCCCCCCTTGGTTACTCCACGGAAATATCACAAGATAAGATAAAGACAGAGATGCAATGCCGATTAATCCAATCCGATAGATATCTCGATGGGTTATGAGACGTACCCAACGATATGGAATCTGAAACAAGACAAGCAAAAACGTTAAAAATCCGGCACCAGGATTCCGGAAAATAATGAAAAATAACAGCAAAATGATAAAACTGATCCGAGCGTAACGATTTCTTGGCCGATCAATTGCCAAAAAAGCTGCGAATCCGCCAACGACCATCACTGGAAACGAAATGACTGTTTGGATTTCATTCGTCCAAGTAATCGGTAAAAAATGGATTCGAAGTGTTTCGATAATTGCCCAAAAGAGATGGCATCCGGCAGCAATATAAATGAGTGTATTCAGATCTTGATAGCGGCGGGAAGTTAGCCGCACGCAAAAGGCGAAACAGATGACACTGACAATCGAAAAGGTGATACGAAGAAATGTCAGTTCATCATTGAGCAGATGGGTAAAAATCAATGCAGAAAGACCGATGCTAAATGATATAAGCTGGTCCTGAGATACCGGAAAACGTTTTTGAGGCATGCTGGATCAAAACAGTTATTGAGTATTTTTGAAGGCGTTTATGGCCAACCGCTCATTTTCAAACAATTCAGTATACTGCAGAAGTCCCATGATTCGAAATGTTTTAGCAACGGTAGGTGATAGATCTGAGAATGCCAACCGGCCATTTTTTTCGATAATATGCTCAATGATCTCTATCAAGATGGATATGCCGATGGAGTTTACAACGTTTGATTTTGCGAGATTCAGGATCAGATTGCTGCAACCATTTTCCATTAATTTTGTGCATTCCGAGGCGATTTTTTCACCTCCGAGATTGTTGATATATCCATCCGACCGTATGACGGCATAAGGACCATATGATTCAACTTCAACTTTGAATTCCGTCATTTTTTAACTCCTTTTTGGAGAACGAACCTTTTTTACCATCATCACGGTAGTTCCGGGGGATTCTTTTTGAATCAACACTTCATCCATCAAATGCTGAATTAGTTTTAATCCCCATCCACGCTTCCGGGAACCTGACTTCAATTTTTTTTCGATATCCGGTTCCTCCACTTCCTGAACATTAAATCCTTTTCCATGGTCTGTAACCTGTATTTCAATACGATCAGAAAACAGTCTAAAACGCAAATATATCTTACAATCTTCACTCTCTGAATGTTCAATCGAATTGATGCATGCCTCAATGACCGCATGTTTCATTTCATCTGTCTCATCTGTAGAAAAATTTAAAAACGCAGCCAGCGCTTCAGCGGTTTTTGAGACAGCCAATTCCATATCCAATATCATCGGCACTGTTACATAAATCTCTTTTAATGTTTTTTCCTTCAATGGGACCTCATCCTATTCAGTGGATATAATATACTAAAACGATTGACATCTCAAATCTAAATCCTTTTGACAATTGGTTGAAAATCATGCACTCTGTTATACGGAATTTGGACATGTCAAAGCCTGTGTCATGATGCGTGATGCACAAAAGTAAGTAAATGAGGAGGTTATGATGAAGATTAAGAAAAGAGAACGCGAGGGTGTTATCATTCTTGATATTTCTGGAGATATTACCATTGGGCAAGGAGATGTTGAGCTTCGGAAAGAGATAACTGATCTTGTGATGCAAGGGGGTAATAGAATACTGCTGAATCTCAGAAAAGTAGATTTTATTGATTCTTCTGGCATTGGTGAAATTGTGCGAGGGTTCACAACCGCACAGAAAAATAATGGCCAGCTAAAGCTCCTTCATCTGGAATCAAAAGTTCGCGATCTATTCGTAATCACTCGGTTGATAACCATTTTCGAAACATTTGAAAACGAGAAAGATGCGGTAGATAGTTTCAATACACTCACGGAAAATTAGATTCGCCGGTTATGTTTGCGGACATCCCACCTGAAACTCAAGACGCTCCCGCAGAAAATCTTCTGGTGGAGTTAGATATTCCATCAGAAATGATTCTGATTCCTATGGTTGTAGATTTGGGTATCTCCTTGATGGAAATCCGAGGGTATCTTGAACAGGACCTCCAGGCGGTCAAGCTCGCGATCCATGAGACCTTGGTAAATGCCATACAATATGGCAACCGGGGAAATCCTTCAGCCAGAGTCCATATCAAATTCTATATCAAAGATGATTGTTTCTATACGGATATTGATGACGAGGGGACAGGATTTGAGATCGACGCGCTTTCGGATCCAACTCAGCCGGAAAATATTTTAAAACCCAGTGGAAGAGGGATTTTTCTTGTTCGCAATCTCACCGAGGACTTCAAAGTGACCAAATTACCCAACAAAGGTGTTCGTGTCACATTCTGTCGCCTGAAAAAAAAGTAATACAAATTCAACGATTAGGAGGATAATGATGAACGAAAAAAGAATCAGTGATAAAATTCAAACTGCAGATTGGAAAAATGAAAAACACGTACCCGTGATCGAGTGTGCCGATTCCGTCAAAAGTGAGGATTGGGTCACTGTCCGAGTTGGACTGAGCAAAGCCGTTGTGCATCCCAATACGACTGAACATCACATACGATGGATTAAAGTCTTCTTCTCACCCGATACTGATAAGTTTACATACGATCTTGGAACTTTTGAATTCAATGCACACGGTGAACACGCATCCGGCGCAAATCAAGGACCAGTCTATACACGCGATCAGATAGAATTTACATTTAAAGCAAAATCATCTGGAACCATTCACGCGCTGGCTCTTTGCAACATTCATGGTCTTTGGGAATCCAGCAAGCATGTTACCGTGACTGCGGGTTGATCCCACCAATGATTGTGTATTCATGAACAACACCCCGGCTCCCGGGGTGTTCTGCTTTTTCAACTCATCGATCATGTTTTAAGGTGGAAGTGTAACCGGTCATGCAGGATGATGCTGTTTTATTGTTTGATATGGTCATGGGGATCTCCGAGGCGATCGATCTTGTGAGTCCCGTCTTGGTAAATCATCATCTGCAGGTTGCATATATCGCACTGAGCTTATCTGATGCCCTTGGATATGACGCCGACATGAGACAAGATATCTGGACTGCAGCAGCCCTCCATGATATTGGTGCGTTATCCTTGAAAGAACGGTTGGATACATTCGAATTCGAGTATGAAAAGCCTGCGTTTCATGCAAACGTAGGGTATTTTCTTCTCCGTAACTTCGATCCACTTGCGCATTCAGCCAACCTGATCCATTATCATCATATCCCATGGGATTATGGGAAATATTCATTGATTAACGGGGATATCGTCCCAGTTGAAGCACATATCCTGCATCTTGCAGATCGAATTGCGGTTCTGATTCAAAAAGAACAGGAACCGCTGTGTCAACGTCCACGGATTATTAATGCGATATCCGAACATGTTGGAACACGGTTCTTGCCCGATCTGGTCGCTATTTTTCAGGAAATTTCCCAACGCGATCATTTCTGGTATGACGTCGCCTCTCCTTCCATCTCCCGGATCATCACACAGAAAACCCATTTCCAGCAAATTCCGATGAACCTGATCAACCTCATTACAATCACCCGAATGTTATCACGGGTGATCGATTTCCGGAGTCAGTTTACTGCAACTCATTCCTCTGGCGTTGCGGTTGTTTCGGAGTATCTTGCACGGCATTGTGGTTTCTCTGATGAAGATATCCTTCGGATTAAAATAGCCGGTTATCTCCATGATGTGGGGAAATTAGCCATTCCTTCAGAGATCTTAGAGAAACAAGGGACCTTGAATAATCTGGAGAAAAATATTCTTCGGATGCACGTCTATAATACCTTTCAGATTCTCCAGAATATCGGTTTTCCGGGTGATATCACATCCTGGGCTTCCTATCATCACGAGAAGTTGAATGGGGCGGGCTATCCGTTTCAAATGAAAGGTGATGAAATTTCACTGGGAGCAAGAATTGTTGCTGTGGCGGATATTTTTACAGCTACGTCAGAAAATAGACCCTACCGGATTGGAATGGAGGCTTCTGATGTTCTGTCATCACTGGATCGCCTGGTTAATAACGGTGCACTCGATGCTGAGGTTGTCTCTGTTCTGAAGTCTCATTTTATTGAGATCAATGACATGCGGATCGAAGAACAACTCCAGGAAGGCATGGAATACAACGAATTCCTCCAGCTCTCGAACACATCTGTATCCCAATAGCTTGCCCTGTGAATGTCTGCTGGCAGACGGAATTCCTCCGGTAATAAATCCGGCCAACCACGCTTCTCGAAGAGAGTTGACGGGAAATTAACTCCCTTCCGGGCACAGAATTCAGCCGATGGATTCAATGATGGATGAACAATTCATGCAATTCTTAGCGCTCATGGATTAGTCTTTACTCAGATCTCCCCCATCAACGAGTTGCTTCTCATGATAATAAGGTCATTTGGCTTGATCTTTGCTAAATAATAAAAAGTTGTTTTGTGGGAATCTTTTTTCCTTTTAGCTGACTGCTATCAAGAAAGCTCACGACTGACATTCGTTTCCTAAGAATTTTTAAACACAATTCGTTAATAACATTTTTCAATCCGTTGTGTTGGATATGGTCTGGAAAAATTTTTTTGAAAGGATGATGAGATGAGAAAATTCACATTTCTTCTGTTATCAATGCTGTTTTTCATTACGATCTGCTCAGCATTTTCTGATGAATCATCACTGGAATCCGACATGGTTGTGAATATCCATTTTAAGGATAAAAATCTGGCATTTATTCAGTTGAAACCCTTGCATCTTTCATACGAAGACGTTCAGGAAACATGGGCGCGAGCGCTTGTAAAACACTCCCAGTTGGATGAAATCCAGAAACTCGGTTTCAATGTCGAAGTGCTCTATGAAGACAGTCGCGACCGGGCTGCCGAATGGCGAGAGGCATTGGGTGATCGATGGACCAGCTATGGCTCGGCTGTAACAACCATGCAGACAACCGCATCTCAACATGCCAACATTTGCAGGCTGTATGACATTGGACGGACAGTTCAGAATCGTACCATTTATGTCATGCGGATCACGGACAATCCGGACATCGATGAAACCAATGAAGCCGAGGTCCGAATGGCAGGAAATATCCATGGGGATGAGTTTATTTCGTTTGAGTTGATGATGTTATTGATTCAATATCTGACGGATAATTACGGCTCCAATCCCACGGTGACAAATCTCGTTGATAACCGCGATATCTGGGTCCAACCTTCAATCAACCCGGATGGCCATGAGAATGACACCCGCTATAATGCACATGGTGTCGATCTGAATCGGGATCATGGGTATATGTACAGTTACCAATCCGGAACAGGTCCATTTTCAGAGCAGGAACTCCAATATTTTAGAGACTGGTCGTTAAATCGAAATTTTTCAATGTCATTATCGTTTCATGGAGTTACGACCTATTTCAATTATGCATGGAATTTCACCGGGGAGAATGCCTGGGACAAAGCGCAGATGGAATCTCTTGGAAATCAATATACCACATGGAACGGCTATGATGTTGTCGAAGGCTGGGACTGGTATCAGACCAATGGGGATACCAATGATTGGAGCTATGGATGCCGGGGGGATTTCGATGTCACCATAGAAACTCCCGGTTATAGCGAGTCTCATATTCAGACGGATTGGAACGGAAATCGAGATGCCATTTTATATATTATTGATCAGGCTGCCTATGGGATCTCGGGTGTGGTATCGGACATCAACACAGGCGAGCCTCTGGAAGGGTTGGTCACAATCATCCAGAAACCGATCATGGTTTATACGGATCCGGTTGCCGGGGATTACCATCGTCCATTGCAAGCAGGAACATATGATATGGTCGTCTGGGCGAATGGGTATGCACCGATTACGGTTCTGGGTATCAATGTCCAGAATCAGCAAACAACCGTTCGAAATGTCCAACTGGCTCCCAACTATGAATATTTTACCATGCATGTTTGTTGGAACATCATTGATGATCATTATGAGAGTTATTCTGATTCCTGGTATCAGGGCTGGCCTCACAATGCATTGGGTCCTCCGGACGGTATCCCCTGCTCTCTGGGACGGAATGGTCAATTGGCACTGGATATGGGAGAACATTTTATGATCACCAATAATCCAGGGAACGATGTTATCGTTTACGAGACTGATGTTGGAGATGGTGATGAGGGATTCACACTGTATGGTTCCTCCGGTAATTTTCTGGGTCCTTGGGTGCTCATAGGAACTGGAATGGGCACAACGGAATTCGACCTGACGGGGACAGGTTTATCGATCGTACGCTATTTTAAAATTGTGGATGACAACAATGGAACCTATGATGGCGAAAATCCGGGATATGATCTCGATACCATCGGTGCACTAGTCACGGTGCCGGGGTGCGGCCGGATTTCATTGGATGATGTTGCATATTCATGCGATGACACTCAGATTACGATCACTCTGGTCGATTCGGACCTGAATACCAATCCAGGAACGCTCCAAAGCACGATCGTAAACATTTACTCCAACTCCAATCCAGCCGGTGAAAATGTCACATTAACGGAAATCAGCGTGGATTCCGACACGTTTATCGGAAACATCCAGTTATCGGAAACCCATTCGGGGAGTGGATGGCTTCTGGTTGACCGTGGAGATCTGATTACGGTTCAGTATCATGATGCCGATTGTCAGGGAATGCCCCGGGATGTCATTGATACGGCCACTGCCAATTGTGCTGATCCCATTCTCAGCTATGTGTCACACTCCATTCAAACTGACAGCGGCGATCTTGATGGAATCTGGGATCCCGGAGAGACCATCACGGTGGCTGTCACGATCCAGAACACCGGCACTGAAACTGCCAGCGGCATTTATGGTACGATCGAAACCAATTTTCCGGAATATGTAACGGTTGATGACGCATCATCCGATTTTCCGAATGCCACAATAGGAGGTTCTGTCACATCACTCGCTCCCCACTTCACACTCACCGCTTCTCCTGCAACACCCAATCATACACTCGTCACACTGACACTGACCATTTTCTCCAATGATTCGGAAGATACGTCAACATTCCAGATCGATATCACATCATCTAATTTTGCACGACGGTATTTATGGAATCTGGACATCAATCCCGCCTGGACAACGCAAGGCCAGTGGGCATGGGGAGTTCCTCAGGGGCAAAGCGGTGATCCGACAACTGGGTCCACGGGCAATAATGTGTATGGATATAATCTGGCAGGAGCATATCCGAATAATATGTCAGAAACCTATCTGACTACCTCTGCCATCAACTGCTCCAATCTGACCAATGTCGAAGTCCGGTTCATGCGATGGCTGGGTATCGAAAGTGCCACGTATGACCATGCCTCATTCCGGGTATCAACAAATGGAACAACTTGGACTACTGTCTGGGATCACACCGGAAGTACATCCATCGACACCGAGTGGCATGCCATGACATACAACATTTCATCTATCGCATCCAATCAGCCAGCGGTCTATCTCCGATGGGTCATGGGAACCACAGATTCATCTGTGACGTATGGCGGATGGAATATTGATGACATCGAGATCTGGGCAGAATCATCATCATCCCCCACAAATACCCCGACATCGACTCCAACCCGTACACCGACTTTCACTCCAACCCGCACACCAACAAGTGTGCCCACCGTGACTCCAACAATAATACCGACTTTCACTCCAACAATGATGCCGACGGCAACTGCTACCATCCTGCCGACATCAACGCCCACTCCCGATGTTCCGACACCGACTCCGTCCTGTGTGCATGATGGTGATATCAACAACAGCGGCAATCTGACAGCTTCCGATGCGCAGTCTGCATTCTTAATTGCACTCGGAATGCTATCACCGACTCCCGAGGAACTTTGTTCAGCGGATTGTAATGGGAATGACATCGTTACGGCAGAAGATGCTCAGATGATCTTTATGGGTGTGCTGGAACTCGCTTCCTGCTCAGATCCGATATCCAAATCCACATCGAAATCAAAACGATTCCTGACAACTTCACTGACAAACAACTCGGAGTCGATCCTTCACGCAACCTCCCACGATCGGAATGTTATCTGGATCGAACGGCAGTCTGTCAGTGATGATGGATTCCTGACGGTTGAGATTCTTCTCGAAAATGCATCTGTTTCTGTTTCTGCCTTCACGCTCTCTTTGTCTTATGACAGCGGACTGATGTCATTTGTATCGTGTAATACCGGAGACCTGAATCAAAACTGGATTGAATTCGGATGCCACCAGATCGAAGACGGTATCGTGAAAATAGCTGGTTACAGTGCAGAAACTGGCTCATATACGGTGATTCCTCAGGGAAGTCTTGGTGCGCTTGTCCAACTTGTTTTTCACACAACAGAAGGCTCGGTTAGTGACATACGTCGGATGGAAATCAAGGATCTCGAAGACGATCTCCAGGGATTCCAAATAGAAAATCCGGAATTCTAGATCGGATTGAATACTCCCTTCTGGTTCGGTAACTCAGAGGGGAGTTTATTTCAAGTTCTGTTTTTATCATTGAAACCGCATTTTTTTGCGGAACACAACGATGTGAATTTCTGTTTTAGGAACAGGATTGGAATTCCCAAGGTCTGAGGTGGGAGTAATTCAGATTCTAATGAAACTCGCTGGATACTTGTTATCTGAATTTTAAACGAGTAAGATATCCGTTCTGAGGAGGTTACTGATATGATACGCATTGTTCTTTTTATAATCATCAACTTATTATTGTTCGGTTGTGGAAACGCTGCCAATCAGCAGGCTCAAGATAATTCAGCACATGCGGGGAAATCAATTGGATCAAAACAGACACCCGCTAAACCTGCATCACAAAACCAGACGCATACAGATACAACAATTAAACCTACAGAAACAAAATCGATCGCACCCACTACCGCCCCCGATTCCACTGCACAAAAAAGCAACTCCACCGAAATCAAACAAGATGTACCCCCTGCAGTACCTGTACAAGAATATACATCGCGAGAAGAAGCTCTAAAAGGATTGAACGATAAAGACGCCAATAATCGGTGGCGGGCGGTTATGTATTTAAAAAATTTACCGGAAACCGGAACATCCGATCTTTTGGACATGTTGAACAATACCAATGAAGATGTTCGAGCTGCAGCAACAAAAGCATTGGGAGAACGAACTGCTGATCTCGACAAAGTAGTTCCACGGCTCCGTGAACTCCTGAGTGATCCCAATGCAGGGATCCGAGCAACCGCTGCACTGACATTGGGGGATATTGGAACACCGGCAGGAGCCGCTATCCAGGATTTAACAAGACTGGCGAATGATCCGGATAAAACAGTTCAGGAAGCTGCAGCCAATGCCCTGAAGAAAATCCAGGGGAATCAATAGTCCAAGGGTGCGATCAGGAATCACTCCAATTCTCTACACACATCCATGACAATGGATGATAGCCGCTTCAAGTATGGCCGCTTATCGTGATGTGGAACAACACAATTACCGGTCAGCATCTACTTCATCGTTTTGATAACCAGCAATTACCAGACGCATAAAACCTGTGATCAAATTCGATTTTAAGGGATTCTTTCTTGAAATGTATTTTTGCTCAAATGACTTATGGCTTTTTGGCGATGATTATTATTCGGAAAGGATTCTCCTGCGATCGCTTAATTGATCAGTTGTGCCATCAATTTTTAGTGGATTTTTCAGAGGAGCGTTTTATGTTTGTGAGCGGCCATGGTTCGCGGTTCTTCCCACATTCATTCATGATCATTTTCTGCATGATTATAATCTTCACTGGAATTGATGGAGCTTATTCGGGTACAGTAACAGAGAAAATCGATACAGGGTGTATCAATGACGGAGATGTGAATAGCGATGGCCTTCACTCCGCCGGAGATGCTCAAACGGCTTTCCATATCGCTTTAGGCTTTGAGACTCCCACGCCTGAAGAAAATTGCTCCGCAGATTGCAGTGGTGATGGCCTGGTATCCTCTGGCGATGCGCAACTGATCTTTTTTGCGGCGCTCGGTTCCGGGACATGTGCCGATCCGATTCAGACCAGTACACCTACTTCTCCTCCAGCACCGACGGATACTCCTGTACCGGATCCAACAGACACTCCCACACCTATTCAGACGAATACTCCGACACTGACACCGACGATTTTGCCAACTGAAACGCCGACTCCCACACCCATTCCGGCTGATGTCGTTTTCAATGAAATCGCATGGATGGGAACACTGGCCTCGATATCGGATGAATGGATCGAGCTGTACAATAATACGTCATTCTCGATCAATCTAGCCAACTGGCAGATCTGTGAAGTAAATCCATTCGGCGAGCATGTTGTTATCACAACACTTTCCGGAACAATACCACCGGATGGTTATTATCTGATCGAACGAACGGACAATGACACGGTGAGCGATATTCCTGCTGACCGGGTGACGTCCTTTGGTGGATATGGGTTGAATGATGATGGTGAACACCTGATTTTAAAAGATAACAATGCAGAGATAATCGATTTCCTGAATTGTTCCGCTGCGTCTGGCGGCTGGTTTGCGGGATTGAATGTATCAACCACGAAAAATACGATGGAGCGGATTCATACGACGCTGCCGGGAGATCTTTCATCCAACTGGCGAACGAATGACGGATGTCTGATCAATGGCCTGGATGCCGCTGATACACCGATCAACGGATCACCCCGCTCGGAAAACAGCGTGATCGTTCCGACCGCTCCTGACAATCTGGGGCTGGATTCGGGAGATGGGATTGTTGACGTGAGCTGGTCCAGCGCCTCTCATGCCGGTCGATATCCGATATTGGGATATACCATTTACCGTCGAGAGGTCTCGACCGAATTCACACCCCTGGATACCGTGATGCTTCCAATCCTGTCGTATCGGGATGAGTCGGTTACAAATGACACGTTGTATTATTACAAAATCAAAACAATCGACACGGCAAACCAGGAAAGCCACTGTACGTCCGTGATAAAGAATGTTGTTCCGGGACTTCCATCCGATACCTGTTCTAATGTCTACTTCAGCGAAATCATGTTTTATCCGATCGGCGAAGAGCCGAATGGTGAGTGGATCGAGCTTTACAATCCGACGGAAACGATCATCGATATCAGCGGCTGGCAGTTGATCGACAACGAAAATGGTCTCGAATTCGATGGCCGTTATACGTTTCCATCCGACACACTCATTCGACCGGGACAACGTCTGGTGCTGGCCTATACCGAGGATGCTGCACCGGGGCATACAGACATCATCTATGGCGCTCCGGCATCCCCCCATCTCGAAGGCCAGCTTGCACTCGATAACACCACAGACAAACTGACACTCCGGGATGCCCAATGGAAACTGGTAGACATGGTTCAGTACCAAGGGACCTGGATCCATCAGCAAGGTCGGTCGTTATGCCGGAAAGTGTGCCAGCGTGACTCCCAATATATTGAAATATATAATAAAGGCGATCAGCCGATTTCATTGGGAGGTCTGATGATTTCCGACTCCATCAATACAGACGTCATTGTTCCATATACCCGAAACGAGACCATGTTGCTTCCGGATCATTATGCTCTGATTGTCCATTCTCAATTTCAAAACAATTACGATATCCCATTCGGAACGATCATCATGAGTTCCGGGGATTTGAACATCGGGAACAGGCTGACGCTATCATCATCCATTTCTCTTCTGTTTGGAGATGAAACGATTGATACCTATACACAATCATTGTCGCCGGATATCGATATCTCTGTGGAGCGGATCGATCCGCTCCTCGGCGATACCCCAGACAACTGGAACCTCTGCCTGGACGCGAGCGGAAATACTGCTGGTCGACCAAACAGTGCTTCAACACCAACCCCTTGATCCGGAGATGATATGAAACGATCCATTGCATGGCTGATTATTTTGCTGATTGCTCAATCGTCCCTTCATGCTCAGGACATTGTTCTGTATCATAATCATCCTCCCAGTTCAGGAGATATCGATGTCGCTTTGACCAATCTGATTTTACAGGCTCAGAGTTCAGTGGATATGGCCAGTTACATTCTAGACCGGGACATCATCATCGATGCACTGAAAACCGCAAAAACCGTGAATCAGATCGACGTCCGGCTCATTGCCGAGTCCGATTATTACTATGAAAACCTGGATTCGGTATATCGCCCATTGGAAGATGTCGGTATCGATATTGTGAAGGATACCGATGGATTCGGCGGGAATGGGGAAGCTCACAATAAATTCGTGGTGATCGACGGAAACAAAGTCTGGACCGGCTCATACAACTTTTCCCGAGCGGGTACCATCCGAAATTCCAATGATGCTGTCCTGATCCAATCAACAGCTCTTGCGGCTCAGTTTACGACAGAATTCAATGAGATGTTCATCGATCATCATTTCGGCGTCCAGAAAATCGACAATCATTCTGATCCGCAAAGGGTAACGGCGGGAGGTTCGGTTGTGGAATACTACTTCTCACCGACCGATGGAACAGCGTCGCATATTCTTGATGCAATCGACACGGCCCAATACAGCATCCATTTTCTGATTTTCTCGTTCACTCGGAACGATATCGGAGACATACTGGTTGCAAAACACAATGCGGGATTGGAAGTCAAAGGGGTTTTCGATGAAGACAATCGTCTGGAGTATGGTGGGGAGTATATCCGGTTGATGGAGGCAGGCCTTCCGGTCCGGTATGACCAATTCCAGTATAAACTCCATCACAAGCTGATGATCATCGATTACAATCATCCCGAATCGGATCCCCTTGTGATCACCGGGTCTTATAATTGGTCTACCCGAGCGGAAAACGAGAATGATGAAAATATCGTCATCATTCACGATACCGCACTCGCACAGAGCTATCATGCTTTATTCAATGATATCTATGTCAATCATGCCATTTCAGACAATGTCAATCCACTGGGACGACTCGCCATCAATGAGATCATGACCAACGCTTCTCGGACATCGATTTCATTCGATGATCAAACGAACTGGGGTCAGAGTGATGGGATCGGTGGCACACCACAAGCTCCGGAATCCATAGACACCACCCCACCCATTATTAAGCATACTCCAGTTCTCTCTGCCATCGCCGGTCAGTCTATCAATATCTATTTCGATTTTTTTGATCCCGATGATCCGGAACAATCGACTGCATATGCCAGGAATCTCTATTATCGTGTGAGTGGTGAACCACAGTATACTAGGCAACCGATGAGAACCATATACGATCAATACATGGGGACAATTCCGTCAGAAGCAGTCACGGGAGAAGGGATCGATTATTACATCAGTTGCATGGATAAAGCCAATAATCTCAGCACGTCTCCACCCTTGAATGCAGTTGAACATCCCTATCACATCACGATTTCACCACCGCAATGATGCATTTTTTAACAAAATCGAAAGCCTTCGAAATCTTGGGGTTACTCAAATTCGCTGGCTCTAGCCAAGGCACTCTCAATCGCTTTTATCAACCCGCTCAATTCAAATGGTTTTGGCAAAAAGTTTACGACTCCTATCTCGTAGAGTTGAAAAACCGCTTCGAAATCATCTTTTTTCGTCAGCATGATTACTGGAATTTTTTTGGTCACTGGGTTTGATTTCAGTATTTTGAGCAACTCATACCCATTCATTCTGGGCATCATCAAATCACAGACAATAATATCGGGAGTCTTCTCCTTCATATGCTCCAAGGCATCCACCCCGTCGAGTGCAGTCATCACGATATATTCTGAATCACGGAGCGTTTCCTCCAGTATTTCAAGCATGTCCGGTTCATCATCAACTATCAATACAATCTGTTTTTTCATAAGGATCTCCACATTGTTTTCCGTATGATCATGAAGTTCCCCACGGTTTCGTGATCAATGAATTCTTCAATACGATCAGAGTATATCATAGCATCAGCATCAGCATAAAACAAGACCGATCAGGCACACCGACTGCCTCGGATAACAAATGCATTGAAACGATCTCCGGGAGTTTCCGGGTTGAAGCATCCTGTTCAAGCACCACAAAATTTTATCCAACGCATCGATGGGATGCACAACTCGTATTTTTCTGCAGAATGGATTCTATCAATCCAAAATCCGAGTTGAGTATAACAGGCGCCATTTTATGTTGGACTTTTAGCACATATCATGCAAAGATATCTACTGGAATAGATAAGGTTTCATTTCACAATCAAATGGTAAATTCTATGAATAATCAAACAATTCAAGATCGTATCATTCGAATCAAAGATATGCTTGCAGATTGTCCCAATGCCACACATATGCCAGAGGAAATCCAGCATATTCTCAAAACGGCACTCAAAGTTGTCAAAGTCACTGAAGCTGCGATCCTAAGTAATGATTTGCAGGCACTCCAGCAGATCGAAGGAGCGTTTTTAAAAGCCGAAACGGTTATCTCCAGCGTTGCCAATGCCTCCAAACGTAAGGGAGATACATTCCGGTCTGATATCCAGTAATATCCGGAGCGCGTCTCAACTAGATAGCACGTCTCTCACAAGCAGCCGGTTATCGACTGTTTGGAAAAGGGTATTCTATTTCATAAATTTTGGAACGCAGGTATAATCCCCGGAGTGTATGGGTGTTCGTTAGCAAAATTTTTGGAATCTGCGGAGTAAATGACATGTTCTGTTCGAAAAAAACGGGTCTACGTTATTTTTTATTTGGAGTAATCCTGGGAGTTCTTCTGTTGTTTACCAACGTTGTGATGGCTCAAGAACTGAATGATCCTGCATGGACTGATATCGAATCCGGATCCAAGGAGGAAGCCGAATTGAACTACTCCATGGCATTAACACCTCCAGATGATACGCGCTATTCTATCGAATCGATCAAAAAGATGGGCGAAGCCGTCCATCAAACCGATTATCCGAATGCCAATGCGGTTTACCTCGTATCCCGGGATCGAACCGCTTTTGATGTGGATGGGCGTTATCATCTGATCCTACAGGAAGCGATAAAAATCCTTTCTGATACCGGGGTTGACGAATTCGGGAATGCAACAATCCGCTATAGCCTTCCTTATGATCGTATCCGCATACTCGAAGCATTTATTATCCTGACGGATGGTTCTGTCATATCGATTTCACCCGATGAAATCATAGATATCCCGGACTCGCAGGATGCTGAAAGCAATATTTATGAGCCAATCTGGAGGATGAAAGTGATTGCTTTTCCAAAAGTCGAGCCGGGAGTCGTTATCTGTTATACATATGAAGAATGTACGATTCGCCCAAGAACTCCTGGAATCTTAAACTGGGGACACACATTCCGTACATCAGAACCCATTCTGGAAGCATCGGTATACCTGAAAGGTCCCTCCTCCATGCCGGCTTACTGGCATATTTCCAATGATCCCGATAATCAGGTCACGTTCTGGAAAGAAGAGACGGGATTGGGGAGTTCCGGAAACTTCACCACTTACTGCTGGAAAAGCCAGAATCTTCCCATCGTAATATCGGAATCGGGAATGATACCGATCGAAGAACTCCAAACACAACTTTTCTTTTCCACTGTCACGTGGGAGGAATTCAGCAGACGGGAAGCTGTTCTGATCGAACCGAATCTTGTTCCGGATGAAGCGATCAGAGCCAAGGTTCTGGAACTCACCCAACACATATCTGACCCACTCGCCAAACTGCATACACTCTTTCAATATGTGACCAAAAAGGTTCGATATATGGGAGTAGCGTATGGGGACCGCCCGGGAGTCGATCCTGATCCGGTTTCCCGAACGTTCGCGAATAATGCGGGAGTCTGCAAAGATAAAGCCGGACTTCTCACTGCCATGCTCCGCCTTGCAGACATCGAAGCCTATTATTCTTTGAACAATCCAACCATCCGGATTCAGCAGAAAACCGCGGTCGATCAATTTGATCATGCCATTGTTGCTGCACGGCTCCCCGGCGAATCTGAATTTCGATATCTGGATGTAACGACCGATTTGGAGCGGTCTATGTGCCCCGCATCATCTGGTGGTACATCTGTCTTGCGGATCGACCGAAAGGGAGCCCCCATCGAAACAATCCCCATTTCCGGCCCGGAGCTGAACATGGGTCGTCTCGAAGCCGTTTCAACGATTGACGAACAGGGTAATCTGGCCAGTCAGGTTCACTACTCCGGAGACGGAATCCGGGATGTTCTGTTCCGGGAACCACTCTATTATGTGGAACCTGGCAAGCACCTTGAATGGTTCGGATACTTCCTCAAAGATCTTGCTCCGACGACATCCGTGACGCAATTTTCCTTTTCCCCCCAACCACTGGATGACCTGACCCAGACCATGACGTTCTACATGACATTCTTGGTCCCAGGCTACGTCATCAAAGCCAATAAGTATCATCTGTTCAAAATGCCTGAAGCGTTATTCATTTTTGACTGGATTTATAGCGATGCATTGGAATCAGCATCTTTGCCCTCCCGAAAAAACCCGTTGAATCTGCAAACGAATTCGGGGATGACGGTTCGGGAAACGATGTCTATCCCTTCCACATATCGAGTGAAAGCAATCCCCAATCCCATTCAGATCGAATCAGGGGGAATCCGATTTCAACAATCTTATCGGGTGGAGCCACACTCGATTATCCTGGATCAGCTCTTTGAAATCACGCAGCCTCGAATCCCACCTGAAGAATACGGAGCCTTCAAATCGGCTTTATCGGAAATTCAAAAATCGACCCGATCCTATATCATTCTGGAGACCGATCTATGATACAGAAACATGCTTCATCAGTAACCAGCTTACTTTATATATTGATAGGAATTATCGTTATGCCAATAAACTACACGATAGCAGGTATGGACATCAGAACAATCATCGAAAATACTCCGAACCCATCTCAATATCCCGAGGCATCCGCGATCATTCTCAATCGTGATATCACCATTACATTGACCGATGAACGACACTATGTGAAGGAGGAGGAAGTTCTGTTACAAATCCTATCCGGAAAAGCCAAACATGATTATGGTGATCTGAAAATCACATTCGATACCCGATATGAACAGGTGGAGATTATCACAGCCGAAACATTCAATCTCGAACGAAATTCTGTTCCCATCATGGAAGGAGCGGACAACGAAATCATCCCGCCCAGTCTCATGGACGCCACGGTCTACAACACCATTCGACAACGAGTCATTTCACTATCAGATGTCGAGCCGGGTGCGATTCTTCATTGGAAGATCAAGCGAACCGTTCAGTATCCGAATCAGGACCGGTTTTTATGGGGAGAACAGACTTTCATGGAGGATATCCCGATACTCACCGATTCTTTCCGCATCAATGTCGCACATCATCTCCCTTTCCAATACGAAATGGTGAATGGACTGAAAGCACCGGAATGCAGTGAAGGTGATGGTTTCAAAACATATATCTGGCGTCTTACCTCCACACCAATGCTCATCCCGGAATGGGATATGACTGCGATTGAAAACATCGTTCCCCGCCTTCTCTATACAACTGCACCATCCTGGTCTGTGATCGCCGACTGGTTCCGAAGCAAGTTCAATCATGCCGATCTGTCTGAACAACTTCGCCAACATACTACCGCAATCATCACAGATCTTTCGGATAATGCCAAACGTATCCAAGCGATTTATCGATGGGTCTCCGATGAAGTTCGATCGATCGATCTGCCATTGGGACTCCGGGGCTACCAACCCAATACACTGGATGTCATCCTGAAAAACCAATACGGTGATTCCTTGGATAAAGCACATATTCTGACTGCCATGCTTCGAGCAGCTGGGTTTGAAGCGAATCCTCTTCTCTTTTCATCCGAATCGATTCATAATCCAGATACATTGCCGACATTGGCTTTCTTTGATTCTGTGGGAGTTGTGATACAAGGTTTACCCAATGGCGACATCTGGCTCGACCCCGAAGAAAACAATCTTCATGCGGGGTTGTTCATCCGGGGCCAGAATACACAGGCACTCATCGTAACTCCTTCGAAGTATCACATCGTCACTGTCCCCGAACTCAATCCAGAGAAATCGATCAGTCATCAGAAGATCGATCTCCAACTGAATCCAGACGGTACCGCGATCGGCCGATTTCGTTGGACAGGAACCGGATATTTCGATTATGCTGCACGAAATGACCTCCGCCAGAGAACTCCAATGGAACGCCGGATGGACATGGATATACTGATGAACTCAACAGAATCACAGTCTGATATCCTTTCGGCGAAGGAAAGCGACTGGTCTGATTTCTCTCAGCCTGCGTGCATTGAACTGGATCTATTTTGGCCACATTTTGGTATTTTGGAAGGAGATGTCATGGTGATATCGATTCCGGAATTTCCATTATCTTTCAGTCGGATTAATTTTCCGATGGAGAAACAGAATCGGCTATATCCGACGGCACTGGAATCCGCTGGGATCGAGGAATATCACTGGTCGATCACACTCCCGGAAGCATTTCATGTGATCTATCTCCCTCAATCCGCTCAAAATGGAAACAGCGATGTCGATATTCGCCAGACTTGCAACAATGATGGGCATCGGATTATCCTGACGCGGAAAATCACATGGAATCATACCGAGATCGCTCCCATTCCATTTCCAGAAATCAAAGGAATCTATGATCATTTTTCGAGTGAACAGGAAAACCTTGTTTTGCTGGAAAAGTTCACCTCTCGTTAAACTTTGTTCAATGAAAAGTTCATCTGTGCCAGCGAGGCAATTGTTTTTCCGATACTGAGACAGGCAGTCGCTGCAGGCGATGGTGCATTCAAGACATGGATCATACGTTCTGATTCCCGAATCCGAAAATCATCTACAAGAAATCCATTGGGTTCTAATGCCTGCGCCCTAACACCTGCTCCCCCACGTTCAACATCCAACTCAGTGATCTCTGGGATCAGACGTTGTAAAGCAGCGACGAACGCCTGTTTTGAAAAGGATCGATAGAATTCTCCGAGTCCCATCGACCAGTGCTTCATCGCCATACGCCAAAATCCTTTGTACGTCGCAAATTCCAGCAGATCGGTCATGGAGACATCTGTCGCGTGATACCCTTCTCTCTTGAAAGCCAGAACGGCATTAGGTCCCGCTTCCACTTCCCCGTGAATCATCCGTGTAAAATGAACACCAAGAAATGGAAATTGCGGGTCGGGAACCGGATAAATCAGATTTTTCACCAGGAAACGCCGATCTGGTTTTAAGATATAGTATTCTCCCCGGAATGGAATGATCTGAAGACCCGGATCGATGCCACAGAGCTTCGCAACACGATCGCTGTAGAGACCAGAACAATTAATCAGATTCCTGCAATGAAACTCCCCCCGAGTGGTTTCCAGAACCATTTCAGATGGAAAATGTCTCAATCCCGTGACCCGGCTGTTCAGTGAGATCTCAGCTCCGGATTCCCGGATATGTCCGGCAATGATCTCAACAAGCTGAACATAATCGATAATACCGGTTTCCGGGATCAGGAGTCCTGCCATGCCTGCCACATGGGGTTCATTTTCCTTCATTTCGACCGGATCAAGTCTCCGGATACCATTCAGTCCATTTTCTATTCCCCGCTTTTCCAGACGATCCAACGCAACAATCTCTTCCGGTGTAACTGCGACCACCAGTTTCCCACATCGTTCATGAGCTACGCCATGTTCCTGGCAAAACCGGTACAATGACTCCCGGCCTTCGACACAGTTTTTTGCTTTCAATGATCCCGGCTTATAATACAAGCCAGAATGAATGACACCGCTGTTGTTTCCGGTCTGGTGTCTGGCCAATGTTCCTTCGGCCTCGAGGACAATCAAGGAGACATCATAGGAATCCTTCAATGCTTTTGCGGTTGCCATACCAACAATGCCACCACCGATGATCGCAATATCATATTGTCTGTCAGGCACATTCACCTCCCATTCAGGGTAATCTCGTTTTCTTTCCGAAGTAAAATCCCAAAGATGGCAATCCGGATTCTACGATCGTCGATTCCTTTATGATGCACGCAGTTTTTTAAACAAACCTGCCGTGCCGTTTTTCTTTTCCAATGCAATCATCCACCGATATCCTTCACCATAAATATCATCCCGAGCCGCCATTTTTTCCAGGAGATGATCGAGCGAATAATCGATCAACACTTTGGATGCCACCCATTCGGCAAATCCTTCTCGCATGGTGTCGTCGCGGATATTGGGCATATTCTCTGTCTGCCATGCATGCCCGAGTTCATGGGCAATCGTCTCCATGCAGACTGAACGTGCCAGACCCTTCAGAATCTGGATTCGATACGTATCATTCTGAACAATGAACCGACCCGATTCCCGAGTGTTCTCATCGCCGGTTTCATTCAGGCTATCCACCAACTCCCATGAGATTTGATGATCGATCGGCATAAATAATGATGTATCCAGATGTTGACGGATCTCTTTCGCTAATGCAATCAACTGAGAAGAGGTCAGCACTGCAGTCTGTATGCACGCGCTACAAAGAACATTTCCATTGTCGAGTTGATGCGGATAATCCCCGCAAGGACGGCCACATGAGACACATTTCGGCGTATTTGCCACACATTTTGAACAAAATCCGCCTTTGTAGCCCAAAAATGTCGTAAATGAGCCAAACAGCGGTGTCTGACATCCGAGACATCGTGGATTATTCGTCAGACAGGAACTGCACATTGATAATCCATGATCCATCCGCCACTCACCCGGACGGAGCAGATCGTTGCAGGAAGCACACCGGTCAGCACCAGACTCACACTTCCGGCAATAATGATGGCCAATGGGAGTCACCACATATGAATCCACAATCAGATCACCACAGACATCACAACGAATCGCCCGGGATTTACACGTGTCACATAAAATATGTGCAGAACCCGGACGTGTCCCCTTCACTGGAACATTGCAATACGCACAACGGCCATGCGCATCGATGCAATTCTGACAAACATTCATGGTCTTCCCGTTGGATTGTGCAAATGTATAATATCTGCCCGATAGGGAGTGGTCACACAAATCACAATTCCCGGCACTTACTGTCATTGATAACAGGAGAGATATAACGACACCGATAACCCGGATGACTTTCATATTCACTTCTCCATTGGCTCCCTTCTGCTTAAGGCGGCTGAAATCAAGAATTCCGAAAAAACCCCTCCGAGTTATAAGTATGCTCAAGCCTTCTCTATAGTTCCACTAATCTGGGTTTCGGTCAAAATCGACTGGTTTATATGACTGGAATGATATCTCCCAGACAAGGTCCGGAGGGGATATGCGTTTGGACAACAACACCGCCATCCAATCGCGGGTCAAAAGTTGCCACCCAGGCAAATGGATGAGCCAGATGGAGCAGATGGCCGAATAACCATACCGGACCACGTCCGGAGATAACCAAGCCTTTGGATCGTCGTGATTCCAGACCATCGGGAAGACTGATCTTACTCAGATCAGCAGGTTTTATCAGATCATCGATCAGTTTGAATTCGATCATCGTAAAATGCTCGTGATCCGTACGTGACCAGCCTAATATTATGTTATCCGTCATAAAATATACTCCCTTTTAAAAAACCTGAGACCATCCGATCCCTCGCAAAAAATCTCCATTGATATTACTAAAACTTTTCCAATCGTACATCAATCGCCGATCATTCACGGATTTCTTCCAGCGTATTTCTTCTATTCATTTTTCACACGAACAACCGAATTCCTGCTGATTACTAAACGGGGATCTGATTTGTTCTTGAAACCATTTAGGATTTGATACCGATACTGTTCGATACTATCGCATAATATCGACTTTGGAAAAGAAAAATTGTGCCAGAAATCCGGATATCGGTGCGAAAAAAAAGGTACAGAGGATTCGAATGGTCGTGAGCCGCCATCCCAGCATCCCGATTTCCATGGGTAATCGATTGACCGCAATCAGAGACCATCCGGACATGAATGCCACCATCGTTCCCACTCCAGCTCCAGCGCGGTACAATCCAGCAGCGATGGGCAGACTGATATAAGGACCTCCCGGACAGAGACTTCCTGCCACCGTGCCAAGTAAAATGCCTCTCCAGCCGGCTTCCGTTCCGATCCATTCCGCAACAAACTCCTTCGATAAAAACGCCTGAACCATTCCTGCTACAATGAACGCCAAAATCAGAAGTGGAAAAGTATCGAGTGTAATGGTCCACGCAGCACGCATTCCCTGGATATGGCGGCCGTCTCCCTGATAATACCCAAACAAAACCAAACCTGCAGCCAATATTCCCATAATCAATGTTGGTACAATCATAGCTCCCCTCGTCCGCCCCATCATCACTCCTATTGATCCATCCCCATCATTGTGCGTCTTTGTATGTTGAACAGCCGTTCGACTTAAAGAAGAACCGGTTACACACCATCCAACCAGTCATGTTATGCGTGTTTTTTATTGGCTTTGATCGCCATGAGGGATTGAGTATCCGACCACGTCGGCCGCTCTTCACGATACAGAACACCATGATAGTGATTTCCATCCATCGCGAGAGCCATCACCGACTTCAGATCCGATATATTGTGAGTGGGTGGAACCGGTTTCCATACATCCCGATATCGGTCATAGGTGATATTGACACGATCAAACGTGATACATGGAGTTGTGACGATCACCAATGAGAAACCGCGATGACGCAGGGCTTCGGTAAAGACCGGCGTCAACGCATGAGGGAGCCCCGCATACCCGGCTCCCAGAAAAGATACCCGATACGACAATCCCAATAAAATGGGATTGATGGGATGATCCGGATTCCCATACGGTGTTGTATGGGTGATCTGGCCATTTGGCGTTGTCGGGGATGCTTGACCCTTTGTCAGACCATAGATCCCATTATCAAAAAGGATGTAAGTAATATCGATGTTTCTTCGGATCGCATGCGGCAGATGTCCGCCTCCGATACCCAACCCGTCACCATCACCGCCCACTGCTATCACCATCAGATCCGGATTGGCCATTTTCACACCGGATGCGATGGGAACCGCTCGCCCATGAACGGTATGGAACCCATATCCATTGACAAAGAATGGGTATCGGCCTGCGCACCCAATCCCGCTCACGATAACCAGATTCTTATTTTCAACATTGAGCTGATTCAGTGCATGCGTCAAAGCCAATGTAATGCCATAGTATCCACATCCGGGGCACCATGTCGGCAAGGCATCCGATCGATAATTCAGAATGCCGGATTGGTTCACTTTATCCAGATGAAACATGACATCAGCATTGATGGCAGGCTCTTTTGGTGGGGTTAAGTCAAATTGGCTCATGGACGCCCTCCTCGAATGGCTGTGACAATCGCATCGGCCGGCATTGGTCCCGCATATACATGACAGAATCGTACTATGGATCGATGAATGACCTGTTCCACCAACCGGGCATACTGACCGGAATGATTCATCTCCACTACAACAATTTTTTGACATCTTTGGGAGAAGGCATTCAGGGCTTCCTCGTGGGCCGGCCAGATCAGTCGGGGAAACAGACCACCGCAGTGGATGCCCTGATTCTGAAGACATTGGAGTGCCTCCAGTGAAGCGCCCGTCGAAGAACCCCAGGAGATAATCCCGATATCCAGATCACCTTCCATGCCGAATGGTTCCGGAGGTGGCCATGCATGCAGAAGGGTATCCATTTTTCGGAACCGTTTTTCAGTCATTTTGCGGTGGTTGGCCGGTTCATAATCCGGAAATCCCCGCTCGTTATGTTCCAATCCTGTAATGACATGCTGCAGACCCGCCATACCCGGATAGGCTCGGGGAGAAATGCCCGATGGGGTATCGGTGAACCGCTGATAGGGTGTTTCACCATTCTGAGCCAGAATCTGTGGAAAAACGCCATAACTGGCATGATCCATTGAATCGGTATTGATGTCTTCAAAGCGGTTCGAGAGAAAAAAATCAAGCAGCACGATCACGGGTGTCTGGAACGATTCAGCGAGTTCAAAAGCTGTTTTCGTCAAAGAATAACATTCTGCTACCGTTGTTGGCGCGAGAACAGGCCGGGGGGAATCGCCGCTGGCTCCCCAGACTGCCAGGTTCAGATCGGACTGCTCGGTTTTGGTCGGAAGTCCGGTTGACGGTCCGCCGCGCTGGCTATCGATTATGACACACGGAACTTCCGCCTGGACGGCAAGATTGATCACTTCCGTCATCAAGCACAATCCGGGTCCGGATGTAGCCGTAGCGGCGCGTTTTCCAGAATAACCCGCTCCGACCACGTGCCCGATCGCCGAGATCTCGTCTTCAGTCTGAACCATCTGACCAGTTCGAGCCGGCAATTCCTTGGCAAGAATCTCCATGATTTTCGTTGCGGGTGTGATCGGATATCCTGCATAAAGCCGTAGTCCCGCATCGAGCATGGCTTGAGCCACTGCTTCATTACCGGAAGTGATAATAATATTATCGGTATGGGCTTGAATCTGTTTATGGAAAGTAAATTGCCGCTGAATTCTCAGTGTTTCGGTAACATACTGATATCCCAAATGAAATGCCAGCAAATTGCCTCTCAGAACATCCTCCTGTTTCCTGGAAAATCGCTTTTTCAGCGCTTCAAGAAAGGCATCAGTGGTAAAATGATAAATTCCGCAAATCACTCCCAATGCGACGATGTTCCGGGATCGTGCGGTACTGACAGCCCGGGTGGACATCTCACGCAATGGTACGCCAATGCCAGTCCAGCCAGGTTCAATGAATCCGGCAATGGAACAATCCTCTTCGACATAATCCGGAGGTTGGCTGTCGTATATAATGATCCCGTGATCCTGGATATCGGTCAGTTCCTGGATCGCATGCTGGTCATTGAGTGACACGAGGCAATCCACTTTGGTCCCAGGTGTCAGTACAGGATGTGGGCTGATCCGGGTATGACCCACAGACTTCCCGAATCCCCGGATTTCAGCGGGATACGAATCAAAATTCATGATATGAAATCCCATGAATGCCATTGCACGATTCAAAATTTCCACGGCAGAGATGGAACCGTCTCCCGCGCTGCCACATATTCTAATCACCAGATCCGAACGCTCATTCACATCTAAACTCCCTCATCATTCGCCCTCCCAAAGACTGGCATCCATTTCGATTTCTAAACAAAATTCCCGAACATCTGCCACCATTGGGTTTCCACCTTGAATCCCTCACACATAAGCACATCTTTGGGCGGAACTGTTGCAGTATCCCTGGAACCCAGCATGTTATGGGCAGCAATCTCGCCCAATTTCTCCGCATTGCGCCATCCGATCGACACCCAGTAATTACGAATGGATGGATTATAGATCTGCGCACAATCACCGGCTGCATATACGCTATCAACCGATGTCTGAAGATATTCGTTGACCAGGATACCCCGGTCAATATCGATACCGCTTCGTACCAAAAAATCGACATCCGGTATTAATCCGAAAAAAGCACCGATCAGACCACAACGAATCTCCTGACCTGACTCCGTTAAAACCAGATACCGGAAATTGGATATATTCTGGGGAGAGACAGACTGGATTTTCCCATCTGAAATCACCTTAGCACCCCGTCGGGTGAGAATACCGGCGAGTTCAGTGGATCGTTGGGGAGTTAATTGTAGCGGCCAGAATGAGTCTTCATCAATCATAAAGACCACATGTTTGCCCAATTTGAGGAGTGCTATCGCGATCCGCATGCTGATCAGGTCGCCCCCGATGATCAGATAATCATTGATCTGATCCAGTGTCTGTTTAAAGAACCGTGCATCCGTCATAGTCTTCATCGTGGTAAAATGATGCCGGAATGGATAATAGATTTCCGGCACGCGCGGCTTCCCCCCCACGCACAACAATAAACGGGTATATCGCAATTTTTCCATATGCTTCAGATAAATCGTCTGGGTCGGCATATCGATCCTGACGACTCTCTGGCCCAGCCGCAATCGGATTCCATGTTCCTTGTAATAGGACGTTGGGCGAACAATCAGATCAGACTCCAGTTTTTCACCCGTGATGAAATCCGGGAGGAGATGCCTGTGATAGAACAAAAAGAATTCATCGGAAATTAATGTAATACGAGCCGATGGGTCGCTCTGGCGCAGTTCATCGGCGGCTTTATTCGCAGAAACACCGTTTCCTATGATGACGTAATGGTCTGTATTCATTCGTCCATTTCCTTTGATACCAGGTGATCCATATAATCTGTCCGCGTCACAGTGATACACCGGGTCGGGCAAACCCTCAGACATTCCCCACATCGGATACAGCGGCCATTATCAATGACAATCCCTGCGACGTTTTTCCATGATCGGGTTATCTGTTTCCCGTGATCCGGCGAGGATCGATCGTTGTCGAGTCGCGTAACCATCTCAATGCAATTTCTGGGACAAACTTCCATACACCACCTGCAATAGATACACTCCGGAATGGAGATTTCATATTTCAGATGACACAGGTAGCATCGTTTGGACTCTTCCTGTCCCAGTTGGAGTGTATATCCGGTTTCCACTTCCCGGTCGATCCGATCGAGCCGTTCCGCTGGGTCGATAGCCGGCATGTGTGTTTTGGGAAGGAAATCCCATGTGCGATTTCGATGCGTGTTTTGAGCTGGTTGAATCGTCACCTGTTTCTGTTTTCGCCGTCTCCCCATCAGGAACTGATCCACGGTCACTGCCACCTGCCTCCCATGACCAATAGCTTCAATCACCGTTGATGCCCCCCGAATTCCATCTCCCGCAGCAAACAAACCACTGATATTCGATGAACCCGTCGGAAGATCGAACTGGAGTTTGGTACCTGTGTTGATTTCAAGAGGTTCCGGAGATTGACCGATGGCAGCGATTACTGTATCCGCTGGTAATGTAAACGATGAATCTGGTATCGGTATAATTTTTCGTCCTGCAGAACCTCTGACACCACCGAACCGATTCCGCACAAATGTGATTTTCTCTACCTTTTTGTCTCCACTCAATTCGACCGTGGACACCAGGCTGAGGAATCGGATGCCTTCCCGCTTGGTATCCGTGATCTCTTCTTGTGGTATCGTAAGATCTTCTTCTACATTCCGGATGCAAATGAACACCTCCTCCGCTCCCAGGCGGCGTGCAGTCCGAGCGCAATCCATGGCAGTGAACCCCCCACCGATCACGTATGCCTGCCTACCTACGGGCGGATGTTGCCCGGTGTTAGCCCGATGCATAAATGTCAGACCAGAATAAACACCCTCGAGATGTTCACCGGGAACAGACAATGGCCGGGGTTGAAAACAACCCAACGCGAGAATCACGGCATCATATTGTTCCAATAACTGCTGCAACGATATGTCCCTACCGACACGGATGCCATACTTAACAGCGATTCCCATCCGTATGACATTGAAGATTTCGTTCGAGATAATATCCCGGGGAAGGCGAAATGCCGGAATCCCATATCGCAGCATCCCGCCAGCATGCTCCATGGCTTCATACATCGTTACCGAATGCCCGAAAACGGCCAGAGAATGAGCGACTGCCAATCCAGAAGGACCTGCTCCAACAATTGCGGCGGATTTCCCGGTTTGTGCAAACATTTTTTCGGAGATCAAATGATCCATCGATTTCTGATCGGCAGCGAACCGTTTCAGATGACAAATCCCAACCGGCTCACCCAGATCCGTTTCACCATGACGGCATGCATTTTCACACGGACGGGAACAAATCCGACCGAGAACGCCGGGGAAAAGATTGGCATTCCGATTGATCAGATACGCCTTCTCATAATCCCCGTGATATATCGCTTCGATATAGCCGGGGATATTCGTCGAAGCAGGACACGCCCATTGGCATGGGATATTGTTTCGAATGTAATCAATATCATGCGGATGGTGACTGACCGAGACCGTCTGAACAGAGCGATCATTGGCAGAATGCAGGACAACTTTATCATTATTATCCATAAATGGTATCTCCAGTGAATGTCGCATCCCCTGAGTGCACACCCTGCCATTTATAGCGGGAAAATCCGGTTTCTTCAAGCGGGAACAATCTGAAACGGCTAAAGAGAAACACCTGTAACCGTTTAAAGATACCGATGTCGTTGGCCATTTATTTTGTGTTCACAATGAAGAGTAGCCAACAATTGTGCAGCCAATTGATCAAAACCCGTGAACTGTCAACAAAGACCGATCCCTCAGGGTCACGGTTTTGGGGTATTGCTATGAGAGTCACGGCAATGACGTGATTCCATAACGAGAATTTGTTTTTTTAATATTTGAAACGTGTCAACACGTTAAACCCAGGGCAGTTGGAGAAGCGCCTTTCATTGCAACGGATTCAGGTTCGGCCTATTGATTGTCTGCCAAGACATCCGGTTCAGGAATCGTGCGATCGTCTCTGAAGATTCTGGGCAGAATGAAGAAAACAAGAAAAAGCGAAACCCCAACCCAGAGATATTTCACCTGTGAGGGTATACTGCTGGTGAAGGTATGCCCCATTGTATATCCCAGCGTTCCAACGATGGCTGCCCAGGTAAAACAATTGATGGATTGTACCAATGAGAACCATGCCAGTGGGATTTGAGTAAATCCAAAAGCGATGGAGCCGATCAATCGTATCCCATACCCGTACTGAACAAATACAATCGATGCAAACGGGCGATTATCGATCATACTTCCCAACCGTTTGAAGCTTCGATGACTCTGTGGAAAATAGCGGTTGATCAGTGGAAATTGAATCAGCCTTCCAAATCCATACCAGAAAATATGACCTGCCCACGCGCTGATTCCGGCAGCAAGAAAAACCTCGGTCGGATCCAAAATATGCTGACTCGCCAATATTGCTGCCCCGAACAACATGACCTGGCCTTCAAAAAAGGAACCCACTGCCACTGCCCATAGTCCATATTTTGCCAGGAATTCGATACGATTCTCCTCCTCATCAAACACATAATATACATTGACCATCAGTGAATTACAAATTGATCACCTGCTTTCAACAGAATGACACGATCCATATAAGTAAAAGGGATCTGATCGGAATCCGAAACAACCTTTCCGCAGTCGAATCCCGGCGATGTATCAATAAAAATTCGTGAAGGCTACTTGGTATCAAACATCTCCTGTGATAGATTTATGGATCATCGAAGTCTCAGCGTTCGGCGAATCGACTTCATGATAGGCTGGTCTGCCTGTGCATCTGGTTGATGATTCGGGAGCATATTATGATGTCATTATTTCTAATTATATTGATTTTCTTTATGAGTTCCTGTTCAAAACCGGATCTTCCAGACCCGCCTCCAAAGACAATCTCAACGCCTCTTCCCCATCAGGATCCATCGGAACGGCAATTTGGATTGTTAGCTCCACCTGACCTGTCTTCTCATCTTAAAAAGCTGTCCACAAAAAATATCCAGCTTCACCCGACCATTACCAATCGGATCCTGCCATCCGGCAGATATTTTGATATGACATCTCCCCTGCCAGGTCTTCTGACCGTTGCATGTGTTCGCGGTGTGGATCTTTTTGAGGTTCAGGAATCTGGCGAGATCATCTGTTCCAATCATTTTGATACACCGGGACACGCCTGGAGCTTGATTTCCATTGGGGATATGCTCTTGGTTGCGGACGATTATGCGGGAGTGGCGGCCATTGATCTCTACACCGGTCAGATCTGCGCCCAATGGAGTGAACTTGTGAATGCACGTTCATTTCACCAGATGGACAGCGGTTTGATCGTTGTTTGCCGCCACAATAAAGGAGTCACCATTGTTGAACCGAATGATGACACGATTCTGACCGTTCTGACTCATCTATCCCCCCGTGGAAAGGTATTCGCGGCATCGAGTTATGAAGATACCATCTATCTGGGTACGTTGGGCGGCGGATATGCTGCCGTAGACATCTCAAACATTCAAAAGCCAAGGGAGTTATGGACATTTGATGGACCAGAACGGATACTCTGGTGCCAGCGTATCGGTGATTTTCATTTTCTGGCGGATCAGGATCAAGGACTCTGGATTCTACAGGACAATGGCCTCGAAGCTCCCGAAAAAATCAATCTGATCGACTTTCAGGAACCGATCCGGAGAGGAATCATGTTCAGTGAACATCTCCTGCTGCTGGCCGGTGCGAAACATCTGCGACTTCTCGATATTCATAATCCGATTGACATTCGGGAACTCTCCCAGGTCAGCGCGGAAAACGAAGGACGATCGGTCTGTATCATGGATGGGACCATCTTCTACAGTGATAATGATCTGGGGATCAAGGAATATCAGATTTCCTCTGAATATAAACTGGTACCAATCGCGCAATATGACCATGAAGAGCTCTTGACCGATGTTGTGCTGTCCGGAAAGACTGCTCTGGCGACTCACACCCGTGGCGGCCTGGAAATCGTGCGAATCCCACCACCTCGCCTCTTCGCATTGAAAAATCTGAAGCAATTCGATTATGCGGTTGGCATCGATGTTCAAAATGACATCGCAGCGGTAACCGATTATCAGGGATTGAAGCTGCTGGATGTCCGATCACCCGAACACCCCAATATCATCAGTTCTCTGGATACTCCCGGTCGTGCCTCCGGTGTATGCATTTCAGGCCAGACTGCGTTTATTGCCGATTGGTTTGACGGTGTCCATCTGATTGATATTTCAGATCCGGAACATCCACTCAAATTGTCCACCATTCCAGTGACCGGATGGGCGATTGATGTGGAGGTATCTGATCATTTTGCGTATATCTGCTGTGTGAACGGAGGTCTCATCACAGTGGACATCAGCGATCGGCATAATCCCCGGATAACTGCCACGGAAACCCGTTGCAAAGCACCGGAAGGTATTGCCATTGGGAAGGGCGTCCTTTATCAGGCGGATTTCAACTCCGGATTGATCGTCTATGATCTGAGCCACCCGGATCAACCCAAAGCCGTGTCCTATTATGCGCTAAATGTCTGCAAAGGCGTTCAGATCAGAGACAATCTGCTGCTCCTCGGGAATTATATATATGGCGTCAAATTCTTTGATATCAGTGACCCCTTCAATCCCATCCTGATCGGCGAAGTGGATACCCCCGGGAAAGCATACGAGACGGCATTCATCCCCGGCGAAAATGCAGCGCTGGTCGCTGATTGGCATGGTCTGCTCCGAGTTGAATGGTGACGAGCCTTCCCCGCTTCACGTGTGACTGGATTTTTAACATGCTGGTCGTGTTATGTGACGGGAAAGTGGTTTGCGGATGTGCGGATCCCTATGGAGAAAGACCCCTCGGCGATCTGGCAGAGCACTCCATTCACGAGATCTGGAACTCGGGGATCACTCAGCGGATTCGGCACGATCTCAATCAGGGCTATTCCCCGTTTTGTCTGAACTGCGGGTTGAAACGATTCATCAACTCCCGAGAATCCATTCCTCAACGACCGCTGATAATGGAAACCATCCCACGAATCTTTTTCGAACCAACGGTTCTGTGCAATTTATCCTGTTTCAAATCGGTCTGCTCCAAAGAATCCGGTATTGTCAAAACCCGATCCCGGCCCTTTTTTCCAACAGACACCTTCAAAAACCTCATGGCACAAATCGGCCCCGGATTAATCCGGTTGGATTTCTTCAATTACGGCGAGCCATTTGTCCATCCGGATGCCGTTGAAATGCTCGAATATGTCAGATCATCATTTCCCGGAATTTATGTTTATGTCAGCACCAATGGCCTGACATTGGACGAATCCAGAATCCGACGGATCGTTCAGTCCGGTATCGATGAGATCACATTCTCCGTCGATGGTCCGAACCAGCCAATATACGAGAAGTATCGATGCGGCGGTGATTTCCAGCGAGCGATCCGCAACATGGCATTCTGCGTTCATGAACGGAACCGGACAAACCGGGAAGTTCCATTTATCAACTGGCGGTATATTCTGTTTCGGTGGAATGATCCGGAACGACTCTTGCGGCAGACGGAAAAACTGGCCGCCTCATTGGGCGTGGACCGCTTGACCTGGGAAATCACGGACCATCCTGCGGAAGCCGCTTCCCATCGTTATCAGATCGGAACAAAACCCTGGAAAAAGCGATTCTTTGAGATTTGGGATACCAGCCAGTTATCGAATGCAATAAAAACGAAACGATATATGGCTCGAATACGAATCAAATCCCGGATCATCGAAGGAAAAACAGCCGAAACCAACATGATCGATGTAAAAGTGACGAACATTGGCGGAGCAACATGGCTGCATACCAGTTATTCCGGTCGACGGATTGTCCGCCTGGGTGCTCAGTTGTATGCTCGAGACAGAACACTGATCCATCAGGATTATGCCAGAGCATTTCTGCCGGAGTCTCTGGCATATAAAAAAACCGCATCCATCCGCCTGGAGTTGCCTCCCATCGATCAATCCGGTGAGTATCTGTTAAAATTCGATATGGTTTCCGAAGGCATCGACTGGTTCGAGCATGCCGGCTCCGCTGTGGTGTGGAAACCATTTCGGATCGCTTCCGCAAGAAGAGAATCTTGAGATGCCACAAGCATCCTGAAATAATCAACGATAACCACGAGTGGAATAATATGAGGAGAAGATCATGAAACATATTCATCTGAGTCTCGGATGCGTGATCATTTTTTTGGCACTGCCGATCTGGCAGAAGGCATCGGCTGGACTTCAGACTGGATTGAAGATCGATCAAGCCGGTGTATTACATAATCACCTGAACAGTGGCTGTGCGGACCAATTGGAATGGTTCGACGAAACAGAATTCGAGACTGCGATCGAAGAGAAAAATGTCATAGTGAATCTGCGATCCCAGGCTTCCGCCGCTGATGGTAATCATGGAAAAGCGCAGTGGAATGAAGTCATTGTGGAACAAATACCAGCATCCGGGCAGGGGCTGGTGGATATGATCGTGGGAGCGGACGGATACACCTATCTCGCCTATTATGACGATGGCATTCCCAATTATGGAGCGGTTTATGTCCGGCGATCGATGGATGGCGGAGCGACCTGGTTCCGGCCGGACAGTGGAGCCAATGGGTTTGCTTTGTATAATATGTTCATGGACAGGCCGTCCATCGAAGTCTTTGAAACAACACCGGGTCACTATCGCCTGGCTGTCGCCGTATCCGCTCCCTGGCCCTATCAGTCCTCTCCGAATGATATCATAGTCTGCTGGAAAGATATCGGCTCCGGGGATGATTTTACGGCTATCTCAGTGCAGAACGACACGTACGAAGACTATGTGGTACCCCGCCTCAAAGCCGTTTCCCGGCCCAGTCAACCCACTCAAAAGCGGATTCTGTGTGCCAGTTATGGGTATTCGGACGGCCGGTTGTACTGCGATTACTCCGATACCAATGGCACCAGTTGGGGGAGCTACTCCATCATCAATCCTGCCACGGATCAGGTGGAGGTCTGGCGGCCGGATTTTATCGAAGATCGTGTCAATAACCGGTTGTTTTGCGTCTGCTCCACGGCAGTCGCCGCCTCTCCCGATCGGCCGGCTGTCCTCATGGCGTTATCAACGAACCAGGGCGGAACCTGGTATCCGGATTTGTATCGGATGAACCCGGCGCTCTGGAACTATTGTGCGGAATCCGAAGCGGCCATCGCAGGAAACGCCTCCCAGCCGAATCGAACGCTGATGATTGTGTGGTCCGGCCAGGAAACATCGGGTCAGTTATTCAATATCCATTATACCTATCAGTTCCTGGATCGGATTTCCGTTGGTCCGGGATCGGTCTGGAATCCATCGCCGACCGGATTTCCGGTTACCTATGGCACGCTCTATTCCGATACGGATTACGATAACACCATGCCGGCGGTCATCGAAGACAACCGGCTGGCGATCGGCGGATATCGGGTGGCCTTTATTGATCAGCATCTCCCCTCACTGGCGAGAGTCCGATATTCGGAATGCCTGTTCGATACGCCCGTGAACTGGATTCCCGCGGAAATTATTTCGAGTGCTTCCGCTGATCCGGCCCGTCAGGGAAGCAACGCCCTGTCGATCGGCGTGGGATATATGACGACAACATATCCCCAACGGCGGTGTGCGGTATGGCCTGATTTCCGCGATCCCGAGGACTATGCCAACAATTATGGTGCTTATGCCGATATGATACTGCCGACATCGACACCTTCACCCACAGCCACTCCGACCGACACACCAACCCTGACACCCTTACCATCCGATACACCCACTCCCATCCCAACAGATACGCCGGATGATACGCCCAGTCCGACGGAAACGCCGTCTCCTCTTCCCACATCCGAACCGACAAACACACCCTCGATGACACCGACGGCTCCACCTTGTCTCCATCACGGAAATGTGATCCCCGATCTGCTGATATCATCGGGAGATGCTCAACTGGCCTTTTACATTGCCGTCGATGCCTACACGCCAACATACCAGGAATTCTGTGCTGCGGATTGTGACGGGGACGGAGACGTGACGGCTGGGGACGCTCAAACGATTTTCTATTACGGACTCGGAGCCGGTCCGGGATGCGTGGACACACCACCCGAAAAAACGGGTGCATGAGAATGTTGACACTATTTTTGCATGTTTAAAAAAACGAAGCGAGAAAGCCCTCATTTGATGGGTTCTTTTATTTGATGGGATCTTTTAATGGTTCTCAGAGGATTCAGAAACAGGTGATAAAAACGGAATTACAGTCCGCACTCGCGGAACCTGCCAATACCACAACAATTAATCGATGACCGATGAGGTGGTGAAGATGAAATGGATTATGATGCTCCTGACGTTATCTGTCCTGGCTGGATATACATTGACCGGATCGGCAACGGATCCAGATCCGCTGGAACAGGCCTTATCAGCAGTACATCTCCAGACCGACAGCTTTCGGCCGGTCAAACCGGAGGAGAGTTATTACCGGCTGGTGGGGCGCTTCCCGATCATCGATTGTGTCGGACAGAATCCGTTTCTTCTCCCGGAATACGGACGATGGATCACTGATTCCATCAGCGCATCGAGTACTATTTCTGAAGTCGTCGCCTGTCTTCAGGGGGTGATTGGAATCAAAGATTCCGATTCATCGGGAACAATGAAAGAGACATCCGCACCTCCTTCGCCGCCTCCCGGTGTATCGCAGAAAACGCTCCCTGAACCCAATGCCGCTCATGGCACACCTGGCTTTCTGAGTTTCATTTCCTCTTCCATGGAGCAGGCTGTCCGGCTGCAGCATCAGGCGGTGGAACAACTCACCGGTGAGGATAAAAAACAGCTCCAGGACGACCTTCCGAGGTATTTTATGGAGGCAGGCCGACTGCGGTTTATGACAGGTCCGACCCAGGCGCAGTTCGAGATCCTGAATTCCGCTCGAAAGACAGATATCAAAAAACTGATCACTGCGCAGAAGATCCTGTTGTTAGCTGTAATGGAACATCGGAATGATCTGGAGCAGTTTGCTCGGAATTTTACTCCCCAGGATAATCAGATTGTTCTGGATGCGAGATACCCATGGGGCCGGTGTATCGTTGGAGGAACCGGGAAGAATGAATATCACGATGACGCAGCTTTGATTATCGATCTCGGTGGCGATGACCGTTATTACAACAACGCCGGAGCTTCGACATTGAAGAATCCGGTATCTCTCCTGCTGGATTTGGCGGGTGATGATGAATATCTTGCAGAAGAACCCGGCAGACAGGGATTCGGATTCCTGGGAGTCGGGTTGTTATGTGATATAAATGGCGACGATCGATATACGGCCCGGGATTTCAGTCAGGGAGGTGGCTATCTGGGGTGCGGGTTGATCTGGGATCGTCAGGGATCGGACCAATATAACGGAGGTCAATTCTGTCAGGGAGCCGGTCTGTTCGGGACCGGAGCACTGATCGATGAAAATGGAGACGATAGCTATACTTCCAGGCAAATGACTCAGGGGTATGGCTCGACATTGGGAGTGGGTCTTCTGTACGATCGAACGGGTGATGACAAGTATCATGCCATCGCTGAAGATTATGGATTTGCTCAGGGATCCGGATGTGGATGCCGATCCTATCCCTGGAAAAAAGACGTCTCGATGTACGGCGGGATCGGCATTCTGCTGGATGATGAGGGAATGGATTCATATCAAGGCAGTTCATTTGTTCAGGGGGCGTCATATTTTCTGTCATTGGGAATACTGGTCGATCGATCGGGGGATGATTATTATGTTGCCAATGGCTCTTATTCGCATGGCGCAGGCGTTCATCTGACCTCCGGTTTCCTCTGTGACTACTCCGGAAATGATCATTATTCCGGTAAATGGGGAGGGACGGCGGTCGGCAATGATGAAAGCATCGGGATTTTTATCGACCTGGCAGGGGATGATTATTATGAAGGGAGCGATGGCGATGGCCAGAGTTATTCCCATAAACCATATGGATTATCGATCCTGATCGATGTCAAGGGAGATGATGTGTATCAGGCTTCCGGCTATTCCCAGGGCTACGTGCTCCCTCCCATCACACCGGACGCCTGGTCCTACGCAGTTTTCCTGGATACGAACGGCACGGACCGATATTCCATGCAGCATCGAGCGGATAACAGCCGCTGGCAGGACTCGGTCCATGCCTTCGGAATGGATGGGACTATCGGGGAATATAATCCATTTGTCTCCTTTCATCCCAATGCATCACCGATATATCGCTCCAATGAGAAAAACAATGAGAACAGCACTATTTTCAAGCTGTTCATCCCGGAACCGGGCGATCCGTTTTCCCAATCGATACAAGTCAGAAATCAGCTTCAACGAAATCTCAGCGATCTGATCAATGAACTCGGACATGGGACTCCGGATTATCGTCGGGCGACGGAAGAAGCGATCACGATCAAAATACTCAGCGAAAAGCCCAATGAGGAAAGTCTGGTCCGGCTATATTCCGGCTTATCGACGGAGGATCCCGTAACACGCGCGTTTTCCGTCATGACATTGGACGTTCACGATGTGAAACAGGACGGGAAAAAAATTCTGTCATTTTTGAAGGATCCGGATCCATACGTCCGAAAATTGATCTATCGAGCGGTAGGAAATCTGGAGGTTGCCGGGGGAGCTGACGCTCTGGTGAAAGCCATCGGAACGGATTTGCAAAAGGAGACCGAGCCAGTATGCCGCGGAATGGCGCTTCGATCGATCGGGAAGTTCAAAGATCCGGCGTACACGAAAATATTGCTCCAGGGACTGCGTGATGAGAGCGAATTTGTCCGGATGATGGCTGCATATTCTCTGGGAAAGGTCGGGGCGAAAGATGCGATGGCGCCGCTCCAGGCCGCAGCCCGGGAATCAAGTCCCTATCTGAAAAAAGCGGCTGGTGAAGCGTTGCTGCAACTGGGTCAGCGGGATGGCCTGCTCCCCATGATCGAATATCTGAATTATCGGGCACTGGATACCTCGTCGGATAATTACGGATCCAATCTCGGGTCGGTTTTAATGGAGTATACCAATGCGGATCTGGGTCGGGATTTTCAGAAATGGATGGAATGGTATCAGGTCAATGGGACCACGTTTGATCTCTCACAAAATCTCAAAGCGCGGGAATCGTATCTGGCGGCTGTCAAAATGAAAGAAAGTGGCGATACGGCGGGCGCGATCGGGTCGTATGAAACCGCTTTGACAGAAAATCCGGACTATCTCAAAGCCCGGACGGAGTATGCTGGTTTGCTGAATGAAACAGCATGGACACTCGTGACGACCACGACCGATCGTGAGGAGTTGAAACGGGGACTGAAGCTGGCTCAACAGTGCGTCCGATTGGATTCCCAGGCGATGTACCTGGATACGCTTGCCGAAGCGTGTTATCGGAACGGATTGATCGCAGAAGCCATTCAGCATCAGGAGGAAGCGGTGAAATCGGCTCCGGACGAGAAGGAATATCAGACCAGGCTGGAGATGTTCAGACGGGCTGCGGAGAAAAAGTGATCTGACCTGATGCCCGAGCTGTTTAGAAATTGAAAGCAACAGATACCCTCTCTCAGAACAGCGACCGGGAGAGGATCGCCAGCCGACGCAACACGGAACAACCCATCAACCTGACCGGTGGGGTGAAACGTTCCCCGTTCATTTGTTTCCTGATATAATAGGGAATATCCTTGCACGTGAGGGTATTCAATCAAATCATAGGGGGAGAAAAATGATGAAAACAATGTTCAGCACGATGTTTATCATGTTTACATTCCTGATAGCTGGCGGAAATCTTCTTGCGGAGATCGTTCAGGAATTCAATTATCAGGGGCAGATCTACGACAGCCAGGGCAACCCATTGACAGGGACGTTTGATTTCACATTCAGAATCATGGACGCTGAGACAGATGGTAACCTGTTGTGGACCGAATCCCAGCCGGACGTCTCTGTCAGTCAGGGATTGTTTCATGTCCGATTGGGTTTTGTGAATCCGATCGATCTTGATTTTGATGGCGTGTTTTACCTGGAAATTGTCGTTGATAGTGAAACACTCGCTCCCAGACAGCTTCTTTCCAGTGTCGGACAGGCGGTTCATGCGCAGGATGTCATCGGCCAGGATATCCATCCGCGGAGCGTCAGTATCGAGAGCTATGGAATGGTGATCGACTCAACAGGACAGTGGACGGGTGATCCCACGGGATTGATCGGCCCGACAGGACCTGTTGGCGCGACCGGACCCCAGGGTGAACAGGGCATTCAGGGACTCACCGGACCAACGGGACCCACGGGCGCGA
>CAZELM010000017.1:0-35044 GCA_964512995.1 uncultured bacterium
TAAATCCAGTCTCACACACCTGACAAAGGGATCTGACAGTGCGTAAATTCAATCTGAGTAAAGGGACACCGGGCTTGTTCGAAGATCGATCCCTTGGGGTTTGATCAATCAACAATAGCCCATATATATCCAAGGCTTCCGCAAATCACCATAAACATGCCGAAAAAAAGAATAGGGTAATCGGAAAAAACAAGGGGTACCCACGACGGGAAATGCTTACTGTATAACACCGAGGCACCCAGGAATCCGATAACAACTCCCGTAAATACGGTACTGCAAATATAGGAGCGTCTCTGCTTCTGATCGTAGTTGTTGTGGTCTTCTGTCGTTTTCATTTTTTTCGGCTCAGTCATTCAGCAAAATCCTCCTATAACTTAGAGTGAATTCCAAATATTTCGCAGTATCTCGCGACTATGTAACAGGTACGATCGTTCGTCAGAAAACACTTCCAATGTAAACGTGTCATCATATCCGGTCCTTTTGATGGCACGCAACACCCGGGTCCAGGGAATGGTACCTGCTCCCATTGGCAAGTGCAGATCATCGTCTCTGCCCAGATTGTCAGAAAGATGAATATGAGAGAGCCGCTTCTTGAATTTTTTTAAAAATTCATCGGTTCTATTATGGAAAGCCCCCAGATTCGCATGTCCCACATCGAGATGAAAGCCCAACATCGGAAAATTCCTGAGCAACTCCCGCAATATTCGAAACATTTCCTTGGAATTGGATACATTTTCGATCATGAGTTGGAGATTTCGATTCTGAGCGGCTGCAGCCAAAGGCGTAAATGCATCCATCCATAATTGAATTTTGTTCTGATAATTGAAAAATCGGTATGGATATGACCATAAGAGATGAACCGTCATTTTTTGAACACCAAGCCTGGAAAAGATATCCATTTGACGGATCAGTTCAACCTGGGTGGCAGTCGCTATTGACGGAAATGGAAACGCAATCGGCAGGTAGTACGCTGTATGACCGATCATTTCGAGTCGATTGGACTCAAGAAACTCTTTGATGAAAGGCAAGTCTGATTCGGATATGACGCCATAGGGAGGTTCGAATGTGAAATCGATGAAATCAAAGTGATTTTCCGCGGCATACTGTAATTCGTTCATCAGTGGAAAAGCGGGATGATTCATCATTCCGATCTTCATATCAGCCTCCAGTCAAGACAGAAACGACGAGCCAGACTATAATCGAAAAGAGAGCGCATAAACAATTCATGGATGATGAAACCGATAACATGCAACCGCACCATGCAGCACTTGGCGCGCAAACAAAGATTCTCCGGTATTCAGACAGCATTCCACCATCCCGGTCTGAACTGCCTCGTATTCTCTCGCCAAAACAAATCAGGTGGGAGCATATGATGATTTGATTGCAGATGGAAGAAGTAGGAAACATTATGAAATCCTCTTTTCCAACAACGACAAGAGCGGGAATTTGGGTTGAAGTTTCAAGGTGATTCCAGATGTTTGACTTACGAGATGTAATCGGAAAGACACTGGATAATGCCAGAAAAAAAATGATTACTTAAATGTTACATCATGCTATAGTTATGATGTCTAATGATTTTCATACGCGATTTTTAAGGATTTTTTGATGATATATATAAAGGGAGATATCTTAAAATGAAGCGGTATTCAGTTTATACGTTATCGATAATCCTGTTGCTCGCAATCGGATGCAGCCCCCCTCCGCCCCCCCCTGAACCGACGCCCAATATTCAGGCACGAATGCAGGCAGAGACTGAAATGGAATCCTGGTTTACGGATGTACGCTTTACCTACACATTCTGTGATCAGGTTTATGAACTGGTAAATGAGCAACTGTCCCTGATTGATGCTGGCGGCGAACGGACACCACTGTCCAAAATCATCGAATCGTTTAATCAGCCAGGTAGTATTATCGATCTCTTTAATGAACAGACGCAACTGCTGAACAAGCGATATTCAACGGTTGATCCGATTTCCGACAAAGACCTGACAACATTTAAAAATCTCTCAACATTGAATCAGATATTGACGGAATGGATCAATAAACTTAAAGAATTTCCAGCCAGTTCCATCGAGTTCAGACGTGATATTCAGCTTCTGGTCGATCAATATACAACCATCGAAAATCTGTTGATTACGAAATATCCACAGTCGTCTGCATCTCTCAAACAACAACTTTCCCTGGACAATCCGGGCTATCAGAAGTTTAAACGATTGATCGACGGCCTCTCGAACCAGACAGTCGCAGAACCACCTGATACACCTACTCCAGAAGGAACTCCCATACCTACTGAAACACCCGAGCCTCCGACGAGTATACCATCCAAAGTCTGGACTGATGCGGACGGAAATATCCATATGGGCAGCATGCCACCCGAAAACGTTGAAATACGTGATCTCCAAGGCAAAGTCTCAACCGGATACAAGACCGGAGAACCATCCGAAACACCACCCGACATCGAATCTCCAACCCCCCAGGAATCATTGATTTGGACGGATGAGCAGGGAAACATCCACATGGGCGCACAAGCACCGGAAGGAAAGGAATCGAAAAAAGCCTCCGATGTAAAACTCATGATCGGAGAATAACCTCACCCATTTATCAAATTCCAAATGCAGCGATTGAAAAGTCAATTCTTCGAAAAATTTTATAAAAATGGGATTGAGTATGTGAGCGTTGCATTTTTATCTAAGGAGCACCATGTCGTGGTCACAAGACAACTACATTAAAGCCTATCGATTTGCGGCAACCGCACATAGTGGTCAAATCCTTCCGAACTCCAATCTGCCATATCTTGTCCACGTGAGCCTGGTAGGCATGGAAGTGATGACCGCACTGACCACAGACCTGACACGCGATGGAAATTTAGCGCTGCAATGCGCTTTACTCCACGATGTCGTCGAAGACACATCAGTGACCATCGATCAACTGCGTTCCGAATTTGGAGATGCAGTTGCTTCGGGCGTATCGGCTCTCACCAAAGATAGCTCATTACCGAAAGAACGGCAGATTCCAGACAGTCTGTACCGCATTCAACAACAGCCGCCGGAGATCTGGATGGTCAAACTCGCCGATCGGATTACCAATCTTCAACCACCTCCCAGTCATTGGACACAGCAGAAAATCGCACACTATCGAGAAGAATCCATTGTGATTTACCAACTGCTCAAGAACAGCAGCCCATTGCTGGCTCATCGGTTGCTCGGTAAAATCGACCAATACCAGCAATGGATTCAATCTCAATCCCGATCGATTCTCAAAGACAATCCGATCGATTGATATCATCCACAAAGAGGCAGCGAGTGAGAATTACATGGGCGGAAATCGATCTGACAGCGATCACGCATAATCTGAAAAAAATTCGGGAAAAGGTCGGAAATGCCAGAATCGTAGCTATCGTCAAGGCAAATGCGTATGGACATGGGATCATTCGCGTTGCCGAAACAGCAGTCAACGCCGGAGTGGATTACCTGGGAGTTGGCTTCCTCGAGGAAGGATTACTCCTGAGACGAAGAGGCTTTACAATACCCATACTGGTACTGGGTGGTGTTCTCTTTCATCAGGTCCATCGATTTATCGATAATGAACTGGAAATTACGGTATCGTCATTGGATCTGGCATATGCGATCAACGCTGCCGCCGAAAAGCTGGGGAGCAAAGCAAAAATCCATCTCAAGTTCGATACCGGGATGAACCGGATCGGTATGCACTTTTCTAAAGCCGTCCAGGTGTTTGAACGCCTCAAACCTCTCAGACATCTCGAAATTATCGGGATATACTCCCATTTTTCCACAGCCGATGAGCAGGATCATCGATATACTCATCTTCAATTTCAACGATTTAAAGCGATACTGCGTGATGCGGAACATATCGGCATTCATCCCATATATCGCCACATCGCCTGCTCCGGAGCGATTCATCAGCATCCTGATACTTTCTTCAACATGGTCAGAGTCGGACTGGCCATGTATGGTCTGTATCCCTCAAATTCAAGCATCCATGATATGGATCTTCATCCTGTCATGACATTCAAGTCCAAAGTGGTTTTTCTGAAAACTGTCAAAGCGGGAGAGCCGGTCAGCTATGGCCGCACCTATTACACAACAGATGATGTGACGATCGCCACTATTCCCGTTGGTTATGGAGATGGTTACAATCGGCTTCTTTCGAATCGAGGACATGTCCTGATTCACGGAAAACGCCACCGCATTATCGGCAGTGTCTGCATGGACCAGATCATGGTGGAAATCCAATCCGATACAAAGGTCCGAATCGGAGATGAAGTTGTGCTCTATGGCCGCCAGCAGCATGGAGAGATACCCGTGGAGGAGGTTGCGCAGTTAATCGGTACCATTCCCTATGAAGTGACATGCTGGCTGGCCCGTCGTGTGCCAAGAGTGTTCATTACCAGCTCTCCGGAAACGAGATGAACACCCCCCGTTTCCTGCTATTCGGGATCCTCGCGATCCTGACCGGGACAGCTCTCGGTATCGACCGGAATAAAGCCATCCCAAACCTCTTCGCAGACGAAGCCGTCTATCATGCCATGACTGTGAGCCTGGCATATGATCAAAACCTCGAATACCAATATGACGATTTATCCCATACCTTTAAAGACTTCTCAGACGGACCACGGGGAATCATTCTGAAACAGCGTGAGGATGGCCGGATTTTTTTTGCCAAACCATTCCTGTATCCATTGTTTTCCGTACCCTTCTATTTGCTGTTGGGTCTCAATGGATTTCTTTTTCTGAATGTCCTGGCCTGGTGGGGTATCGTATGGATACTGATGGAATACTGGGGAGGCAACACCAATGCTCTGGTGTTTTCGGTAATGGCTCTTGGCTTCAGCGCTTTCACTCCCTATATCACCTGGATCCATCCGGAAGTGATCACGAGTTTTTGTCTGGTCTTGTTTGTCTGGTTATGGGAGATTGCCAATCGTCACCCGCCATCTCCATCAATCTGGCGCGATCCCGTCATCTGGATGACAGCTTCGCTATCGATCGGAATTGCGATCAAACCCCCGCTGATCCTCCTGGCCTGTGCTCCCTTCACGGACTGGATGGTTCATCGGCACTGGAAAAAAGCTTCCCGTCTGATTCTGGCAGGAGCCGGAATGCTGTCCATCATTCTTATATCCAATCTCCTGTTGACCGGAGATCTCAATCCTTACTCAGGAAACCGGAAAATATTCAGTGATCACTATCCATTGGAGTCTCCAGAAGCGGATTTCAATCTTTCCGGTGACACCTGGTCCACTGAAACCGCTGGAATTCACTTTCTTCCCTCAGTTTTGATGTGGAATCTTCTCTATTTCTGGATTGGGCGATTCAGTGGATTGATATGGTATTTCTTTCCGGGGTGTGCCTTTCTCTGTCTCAGCTTCTTTTTACCGAAAAACACAGTCTGGAAATACCTGCTGCCCATTCTGGGATTACTGATCATTCTTCAACTGGCTCTGATCCCCACGAATTATCACGGTGGCGGCGGCGCTCTGGGAAACCGCTACTTTGTTATCCTCTATCCTCTCTCATTGATGATTATTCGCCCCCCGTTACAATGGAAATATCTGATTTTCATCGGAATACCGGCTGCGGTTTTCTCAGGCTCATTTCTGGCTCAATCCTTTTCGTCATCCTATCAGCCAGGAATCCACACTCAAACCGGCTTATACACACATTTCCCGGTTGAATGGACGCTGGTTGGCAGTTATCCGATCTACCATCCACAATTCCGACGGGTAACGTTTCACGATATTGATGCGTATTTTTATTTCATGGATCAAAACAGCTCAGGAAAAGAAGACGATGGATTCTGGATATACGGAAACAGCAGCACGGAAATCCTGATCGATTCCAGCCAATCAGTATCCCGTTTCTCATTTGCTGTGATGACTCCCGGAGATCCGGTCAATGTTCAACTCCAATGTGCCAATATCATCCAATCCAAAACCATCCTGCCACATCAGATGGTGACCATCTCCCTCGACTCCCCCAACGGCCGAAAACTGCTGGATATTTATGGCCGGCAGCGTTGGATCTATCATCTCTGGATCACAACCGAGGGCGGTACTATTCCAAAATTCTCTGAGTTAGGAGATGACCACCGTTTCCTGGGTGTCCGGATGATCCCGTTAAGACCTGATTCTGAATATATAAGACCAGCAGACTCAGCAAATATTCCCGAACCGATCGAACCATTGTAGATTTTTCCGACAGAATACTCTGCCAGGTGAATCAAAAATCACATCAACGATATATCGCTGCGCGGTAAAACCGGGAATGATCAGCAGACTCCCAGGTGGAGATCTTTCCAATTTCAAGACAAATTGCCTAACTCTGATTATAATGATCATGGAGGTCTCGCTATGAAAAAAGTGCTTTTCGACCATGCATTATACAAAGTGATTGAATTGACAACCGTAACCGATGAAACGATTGAAGAAGCACTCAACCGATATTCTGCTCAGGGATGGCTTTTCGATCAGATCCAATTTGTCGTCCGGGACTCTTCCCGTCGGCCATCGATGGCGTTTATGTTTTTCACTCGTCCCGCAGAAGAAGGCTGCCAGGAACCACCTTTTTCGATCGATCGCCCAGTGGGGTGTGTTGATTCAGCGGATATGATGGAATCCTCAGACGAGCCTTCGGATGCTGAACCGGAAATAAGGGAGTTCACACTGGAGGATCTGACCGAGCCAGGCGATCATAAGGAGTAACGATATGAAAGAAATATATTTGGATCATAATGCAACAACTCCCCTTCATCCGGAAGTGAAGCAGGCGATCATTGACTCTCTCGATATTTATGGTAATGCATCCAGTCTTCACAATCTGGGATTTGAAGCCCGTGCCCAAATCGAATCCGCTAGACAAAAACTCTTGCAATCGTTAGGAGCGACAGAAGGACGGATCATATTCACAAGTGGAGGCTCCGAATCCAACAACCTGGTGATCAAAGGCCTGGTCTGTGAAGGTTCCGTCTGTTCCCGCGCATTATCCAATCATCAACGCCCTCATCTGATCACAACTGCTGTTGAACATCCCAGCGTATTGCATACCGTTTCCTGTCTGAATCGGATCGGCGCTGATGTGTCGATTGTCAAAGTCGACTCGTATGGGATAGTCGACCCCGATGATATCATTCGGGAAATCCGGCCGACAACGGTTTTGGTTTCCGTCATGTATGCCAACAATGAAGTCGGCTCCATCCAGCCCGTTCTGGAAATCGGAAAACGGCTTCGGGAATATCCGATCGCATTCCATTGTGACGCAGTTCAGGCCATGGGAAAAATACCGATCGATGTCGATGAACTCAACGTGGATTATCTCTCCCTGTCCGGACATAAAATCAATGCGCCCAAAGGAATTGGCGCTCTGTATATCCGGCGGACCATGAGTCTGTGCCCATTGATTCACGGAGGTCATCAGGAACTCAATCTTCGGGCGGGAACCGAGAACACACTCGGGATCATCGCTTTGGCAAAGGCTCTGGAGATCGCCGCACGGGATCGTGAAACAGAAATACAGCAAATCCATGCATTGCGTGACCGCCTTCACCATAACATCCAACGGCTGCTGGAAGGCGTTCATCTGAATGGGCATCCCGAAAAACGCCTTCCCAACACTTTGAATCTTTCGTTCGATCGGATCGACAGTGCAGCCATTCTCGAGATGATGGCGATGTACGGGATTGGCGCATCATCCGGTTCCGCCTGTTCCAGTGGTCAGGAGAGCGCATCTCATGTCCTGACTGCGATGGGACTTGCTCCGGAACGAGCCCGTTCGGCACTCCGCTTTTCATTGGGATATGGAAATACCCAGGAGCAGATCGATATTGCATCAGAACAAATCGGGTCGATCGTTAAACGACTTCGAGAGGTGTCTCCTCTGCGATAAACATCATCCCTATCCCCAACAAATCTCCAGATGATCCCATCAATCTTAAACATCAATCCAATCAGCGCAGCATACATCTGATCTCCCGGGAACATTGACTATTTATGAGCAGTGATCAAAAGTTCCCAACCTCCTGAAAATTCTGAGGATAATGTTCATGGAAAAATGGCGACTCTTGGATACCGGTATACGATCCGCCGCAGAAAACATGGCATTGGATGAGTCCATTCTTCAAGTCAAATCAAATCAAATCTCTCCGGATACCATTCGCTTCCTCCAGTTCAAACCGGATGCGGTCCTGGTCGGATTTCATCAATCTGTGGAGATGGAAGTGCGCCATTCCTACTGCAATGAGGCAGGCATCGACATCAACCGCAGAATCACAGGCGGTGGAGCCATCCTGTTTCAGGAAGTTCACCTTGGCTGGGAACTGATCTGCGCCAAAAGTTCGTTCTCCGCCACGCTCAACCACCAAAAGCTCTTTGAACGGCTTTCGATACCAGTCATTCAATGCCTTCGAAGCTATGGAATTCATGCCCAATATCGACCCCGTAACGATATTGAAGTCGGGAACCGCAAAATCTCCGGAACAGGTGGGATTGAACTTCAGGGAGCTTTCCTGTTTCAGGGCACTCTTCTGATTGACCTCGACATCCCCCGGATGCTGAAATCATTGCGAATTCCAGTGGAAAAATTAATGGATAAAGAGATCAGTGTCATTCGTGACCGGATCACCACGCTTCGTCAGGAATTGCATACGCTCCCGCCCATTCAGGAGATCAAATCACGCTTATCACAGGCATTTTCGGATGTTTTTAATATTAATCTGGAGTTGGGGGATCTGCTCCCGGAAGAAACACAGCTCTTCCATGAACGTCTTCCCTATTTCAGATCTCCGGAATGGATTCACAACGTCCGCTTGCCAGCAGGCAAAATACACATGCTTCGATCCACATATAAAAGCCCTGGAGGTATTATACGTACCGCCATCGTGATCGACATGCGAAGCCGGACGATCCAATCGATCCTGATCACCGGAGACTTCTTCTGCTATTCCGGCCATGTACTGAATGATCTTGAGGCGGCATTGAAGGGGTGCCGGATTGATATATCGGCAATTTCAGTCATCATCCAATCGTTTTTTCGGATAAAACAACCGGTTATTCCCGGAGTCAGTGCAGACGATATCACCCGTGCGATAGGGGAAGCCTTGCAGAAGATGGATATATCTCAGCACAATCTCACGCTGGAGGAAAGTAACCATATATTCACGGTCAATGGTCGTTTTTCCGCGATCATCCGGAAGTCCATTTCTGCACTGCTGCTTCCATACTGCGCCCAGAAATCAGATTGCCGGTTACGCGGTTCCGGTGATTGCAGTATGTGCGGTCAGTGCAGTGTGGGAACAGGTTTTGCGTTCGCACACGATCACCATCTGGAGGTATATTGTATCACAAGTTTCGAAAATCTGATGATAACCCTGACGAAGCTCCGGGATCGAAATACCGAAGCGTACATCGGGTGCTGTTGTGAATCGTTCTACATAAAGCACCGGGCTGATTTCGAAGCAGCCGGGATACCCGGAATCCTGATCGATATAGCGGACACAACGTGTTATGATCTGGACAATCTGCTGAATGCCTATCACGGTCAATTTCGTGGACAGACACAGATCAATATATCTCTGTTAGAGAAAGTATGGAATGCAACGGTGTGACATACTGATCATCGGAGCCGGCCCCGCCGGATCAGCAGCCGCACGATCCGCATCCAGCCTGGGGATTCAGGTGATTCTCATCGATAAAAATCAGGTCATCGGAGAACCACTCTGCTGCGCGGAGTTTGTTCCTCGTATATTCCGAAATGAATATCCGTTTCCCGAGCATCTGATCGCTCAGACAACACGCGAAATGATTACAAACTACCCAAACGGCAAAACTCAGACGCTTTATGCTCCCGGATACATCCTCCACCGCAATCGGTTCGATCAATGGATTGCATCCGAGACGGAGACAAACGGAACATTGGTGATGACTCAGACACGTGCCATTCGGATAGAGAAGGATGTGGTCGTCGTGGACAATGGGAGTCGATGCGACACGATCCATGCAGATCTGATCATTGGAGCGGATGGGGCACACTCCATGGTGGCCCGATCCATGGGATTGCCAGATCAGCCGTTGCTGATCGGTTACCAATATCGGCTGCCGCTCATCTCCCCCATCGATTGCACGGAAATATACTTTAACCACGACTGGTATGCCGGATATGGATGGCTTTTCCCAAAGGGAAAATCGGCCAATGTCGGCATCGGTATGCGCATGCGATCCCAGGATCTGCAAACACCCGACCACACCCAGGCCACTGGCATTCAGGCATTGAATCAATTCACGGCGTTTCTTCAATCATCCGGCAAAATCCGAAATGATCCGGAAACATTTATCGTGGGGCCGATCCCGGTCGGAGGTGTCCGCACCCTCCAGAAAGCGAATATGATCCTGACTGGAGATGCGGCGGGATTGACCCATGCCATCACCGGTGCGGGAATCCCACAAGCAGTATTGTGTGGCGATTATCTCGGGAGGCTCGCTGCAACCGCCATCCGATCCGGCCGGTTCGATATCCTGAACCAGTATAAGGCATTCTGGGAACGCCGATGGGGATCGGAATCCCGGAGAGCTGTCGAACGGCGGTTGTTTCTGGAATCCCACTGGTGTCGATTCGAGGAGATCATTGAATCGTGCTGGATCGCTTCTCCCCACTATTATCAGGCAACATCCTCGACCTCCCCGGAGTTTCCCGCGTGCAAATAAATGATTGGGAGGGAAAAAGAAGACAGGCATATGAGCTGGCACGGCAACATGGCGGCCACTCAATCGTGTTTTACCACCCCGGCATGTTTCGCATCAATGGACACTATGGGAAATATCCCGCGATATCGATTACCGGCAAAAAATGCGAACTGCTCTGCGAACATTGCCGAAACAGACTCCTCGCTTATATGATCCCCGCATCGTGTCCCGAAGAATTGGTATCGCGATGTTTGAAACTGGAAGCGTCTGGAAATCGGGGCATTCTCTTGTCTGGAGGTTGCCGATCGGATGGATCGTTGCCCTGGGAGCCATTCGTCTCTGCCATCCATCGCATCACACACGAAACAAAACTGATCCTCTCGATCCATTCGGGATTTTTAAATCTTGAGACTGCCCAGAAGCTTAAAAATGCTGGAATTCACTGTGCATTGGTTGACATGGTCGGAGATGATGAAACGTTTGACATGGTCTACCACTTAGCCAATGGTTGTCATCGGCTCCTGTCAACACTCAACGCACTGGTCATGGCAGGTATCACCATTGTGCCCCATATCATTACCGGAATTCACTTTGGTCAGATGAAAGGCGAATACCACGCACTGAGAATGTTGAAACCTTACAATCCATCACTTCTCGTGATCGCAACATTGATGCCGTTGGCTAATACCGGCATGAAGGATCATTCGACTCCGTCGCTTTCTGAAATCAGTCATTTTATCACGCAAGCGCGTCTGGAGTTTCCAACCGCAACCATTTCACTGGGTTGTGCACGGCCACGCCCATTCGTGGATTTGGAACATGCCGCTATCGACTGCGGTGTAAACCGGATGGCATTGCCCGATGAAAGCACTATCCGATATGCTCGACAATTGGGATTGGCTGTGGAATTTCAAAACACGTGCTGTTGTATTCCGTGTTTCATCCCATGACCAAAGGATCGTTTTAAGGTTCATACAGAGAAAGGAGCCTCCAATATCATGGATTACGAGAGCCCGGATTATCTCCGTACATCGCTGGCAGCGGCCATGACATTGCGGTTAAGACCGGGTATTTTTTATCGGAAAGCCAAACTCAGATGCATCAATCTGCTCCTTCATTATCGCCAGGGATGCTTTGCATCGTGTGCCTATTGCGGACTTGCCCGACAAAATACCACCAGCGTGGATGAAACGACATTCATCCGGGTCCACTGGCCCTTCTTTTCTATCGAAAAAATGAAAGAGAAAATCAGCGAGCACCAAACCCGGCTGGGTCGTATATGTATCTCGATGATCACTCACCCCAAAGCCGTCGAAGATACCATCGCCATTACAACGACCCTGATACAGTCACTATCGATACCGGTTTCACTGTTGATTACACCCACGATTGTTACTCCAGTGGATCTAAAACGATTTAAACAAGCGGGAGCAGACCGGATCGGCATTGCCATCGATGCTGCCACTCCGGAACTGTTTGACCGATATCGCGGAACTGGTGTCGGTGGACCTCACGTGTGGGATCGATATTGGGAGTGTTTTCGGGAAGCAGTCCAGATATTCGGACGGTACCGTGTGGGATCCCATCTGATCGTTGGTCTGGGCGAAACGGAAAGGGACATGGTATCCGCTTTGCTCCTCACACGGAGTTACGGCGGTGTCAACCATCTGTTTTCATTTTTTCCGGAGCGTGGATCGGCATTGGCAAATCACTCCATGCCAGGCATTGGGCACTATCGCCGGCTGCAATTGGCACGGTATTTGATCGATGATGGATTACTCTCTGCCCAGGAACTGGACTATGATAACCGCAATCGCATCATTCGGTTTCGCATCTCCGAACCTCTGCTGGAACAGATCATCAATTCCGGTGAACCATTTCGTACGAGCGGATGCCTGGATATGAACGGAAATGTTGCCTGTAATCGGCCATATGCGAACTCACTTCCAGGTCCGGATATCCGTAACTTTCCATTTCCACCGGATAAATCTGATATTGAAAAGATACGATCAGAACTTGTTGTTTACGAATAATGAAGCAGGTGGAGTTCGTTGATCACTTCCCAGTGGATTTCTTTTCAGATAATTCGTTAAACGTCTGAAGTTCGATGATTTCCCATTCATAATTACCCTTTGGCAGACGAACACGAACCTCGTCTCCCAATGATTTGCCAAAGAGAGCCTGAGCCACGGGAGATCCTACCGTGACAAGGATATCATTCTCCTTTTTATGTTCAGGTTCCTCACCGGGAAAGACAACAAGAAACGATCGAGCTTCTCCGGTTGCCACATCCTCCACTTTCACCCGGCTTCCATACGCCACACGATTTTCTGGCAGATTATCCAGGTTGATGCTTTGTATTTTTAACAGGAGTTCTTCCAGTTGTTTGATTCGTGACTCAACAAACAATTGACGCTCTTTTGTCATTTCATATTCCGCATTTTCACTGAGATCACCCAATCCTCTTGCATATTTCAATTGCTCAGGTATGTCTACTGTCAATTCATACATCAGCTCTTTCAATTGGGCACTCAGCCGATCAACTAAAGGGTGTTTCATTGAATTCCTCCTGTATCGTCACTATGTTAAGTATTACTCTATTCTTTCTTTCCTGATAAAAGCCAACGCCTCGTCCACATCGAAAGCTGATCCGATAATCAATGGGGTCCTCTGATGCAAATGCTCCGGTTGGATCGACATGATATCCCGGTTTCCATCGGTTGCTTTACCCCCGGCTTGTTCCACAATAAATGCCAATGGCGCAGCTTCGTAGAGAATTCGCAGTTTTCCGAATGGTGCTGATGTATCGGCAGGATAAAGGAAAATGCCTCCCAACAGCAGATTGCGATGGATATCGGCGACGAGTGAACCGACATACCGCAACGAACGGCTCTGACCACCGCTTGATTTAGAGCGTTTCATGAATTGAATGTAATTCCGGATTTCCGGTGACCATTTCTCGGAATATGCTTCGTTAGCGCTGTAATAACTTCCTTTTTGGGGAGTCTGGATCAGCTCATGCGACAGCAAAAATTCCCCCAGACACGGATCCAGTGTAAACCCATATACACCCTGTCCGGATGTATAAACCAACATAGTAGATGAGCCATACAGGACATAACCGGCGGCAACCTGCCGGCAACCGGGCTGCAGGCAATCGGCCATCGAACCGCGTGGTACATCTGAAATTTTTCGATGAATCGAAAAAATAGTACCAATACTGACATTTACATCGATGTTACTCGAACCGTCCAAAGGATCCATGTTGATCACATAATCACCCACCGGCATATATTCCGGAATCTGAATATAATCGGCTTCTTCCTCGCTGGACATGGCACACAATAGGCCAAGATGATCCAGTGTGGCAATCAACATTTTATGTGCTTTCAGATCAAGCTTCTGAACTTCCTCGCCTTGAATATTCACGACTCCCGCCCGACCCAGGATATCCCCCAGACCAGCCCGGTTGACTTCCCGGGAGATCACTTTTGCGGCAAAAGCGATTTCAGTGAGCAGTTTCGTGAAATCGCCGCGCGCTTGTGGATGAAGTCTTTGCTGCTCCAAAAAATGTCGTTCTAATGTCATAATATTAGTTTGCATATTGATTCCCCTTTTGGACCGCTCAGGCTATCCCTATCTGTCTTTCATCTCATCAATGACCGAGCCCTCAGGCTGCTGTCCAGCTCTGTTTGCACGATGGCTCCTCCATAAAACTGTAACATAATCATTGTGATTTTTGCACATGCAAAATACAAGGTTATCACATCCTCATTGAGAATATTTGACACTCGATCTTCAAAAAAACCACAAAATACACGCATGCCGCAGTGCCAATCGAACGATCCCATACCCAAAACAATACGAAGAGGACGTTGAGCATGTTTTACTTGTGGTCACCAGAATTCTGCACATCAGACATCTCTGCGGGGATTGCCCCAGTTTACTCTCTCCCGGTAGATTTCCAAAAGGTCATCACAAAGCCCAGAAACGGTCAGTCACATAGCCGGCTGAATAAATGATCTCATGCAGACGGAGTTGGTGTGGGTGTTGGCGTGGTGACAGGGGTTGGTGTGGGTGTTGGATCACAACGGTTACAGGATGTCACCGGGAGTATCTCCCACGTCAATCGATCTCCATTTATCGTATGTCCCGTCAGAAATGAATCACACGAATGCTGTTCATCATTCCATGGATATGCTTCCAAAAAATGGGTTCCCTGACCCAGATCTTCTACGGGTAGCGATTCCCCGGATTCGACTCGATCCATCTGTTTTCCATCTACAACCAGATCCAATGGACACATTGTCAGATTTCGAATGTCGATCGTGACATCATTTGTCCAATCTCGTTTCTCACTCTCATAAATGTCGCAACTGCAAAGCATCGCGACCAGCACACCCATTACCCCGACAAGCAAACCAGTTCGTTTTTGCACAGCATTCCGCCTCCATCCCAGAAAGTCTATCATGTAACTTCGAATCAGTGAAGCGTAATCTCGCTTCAAAACTTCCAGATTGAAATCCCGATAATTTTTATTGATTATTCAGTCTCCGCTCAGATAAAATCAAAATGAAAGGAGGTATTACCTTGATTAAAAAATGGATATATCTTCTAATCGTTCTTGGATTCATTCCGGGAGGAGTTTCTTCTGGGATATCACTGATCCCGTGGAGTCATAATCCGGTGATCTTTCCTGGATTCTCTGGAGACGCAGATCTCAATGGTGTTTCGGATCCAGATATACTCTATGACGGAGAAATGTTTCGGATTTATTACACAGCCATCGATTCGGCCGGACAAAAGCAGATCGCACTGGCGATATCGCAGGACACATTGAGTTGGCTGCCTGTCGGGATAGTTCTTGAGCCTGGCCCCGAAGGCTCTTTCGATGATGATGATGTCTGGGGACCCGCTGTGATTCAAACGGCTGGTCGATTTGTTTTGTATTATTCCGGGAGTTCCGGTTCAGAAATCTCTATCGGCCGAATCGAATCAACGGATGGACACTTGTTTTCAAGGGAGATAACCCCTGCATTTCAGGTACTCGCACCAAGCCACGAGATTGATCGCTTTGATTCTCAGGGAGTCAGTGATCCATCGGTTGTTCAGTATGCGGGATGGACTGTCATGATGTATGAAGGACACTCAACGGATATCTGGCACCGACTGGGTATCTCAGTTTCTCCAGATGGGATTCATTTTTCCCGGATTGACGGAGAAGAAGGTTCAGATTCCATTTTCGGGCGTGGATCCCATGGTTTTGACGATGGGGGTGCTCTTGAACCAGAGCTATGGATACAGGATGGTGATATCCGTTTGTTTTATACCGGTCTTCATTACTGACTGGAAGGTCCAATGTACCGCATCGGGTATGCGCGAAATGGAATCTCCTATTGGGAGCGGAGAGGACAGGCAGTCGCTTTGGGCTTTCCTGGAGATTGGAATCAGGACCATGTGAGATCGCCTTCGATCGTAACGGCTGGAGCTTTCACTTTGATGGCATATGAAGGCTGGAACGGCAGTGGAGACACGGGGATCGGGCTGGTATTGGGGGCGGAGCGATGGATCAAAGCGGATCCCTCCATGTTACATTTCCAGGCAGCTCATCCTGGACCTGAAATCCAGTCCATTACACTCATCAATGCCGGAACCGGCCAGCTCCACCTCGAGTATGTTTCCATTGTCGGGAATGGATTCGTTCTTCAGAATCCAATTTTTCCAGATTATCTGACTCCGGGAGATTCCATTTCATTGAATGTGGTTTTTCACGATATTCGACCGGGCGCATACGAGGGCAGTATCATCATTCGATCAGACGCCATGTTCCAGCCCATCATGATCATTCCATTGACGGCGAACCGGTTCTGAATGAAGAAAAGGCTCAAACTCGAAAAAAAGAATTAAAGGGGGAGTTATTGTTCAGACGAATATGACAAGCGGGATGCTTTGCGCTTCCACATCTCCTTCATCTGCTCCACAACACGATAGGGAACGCCACATACGCCCAATGGGCGGCGGATACTGTCATGTGAATCAGAACCACCTGTAGCCAATGGCAAACCAAGCTTCAGACGCCATTTTTCCAGGTTATTTACCCACTCGTCCGTGTGTGCTGGATAGTAAATCTCCAGACCGTCGATCCCTGCATCCATAAACCGGGGCATAAGCTTCTCGACAATATGAAATGGCGGCAGAACCTCCTTGTAATGGCTGTCGGTTGGGTATGACCCCGCCGCCGGGTGGGCGAGAATCCGAATGAGCGGCCATGCATTGAGATAGAGCTGCAGTGATTCCAATGGCGTTCCAGAGGGGATGTAGGCTGGAGAATGGTTTCCGATGATTCGCGATATCACGGTTTGATCTGCAACGCCAATTTCTTCCAGAGCAAGCGCAAAATGGCGCCGTGAAATCTGTTGGCCATGCTGATAAATATCCGTCTCTTCGAGTTTCCGTGGGAGAATGGATTCATTACCGTCCGGTCCGAACCATTGATTGATGGCATTGATCCGGGCTGTCGTTAATGCAGCACCTCTGCCCAGAGACAAGACATGATCTGTCTGCGATCGAAACGAATGCTCGTTGAGTAACTCCGCCGAAAAATAAAGCAGCAGGTGCAGGGAACCGGTAAAAAGAGATTCCGTAAAACGGATGGTGAGTTCAATACCACAGATCACTTCCAAGCCTTGGGATTTACCTGCACATAACGCTGCTGGAAGACCCGATATGGTATCATGATCCGTGATCCCGATTGCTCGAAGTCCAATCGATTTCGCTATATCGATCAACTCCTCCGGTGAATGATCGCCATCTGAAAATGAGGTATGATTATGTAAGTCAACATCGATAATCTGTGTACATTCGTTCACCATATTACCTCCATCGTCACCCATTCCTACCAGGCAGGGTCATTCTGGTCTAATCGGATTATTTTTTCAAGTATTAATAAATGCCCGTATCGGATGTTGATTCAGGATTCGTTAAGATTTGAGGACGATTTACATGACCCGAGGGATCAGTGGCAGAGCTAAACGATCTAACGGGATTCATATGAATCGACGAGAATTCACTCCTGATCCAATAGTTGCACAGGTTCATTGGCAAAAAATAGCGTGCAAATTTGCCCAGGGCTTTGCTATCTGCTTATGAATTATACTATTATCAATCAGGTTATCTGGACTTAAAATGGAGGTGGAATGTGACAATTATAACGACTCCCTTTGACATCGCTCACCCGCATTCCGGAGATGTTTTGCAGGCTGCGAAAATCGCTCTTGAAGTGGCATTGAATTTACGGCCACGCGAGAGATTGCTGATTATGGCCAATCCAGATGGGCAACTGCCGATCATCGCAAAAGCCGTTTATAATGCCGCGTTGACATTGCAGGCAAAGCCGATTCTATTGTTTCAGTCTTCCCGGTCCCGAATCGATCTCGCTGATCCAATAACCTTGGCTGCGATTGCAACAGAACCTGATGTGATGTTCACAATCACCAGAGAAAGTCTTGGCAATGATCCACAGGGTCTGACTAATCCATATAAATACAATACACTGTCTTTCAATCATATTTTTTACTATCTGATCGCGACACGCCGTTCACGCGGTGCGTGGTGTCCGTGCGCTGATCTGGATATTTTCAGACGATCTGTGCCCGTCGATTATCCAAAAATGTGGGAACGAGCAAAACGTCTGAAGAAGTTATTTGACGATGCGGAGTCGATTCATGTGACAACACCTGCAGGAACCGATCTGTTCATTGACATGTCCGCTTGTGAAGGAATGCTCGATGATGGAGATTATCGATTTCCGGGTTCTGGAGGTAATCTCCCAGCCGGTGAAGTATTCACCATTCCGAATATCGGGAGCTATGGGCGTGCGGTCATTGACGGAACAGCCGGATTGCTGAATGGCACATTGCTAACACAAACTCCATTTGAACTGATTATCGAAGAAGGCAAAGTGATCGATGTTCGAGGAGGAACTGAAGCAGAAAAATTCCGGGCATCGCTGGAAGAAATGAAAAGTGCAACGGAAGAACAGATTCTCACCGGAATCATCTCCCAACAGCATGCCGATAATTACCGAAGCAATATCTATAATCTGGCGGAGTTTGGGATCGGACTGAATCCATCGGCAATGATTAGCGGAAACATGACAGAAGATGAAAAAGTGCTGAATACATGTCACATTGCCGTAGGAGATGATTGTTACGGGCAAGCTCCGGCGGTGGCGCATCTGGATTTGATCATGATGAACCCGAAAATTGAAGTCATTATGGAGAATGGCGACCATATCGACATCAATTAAATACAAATAGGCTGTCCTCTTTTTCGTCGATAACCGAACTCAAAATTCCTTTCTCATTCAGAATCAGAGCAGATGATTCCTTTGTATGCCCGTTGTCAAAATAAAAAAATGTAACCCAGAGTAGTTAGTGATAAATAAAATTACATTTATATTAGTTCAGCTTTTTAGTTTATGATTTGGTTTCAGGATCATTCGGTCCGGCTTGAATGATGTTACGACAATAAATCTCTTCAAACAACAAACAATCGCACATAATAATGCGCTAATAATAGCGTGAATAATTCAGAAAAATCGCTCAAATTCGAGTATATTATCGTATTTTTATTTTATTCTCATATTTTCAATATAAAACGATTCAAAAGTGTATCTCATTTTAATTATTTTGTAAAAATATTTCCAGTTTATACATTTAAGCTATTGCAAATTAAGCAAAAAATACTTTGACAAAATTTCCAGCCGCCCTCATACTATTATAAGTAAGTACTTTGGGATTGTGCATGAACGGTTAAATTGGGAAATGTTGAAGATTGGGATGTTTTATGGGAGTGATTCACATCAGTCGTAAAACTGCCAAAAAAATGAGCGAAACGAGGCCGATCCTTGGAAACCGATTACAATGTGGGTTATCGGAACCAGGAAAAAAATGGCGGATTACTGATGTAGAAAAAAAATTGGGGAAGAGTTCAATGTATTTTAATCTGATCGGGGAAATGATAACGGATTTATGCAAAACTACGTGCGGTTTGCCGTCATGGTTCATAAAATCCGTCTTTTATCCCAGATATCGGCGGGTTACCCTTTTTCGAGACCGGTTTCTGACTGAGAATATCAAAAATTTCCCAACTTCTCCCCTTTTTTCTCCCAGATTCAACCATCATTTAAAAGATTATCGCTAAAAGGGAGGAATTTTTCATGAAAACAACTCATTGGGAACAGTATCGGAAATTGAGTTTTATTGGAGACGCTTCATGTTACGCGGTTATTATCCGATTGACTCTTTGTTCCATTTGTTTTCTGTTCCTTTGTCAAAGTCTCTTTGCTGATAATATTACCTTCCGCTCTGGTGCTTATATCATCGACATGGGAATCGAACCCCAAACAATATCAAATGCCATCAAACCCTATGGACTGATCTATGACCTGGTAAGGAATCACAATATTCCGGTGTACTGGGCCATAAATCCGGAAAAATTAAAAGATGGAATTGATTTTGAAGCCGGGGGGAAAGCGTATCGGGGAAGTGCTTTTATCATCACCGCTGACTTTGCCTCTGACGCTCAACCTGTCATCAGTTTATGGGAGAGCAAAGGCGTTATCGTGGATGGACCGCTCGGCTTTCCTTTCTCTGCTCCCATTTATGATATCGTCAGCGGTTTCCCGAATTCAGTCTTGGATACACAAAACGGCTGGATCGCGGAAGATTATTTCATAGCAGCAGAAATCCCTGACACTTGCTGGCGGATCGGACTGCCCGACGATCTGAACTATTGTGACGATTATTATGTAATGCCACATGCTGATCCGGTATGGGAAACGCATCACTATTTACGCGAATTCGTCCAAAGCCGGGGTTATGTCTGGCTGGGATGCAAGGCTGTCAGCGAACTCGAAAATATCGACGATCCCAACGATCCAGGCACGGATCCGGATTTGAATTTTCTGAGCATGAACGGCATGGTTTATGCCAATCAACATGACCGTGGGACGCTTCCATATACCTATTCACATCCGACTCATCCGATCATGCAGTTTCTGGGAATACTCGATACCGCAACAACAAATGGAGCTGAACAGATTTATCTCCCCCTCGAATGGGGATGGCGCCCGTCAACAACGATTTCGATTTGGGATCCGGATCATCCAGATATCCCCTCTCCCTCTCCAGGCAGAGCAGCTCTTCTCGCTTTCGGATACGCCTACGGCAACCCATCTAATGGAATGGTATTAGCCTCAGCCGGTCATTCCTATGCAGGCGGACCTGAAAGAAAACACAAATGTTCTGGAGATCATTCCCATAATGGAAGCGGGGATGAACGACCTGGAACAGATGAGTCTCACAAAATTGCGGCGCAACGCGTGTTCTTCAATTTCCTTTTATTGATCGCAAAAAATACTCGGAATGAAATAACACCTCAGATTCCGACATCATGCCTGAGTGGCCAGACCGTTTCACTGAATGTCGAGGCTTCCGGCATTTTCAGTCCATATACATACGAATGGACCAATGATTGCGGAGGTACGTTCAGTAATCCCTACGCCAAATCACCGACATTTACCGCCCCGGTAACCACCGATCCGATCGAATGCATGATCAGTGTCACGGTTACAGACTCCTGTGACCGGGTGAATACCTATTCCCAGACCATGATCATCGCGCCTGTTCTGACAGATATCGGAATCACTAAAACGGTTGATAACGAATTTCCGATGATCAATGAGACCACAAAATTTACCATTCGTGTTATCAATAATGGGCCAGTAACAGCGACGAATGTCGAAGTGAATGATCTGCTGCCAGCAGGATTGACTTTTCTATCAGCCCTCCCATCTCAGGGAACGTATAACTCTCTGACAGGATTATGGTCGATTGGAACGATCAATATAGGGGGAATTAAAACATTGGTCATCACTGCAGAAGTAGAGACGTCTGCGGCTGGCCGGACGATCACAAACATCGCAGAGATAACTGCTGTGAACCCAACCGATTCCAATCCCAACAACAACATCAGTTCCGTGTCCATCTATCCACCCGCTCATTCCATCGTCAAAGTCGGCAACACTGATCAACCGGTAACAGAAGGGCAAACATTGCGATACTCAATCCAGGTAGCAAACAATGGAGACCACACTCAAACCGGCGTCAATGTTTTCGATCGATTACCCCCCGGTACTACTTATATTGCAAATAGCAGTCTCGTAACATATCCGATCGATGTAACCGATACATTTCTCGACCGGTTCAATACTCAAATCTACACAGGGAGCGATGGAAACAGTTTCTGGGCGACTCCATGGATTGAAAAAAATGATGATACACTGCCAACAACCGGTAGTGTCCAGGTAGCGCAGGATACAGTTTCAGATACATTCGCCGTCAAGCTGTATCGAGACGCCAACAAAGGATTGTACCGGCAGGTTGATCTGTCTCTCTATTCAGCCGCCACATTGACATTCGATTACCGTCGCGTGCTGCTCAAAGCAGACCGGTCTCTTCTGGTTCAGGTCTCCAGGACAGGTCCGAGTGGAACCTTTACGACCGTTCGTACGATTTCAGGAGCTTCATCACCGGTGACGGATCCCCAATATCAGACCGACAGCATCGATCTCTCCGCCTATCTGTCAGAAAATGCAGTCATTCGCTTCATCATTGGCAGTCGCAAACTCGATGCAGGCCAGATTATCTGGGTTGATAATGTAAACGTAGAAGGTACCCGACGGGATTCTCTGACATCGCCTGGAACACCTCCACCCCGGATGGCGCAGGATTTAATCTTATACCCCAGAGAATCGATAATCATTACGTTCGAGGTTCAGGTGAATGAGCATTTAGATCCATCCATACTCGACATTGTCAATACAGCAGTAGTCGTTACAGACCAATATCCAATTCCTCTCTCTTCAACATGGTCGAATCCCGTCCTCTGGACAGATTTGGAACTCTTAAAAAATGTCGATAATCCGAACCCGAACGAAGGCGACACAATCACATACTCGATCATCGTCGATAATAACCACCCGACTGTCGGTGCAACAGATCTAGAAATCTCCGATATCGTGCCGACAGGATTGACATTTATAGAAGCAGATTCCACTCAGGGAAATTACAATTTTGTAACCGGAATATGGCAGATTGGCGATCTCAGCGCACAGATGTCCGCTGAGCTGACGATCTCCGCCATCGTTAATCCAGGAACCGCGGGAACCATAATCCGGAATATGGCGGTAATCACTCAGTTCAATCCTCCTGACCTCACTGTCGATAACAACTCGGATTTCGTCGATATTGTTGTTCAAATTCCCCCGACCAGTACACCGACACCCACCATGACACCCACGATGACGCCAACTCCAACAAATACACCGACTCATACTCCTACTCAGACACCGACACCAACCAATACACCGACATCAACACCGACACCAACCAATACACCGACAAGCACTCCCACAGAAACCCCGACCAATACACCGACCGACACACCAACCGGTGCGCCAACCGGAACACCCACCAATACACCCACTCATACAGCGACGCCATCCAACACGCCGACGTTGACACCAACGCCGACACCCACCTCCACCGATACACCCACTCCCACACCCACCGATACACCCACTCCCACACCGACATCAACACATACACCAACACCCACCATGACACCCACTCCTTCTAATACACCCACTTTTACCAATACACCCACTCCCACTAACACGCCCACCAATACACCGACACCCACTCCATATTGTGTCCAGGAGCTGATATTCAGTGATGGTTTTGAAGGTGATAACTTTGACAACTGGGATGAGGCATCTCCAGAGTGGGGATTGCAGATATTACACGACCGGAATTTTACTTGTTGGGGTGCTGGTACTGCCTATTTCGCTGGTGCTGGTCAAGGAATATATGATGGCATCCATCACGCTATTCTGAAAAACAACCTTGATTTCAGTAATCCATATCGATATGGAGCGGTGCTCGAGTTCTATGTTTCCGTCCAGAATTTTATTCAACCACAAAAAGCAGACTCCAAAACGTTTGAACAATATCAGGATTCCTTTGCCATTCAGATTATCAGTGATAACCATTATACATTCGAGGTCTACCAGGCTGAAGAAGAATCGGACTCTTATTTCCATGAGCAGATCTCGCTCCATGAATTTGCCGGGGATTCGAACGTGACCATTATTTTCTCATCCTATTTCCCGGTAACGACGGAAGCACCATCACCCTGGTCCACAGAACCCATGGTTTTCCTGGATGAAGTTCGAATCCGCGATTATTGCTTCGATGCGACCCCGACCCCCATACCTGTTCCGTGTCCGGTCATCCCCGCCATGTCTGCGGCAGGAGCGATCATCCTTATCGTCATCATTTCCGTGTTCTTTATTTCTCCCACATTACGAAAATGGTAGGTGGTCGAATCAGACTGGGTATATGAAAACATGACATCCCCTGACGATCCCAGCGAAATCCCAAAACGATTCATACGCTGAGATCGGTAGCGATAAATCAGTCTCATTGATTCCGATTCAACGACTTCAACGAGACAAGAAAGTTCATGCACATCGCAGGACTGCTCCCCACAAGCAGTCCTGCATTTTTTTATCTTACATTTACAATGACGACGTCTCACCTGATACCATGATCATCCACATCCAAACTTTCGATAACCTTTCTGAAAAACTGGAACGATCCGATTAATAGCTTGATTTTCCAATCAAAGCGGAATAACGTTCTGAGCGATGAAGCGGCTAAAAACTCTCTTAATGGTACCTCCCGGTGGTTATTACGCAGAACGATGGGCTGGTGGTGTGTTGATGCCATCCTTGGGGATCGGTTATCTGGCAGCAACAATCGAACAGGCAGGATTTCCGGTTCAAATACTCGATGCGCATGTTCATGCGTTGCAACCGGAAGCCATCATGACGCATCTTCAGGATTATCACCCGGACATCATTGGATTGACGTTTACCACAGAAAACCGATTCGAAGCTTTTCGAACCGCTCGAATCATCAAAACCATCCTTCCCGCCTCTCACCTGACCGCTGGCGGCCCGCATGCATCATTGGCTGCGGAAGATACGCTGGAAGGAATAGCCGAATTTGATTCCATTGTCATAGGTGAAGGCGAGAACACATTTCTTGAGCTGTTAGCGGCTGTGTCGGCTGGCTCGAAATATCTCAGCAACGTAAATGGGATTGCCTACAGAACTGAAACAGGTGCGATTGTTGTAAATCCGCCCAGATCTCGAATCGAGGATTTAAACCAGATTCCGTTTCCTGCACGCCATCTTTTCCCTCCACCGGATGTCTACAATTTCCGTTTCAATGTACCGGGACACGGGACGAAACGATTTTCGAATATCATGACGAGTCGCGGATGTCCTTGTGCCTGTAACTTCTGCGCCACTCCCAAGGTTTGGGGTCGCCATGTCCGCATGCGCTCCCCGGAAAATATCATCGCTGAAATCGATCAGATGGTGGAGATGGGTCAGACTGAAGCGTTATGGTTTTTCGACGATACATTCAATACATCTCCCCGGCGCGTTGAACAATTTTGCGGCCTGCTGAAGGATCGCGGGTATCATCTCCCATGGTTCTGTGAAATACGAGTGGATAACATGTCCAAGTCACTCCTGGAAACCATGCGGGATGCGGGGTGTTATACCATCGGTTTTGGAGTGGAATCCGGATCTCAACGCATTCTGGATGAGATTATCCAGAAAAATCTGAAACTTCAAAAAGTCCGGGAGCTGTATCAATGGTGCAGGGAATTGAATGTTATTGCTAACCCATTTTTCATACTCAGCCACCCGACCGAGACATGGGAAGAAGCACAGGAAACGTTGGATCTGATCCGGGAATTCAAAGAAGGAGCCCATGTCTCCATGGCTTTCCTTCATGTCTATCCTGGAACTGACCTGGAAAAAACAGCTCGGGAGAATGGCACTCTGCCCGTAGACTTCAGATGGTATCATGAAAATCGTACCGATGTGAAGACGCTTCCCTCCGCGCAGGGGAATGTGCCGATATTCACTGATAAACTTTCATGGTCTCAACTATCGGATATCTTATTCGAGTGGGCCTCGATGCAGAATTACTCCGTTTGGAGAAAGATCCCAAAGGTCCTGAAATCAATCCGCTCCATCGATGATCTTAAACGATACGCCACGATGGGGTTCCGATATTTTCGACGTCTGATGGTCCACTGACCGGTGCGTCTGCAATACGAATCAGATACTGAGTCAGCCATGGAGTGACATGAACATACATCACTCTCCCGCCAAATCTTTTTTTTCCATCTTCAATGGATTCCTTGCGTTTTTTTCATCCATGATATGGATTTGGGGAGCATTCAGTTATTGCTTTTCAGGTCTTCCCGTAACGCTGGTACAGCAACCGTTGTCAGAATCTCCCGGTCCGCCCATCCATACCGGCACCATTATCGAACAGTCGTTCTACCTCCCGGCAGACGGAATCACTGAGATTGCGTTATTGTTTGGAACATATTGCCGCCGGAATCAAGGTGTCATCCATGGCCATCTTCGAAATCATTCATATCCTGAATCAGTGGAGCGATCTTTTTCCATCGAACTGGAACGGCTGACAGATAACGAGTGGACGACGATTCCGGTCCTGCCGCCCTTCCCGCCGCATCCCCTGGAAAAAGGAGTATTAACCCTTGAAGGGGAAGGCATTTCTCCTGAAAATGCGGTAACACTCTGGAGAACCGAATTCGACGCATTTGTCGATGGGAATGCCATTATAAATCATGTACCCCAATCCGGAGATTTGGCGTTTATCCTACGAGGACACCTTCAGGGAATCAGCGTTTTTCAAAGAATCAGGGCACAATGGAGCCTTCATAAACCCGCGGTCTGGGTCAATCTATTATGGCTGATCCTGGCCATGCTGTTATGGACGAGTGGGTTGTTCGGGGTGCTCCTTTCCTTATCTAAAAACCGGAACTGACGTATGGAGCGAACGGTTATCTGGAAACACCCGATACTTCTTTTTCTTTTACCTTGGTTCTGTCTGAGTTTTTATTCAATCTGCTACACACTTTTGACCGGAACACTTCCCGATACGGTTCATCGATCCATCGATGTCGCTTGCAGTGCATTTGCAGAATCGGTGGGAAGGCATGACATTGCGCTCCAGTTTCTCGACGGACATGCCGATGATTCACCCTTTTCAGATGCAATCACACAATGGAAAAATCACCTGATCCGAAAAACCGGGATGGTGGCATTTTTTATGGGTGATTTTCAGCGTGCGGAAAGAGAATTTAACCGTTGGAATACCCCAGATCGAAACGATTATTTCGGAACGATTTATCAGGCGGTCAGTGCTCAGAAGACAGGGCACATTGCGGAATCATACGCGTTATTTTCAAATGCGATCGAGCTTTTTCCGGTTCGGCAGGATGCGTATATCGGCCGCGGGCATCTTGCACATGCCCAGGGAGACCTTCTGTCCGCCGTTGCTGACTATTGTCATGCCATCAAACTCGCTCCACAGATCGGATCGGTCTATGTTGATATTGGCGATGCGTTCCGGGGACAAGGGGATTGGGCTACCGCACGGTGGTATTACGAAACGGGTATGCGGCACGATCCCGGAGATCCATTCGCCAAGCTTCGAATGGCTGAAATCAGCCTCTATCTCGACGCTGAACCCCGAAAAACACGTGAATTATTGACAGAAGTCGAAACCATTCTTCCCGCTTGGGAGTCCACCCAGCATCTGGAAACGATGTTAATATCCTGGAAACAAAGCGATCCCATTCCCTATCTGTCCTCGGCGGTCTTCCCTTCCGGTCCGATCTCTTCGTGGGAGATCTCTCCCAGCCGCATTTTATATGAATATCAACGAGACTCCTGGCATGGCTATCCGTAACACCCGAGCCATCCTGATGCCCTATCTGATGCTTTTTGGCGGTGCGGTTTTATTATATGCATTGTTAACCCCTCCCTTCCAGATGCCGGATGAACCGGCTCATCTGGCTTACTGCCTGTCGGTGTCTCAAACCAGACTGATGTCTCCCGAGTATATAGAACAGGACATTCTCAAAGCACTTCATCAATATCGATTCTGGGAATTGGTACAGGAGCGGCCGCCTCATCCCATCCCGCATCGATTCTATGACGCACCGCTTCTGAGATCCAAACCGACACAGCTCTCAAAACCAAAGTTATACTATTCGTTATGCGGTTTCCTGCTGAAGATGTTTCAGGTATCCGATCCTGTCTCAGCTCTTTATATTCTGCGCCTGTTCAGTGTTGTAATCTCCATCTTTACCGCGACTTTGTTTTACGTCACGATCCGTCTCGTTTTCATCGACGAACGAATGCAATATGCAGCATTATCGACATTGGCGGTCCCACAGATTCTCTTTATGGCGGGAGCCAACAATCCTGCGGTTTTATCATGGCTGACTGCAACCGGGATGATCTTAGGGAGTGTCATGCTCATCCGAAAACATCATACACCGATTGGATATCTGCTGATCTCTTCGGGATTTATCCTTGCCCTTTTCAGCCACAGAGCGGCATTGACTGTCCTGCCGGGTATAATCCTCGCGATCATCCTTGCCAGATTCGATCGTCAGTCTGCCAGTCATCGATCGGCTACAATACTCTGGAGTTCATTCCTTCTCGGTGCTTTCAGTGTGCTGACATTCATGATTGCTGCTAATTCATACCCGATGTTCGTCCGGCATCTGACGCTCCGGGTATCGCAGATTGTCTTTCAGGTGATTGATGTACCCGCAGCCGATGGACTGGACTGGAATTGGCTGAAATCATTCATGCTACATTTTCATCACAGTCTCTGGTTATCGTTTGGATGGCTGAAATTCCATGCCTCTTCTCCTCTCTATTGGTTGTTTGCATTGTGTTATATCCCGTTGATAATCGGATTTTTTACGTTTAGTGCGGGAACCTGTCGTCTAAATCTACCTTCCCGGAGGATATTGGCAGTGATGGTCCTGATCATTCTCACAACAGTCTGGGCCGGCATTGCCACATATGGAATACGGCATGAGTTTTCTCAGGGACGATACTTATTTCCGGCATGGCCGGCGTTTGCCATCATCGGGATCACGGGCATTTTCAAAATGATCCCTGCCCGATATACCCTCCATGTCTCATTTATTCTCGTGATACTCTCCTGGAGTATTGCCGGATATGCGATCTGGAAAATTCTGGTTCCGGCTTTTTACTTCTGATCGGTTGAAACTTTTCCAGTTCGAACTCGTAATCTCTAAACAAGGAGGGAATACCATGAAATGGAAATTGTTTTTATTGTTCAGTCTGGGAGTTTTGAGTATATCCATCATTGCATCCGGTCAGGAGACCAATGAACGAATGGAGCGTTCCTTCAGTGTACTGGCCGCCGGAATTGACAAGCTTCTATTGGATACACAGCATGTCTTTGTAAAACCAACCGACCAGGTAAAAGGTTTTTATCTGGACAACTCCGGAGCGATTTTCATTGGAAACATCTCCATGACGGCTTACACCAATATCCCGGGTGTCGCTCAGGACTGGATGCAATGGTTCTCAAGCGCTGATGAAAAAAAGATAACCATCGAAACAGAGAGCATCGAATCAACGGATCCAGATTCCAGCACCAGCGAAAAGGACGACGAACCGAACGCTGAAAAGAAAGTCACAATCAAGAAATATCGGCAGCTTCTGGATGCCGATCACGAACGGATTGAAAACATTGACACACACCTGAAAGAATTTAAGAAGGAACTGATCAACGCGATTTTGGATTTTGGACCGATTTTAAAAGGTCTCAAAGGGAAAGATGATGTTATCGTTGTTTTCTTTGTGAGAGATCAAAATTTCCAGGAACGATACAAGACATCCAATCTGATTTTGAAAGTGCCGTTCGAAAAGTTAAAAGAGCTTCAGGACAAAAAGGCCACCGACCCTGAAATTGAGAAAGTGTTTGAGTTTAATATCCACTAGTGTAAACTGCTTGTTTTGATCGGATTCTGAAAAAGCCTGCCGAGGGTACCAAGCACTTGGCAGGCTTTTTCATATTAAAAACCAGTATCTGAATTGGATGTGTCAACCCGAGAGTGACAAATCCTCAGTTATCAAAAACAGCATTTCCAACATTCAGGGCTTCTTTTCGCGAGAGCCGAATCTTTCCCTTTTCGTCCACTCCCAGGACTTTAATCGGAATTTTATCGCCAATGGAAGCAATCCGGGTGGGATCGTCAACGAAGCCTTGATCCAGTTCGGAAATATGAACGAGACCCTCCGTTCCGGGGAAAATCTCCACAAACATGCCAAATGATTTAATGGAGATGACGGTACCATGATAGTAATGCCCGACGCGAGCTTCCTGGGTCAGATACTCAACCCGTTCACGGGCATCTCTGGCACTTGACTCGTTTGTCGCATAAATTCGGAGCGTACCATCATCTTCGATTTCCAGTGTCGCTCCAGTCACGGCCTGAATATCTTTGATCACTTTGCCGCCGGGTCCGATCACATCTTTAACCTTTTCCGGCCGGATCGACATGACAATTGCACGGGGAGCATGTGGTTTGAGGTTTGGTTTTGGCTTGTCAATGACCTTGGCCATTTCTCCAAGGATATGATCGACTCCCGCTCTGGCCTGTGAGAGTGCTTTTTCCAATACCTCATTGGGTAGATGACCGATTTTATTATCCATCTGAATCGCGGTGATTCCTTTGCACGTGCCTGCCACCTTGAAATCCATATCGCCAAGATGGTCTTCATCGCCAAGTATATCGGTCAGGACACGAATTTCACCCTCCTGGGCAATCAAACCCATTGCAACACCGGAAACAGGACGCAGGATAGGAACACCGGCATCCATCAAGGAAAGGCAGCCCCCGCAGACGGTAGCCATGGACGATGAGCCATTCGACTGCGTGATCTCCGAAAACACACGAATCGCATAGGGGAATTGGTCGGTTGGAGGGATGACCGGCAACAACGCCCGCCAGGCCAGATTTCCATGACCGATCTCCCGTCTTCCAGGTCCTTTCACCGGCCGGACTTCACCGACAGAATACGGAGGGAAATCGTAGTGCAGAAAAAATGAATGTTCGATATCGCCATGGATCGTCTCCAGACGCAGCAGTTCTTTGAGAGGAGCTAATGTGCAGGTTACAAAGGCCTGCGTTTCCCCTCTCGTAAACAAGGCCGAGCCGTGGGGGTATGGAACAACATCCACTTCTCCGGATATCGGCCGGACCTGCGTGGTATTACGACCATCCAGCCGATTATTTTCCTCTATAATCCGACGGCGGACCTCATAATATTTCATATCCTCAAACGCACTGAGATACATGGACAGCCTTTCAGGATCAAGCTGATTGTAGTGTTCGATCAGCTCATCTCGAACAGACTTGACAGCCTCATGGCGGTCCCTTTTGATCACATTTTGCAGTGCTATCTGGAGCTTATCCAGAAATGCTTCCCGAACGGCATCAAGGCAGGGATTCTCCGGACCGTCAAAGCTTCGCTTCCGGATCTCAAGTTCTTTCTGCCATTGATCGAACAGGATCAAAAGAGGCTGCACAGCAGACTGAGCCGTTTCCAGAGCCGTCAGGATATCTTTTTCGGAAACTTCCCGCGCATGTCCTTCGACCATGATCAGTCCCTGGTTGCCTGAGGAGACCACGAGATCGATATCGGCGCATGCTCGTTCGGAGCGCAGCGGATTGATAATGAACTGGCCATTCACTCGAGCGATCCGGATTCCACAAGCCGGTCCTTTCCATGGGACATCGGACAGATGAAGAGCTGCGGTCGCTCCAATCAAACCCAGAACATCGGTTTCAACATCGGGATCAGCCGATAAAACCGTTGCGATAATCTGGGTCTCACATGTAAAGCCTTCCGGGAAGATTGGACGAATGGACCGATCGATGATCCGGCATGCCAGAATTTCACGGTCAGACAGCCTGCCTTCTCGACGGCCGTATGAATGCGGAATAACACCAGCCGCTCCAAAAAGCTCTCGATAATCCACCGTAAGCGGAAAGAAATCGATATCCGGCCGGGCTTCCTTATTCGAAACAACGGTAACCAGGACAGCAGAGCGGCCCTGCCGGACGATGACCGAACCATCAGCCTGGTTCGCGATTCTTCCTGTTTCCAGATAGATTTCCGTTTTTCCAAGACGGATCATTTCGGATTTCACGAATTATACCCTCTTTTCTATTCGTTAAATATTCAATCACCAACCCCATCTCACCATATCCCAGGCCAGGACTTCATTCGATTCCATATCCTGAATGGCAGACCAGAACCGGATATCACCCGCATGACCATCAATGATCGGCCATTCGAAGCTTAGAACCGAGTTTTCCTGCCTTGACCATCCTGGAAGTTCGATCGTATTGAAATCGGGTGATTCTGTCCAGCCCGGCGAAAACCAGTAATGTCCATAAACATCCAACGCAATCCATTCCCGGACCCGTCTGGGGGACTGATAGTTATCGACGGTCAATCTCAGATCAAAATGATCGCCCGCAGAATAAACATATTGGGAGGTCTGGAGATTCAAACGGACGGGAGATGGGAATCGATTGTAAAACGAATCGTCAATCGGTGCTGCTATACCGAAATCGTCAATATTCCATCCGCCCAGTTCAAGAGCCTCATCCGATTTCAGCTCGAATCTCACCTGACAGGTGGATTGTTCAGAGATATAGGGGCTGATATCAAAAATACAATACTCCCATGTGTTGTCAACCCAATAGTATTCTCTCGTGTTCTCCCAGATCTTCTGGCCGTTCACCCAGATCAGGGCATGATCAAATTCTCCTTTTTCCAGTGTCAGCCACCGACGGAACACCATGAACACCGTGGGATGCTTGTAACAAGGAATGATCGGAGATTCGAGGTAATGATCGGCATTTTTCAGATAATTCCCGCCATGATCAATGTTGGTGCTCCACATATGTGTCCCGGATGCCGGATGAATCGGATCCCAGATGACATTCTGTCCATCAGGAACCTGGCCGCGAACCCAGATATCTTTCCCTCTGACTGCCTGATGGGTCCACAACTCATCCGTCGTTCCCTCAAAATCATTCCGGTATAACCAATACAATGGGCCGGATATGATCTCGATGGGATGTTGGCTTTCAATATCTCCCGATCGAATATTCAATAAAAACGGAAGCACTGTTCCCGGTGGAAGATCAGAGTCCAGATTAAAAACAAACGAATCATCGGTCGAAACAGTGGCCATTGATGCCATCTCCTCAATATCAATCCGATTTTTCGTGAATGTAACCATATCACTTGCGCAGGATAGCGTCGCGGAGACAGTTGAAGCAGTCATGTAACCCGTATTAGTCAATGTGATCTTAAGAGTGGCAGATTCTCCGGATGCAACAATCCCGTCATCCCCCGATTGGAGTTTATAATCATCCAGTTGCACCTGAACAGCGGGTAACAGACGGATGTGCGCCAATGATACCTGTTCACCGATATGGACATCGCCTCGATGGATATAAAAATACCCGTTTTCCCCAAATCCGCGTCCCCAGGAATTCTTCACGATCCAGGCGCCGCCTTCACACATCGTATCATCCCAACCAACAATGACAACGCCATGGTTGATATCGGTATTGCTGTCATCCATATAACATCCGCCGGAGTAGTACCGCAGATTATCATTCGCTCCCATACTGGTAGCCACCGGTCCAAAATCCTGAATTGCGGCTTTGATGGATTCTTCGCTGGAATTAACAAACTCCCAGGATGTAACCATCAGTCTTCGAGCATACTGCCAATGCTTACAGATCGTGTCTTCTGCCTGGTATGGATACTCCTCCTCGGAGACCAATCCCATATACAGGAGATACTCCCATCCCATTTCGGTGATACCGCCGCTGCACCCGTAACTCAGCGGTGTACAATCAACCAGTTGCTGTTCGGCGAAATCCATCTCCTGACCGGTCTGGATTAATACTTGCGATTCCAATACTGCAATGGAAGCGAACGCCCAGCAACTACCGCAACTGGCCTGATTTTTTACGGAAGAAACACCATTCATCTCCCGCCAGTCAAACACGGCCGGGAAATCGCGGTCCTTCAGAGACGGATCCAGAGGTGGTTCCACATAATCCGCAAACGGCTGGTAAGTCAGAAGTTGCTGGAACTCTTCGTCACTCAAGGTCTGAATCCAATTATCGTCACACTCCTGAGCGTTCAGAATTGGCAACATACTCATCATCATGATCCAGATCACAACAGAAATTCTTCGATGCATTAACAGACTCTCCTATTAAAAACGGAAGCATCCTTGGGGTTTTGGCTTCCGTGTTCGTACCCTCAATAAGGGTGTTTTCATTTCAATCCGACGTAGCTTCGTTCGGTTGTTCCGTATCATGATCCAACGAATCGTCCGTCGAGAGATAACCACGGTTGATCATAAACGTTCTTAAACGACTGACATGGACCTCATCTGCTTTACTCAAATTCCTCACCAGGTCTTCCAATACCGGATTCGACTGTATGATCGCAGTACGGTAGTGTCGTTCAGCGGCTGTTTTTTCAAAATTCAACGCGATTCCCAGCGCTTTCTCCAATGTAACATCCGGTTTGGATTCAATGTATTGAAGAATAAACTGAGTGAGTTCGATGACCTGTCTGATATTTTCGTGAACTTCACCGTAATCCCGATAATTCTTCAATACGAGATTACGCAGGCTTCTGATGAGTTCCTGATGGCCAATTTCCTCTTCTTCCAGTGTGCTGAATAACTGGAACGCGTCATCATCTTTGATAAAAATGTACGCGAAATAATGATAAAGCCGGGATAAGGTGTACTCAAATTCTTCCAATGGTTTTAAAAACCGTAACAATTCCATTAAAGCCTCCCCTATAAAACCTAAACCAGGGATCTCAGCAAGTCAATGAGTATATCATAACAACAATTTCATCACACGTTGAAATGTGATAGAATTAGAGCTAGCAAACTAATGGCCACTGACCATATTAGGATGAAAAGCGGGGATGATGCATGATGGTCAGCACTCCCGATATAATGAAAGCGAAGAGAATTCCACATATCGAAAAAGGCATCATGAATAACCGAGAGATTCTGCCGATGGACACCGGATGGCTCTGATGGTTTGGTCGGTGTTCTGACGGGTGAAATTGGATCAAGATCCCAAGCCCAAAGCGGTTCTAACATTCATCCCAGCGATGTTACTTTGACCTTGATTGACCATTCCATTCATCGCAGCGTGCATTACATCCACCACAACGACCATTACATCCACCACAACCGCCCTTGGATCTGCTGCAATGGT
>CAZELM010000017.1:35144-87767 GCA_964512995.1 uncultured bacterium
CATTACATTCTCCGCAGCGTGCATTACATTCACCACAACGACCATTACATCCACCGAAACCGCCTTTGCATCTGCCGCAATGGTCATTACATTCTCCGCAGCGTGCATTACATTCACCACAACGACCATTACATCCACCACAACCGCCTTTGCATCTACCGCAATGGTCATTATATTCTCCGTAGCGTGCATTACATTCACCGCAACGACCATTACATCCACCGAAACAGCCTTTGCATCTGATGCAACGACGGCCATTATGCCACAGAGTCTGTGTAATCAGCGTCATCCGGTGATTCTTGGATTCTGACAATCTACACGGTTCCTGATTGGGATCGGGATAATGACTGAACCGCTGAAGAACGGATTATATGGATGGGATTACCGGAGTCCATAAGACATTGAGTTGGTTTCAGATAGTCTGAATGATAAACCGATCATTCTGAGATTATTTATCCCCTCGTTTGGGTGGAATGGAGGGGTTCGGTTTTCCGCTCGAAGGATTTTTCTTCGTCTGGGGGGGACGGACCGGATCAGTGGAAGATGTTTTCAGATCCAATCGTTGTGTCGGCGATGGTCTGGAAGAACCTGAAGGTTTGGGCGATGTTCCAGGATCCGGTGATCGTTTACCTTCGATTCCCGGCCGACTCAAAATCTCATCCAGTTCGCGCTTCAATTCACCCGTACTCGTCAGGCTCGAAGACGTCGATATGATTTCTTTTCGGTCTTGTTTGGGAGGTGGTGGCGTCGTCTGACCCTTGTAGGGTGGTTGGGGTGTGGTATCGGAGCGGGATACTTTCGATACATCCTTGCCATTTTCGGCTGGTTTGGATTTTGGTGGCGGTGTTGTGGGCGCGACCCGGATTCCCGCCATTTTCTTGAGATATGAATTATAATGTTTTTCCCGTTCACGAGTCAGCTTTTTACGGCGCGCACGAAGCTTCTGTTCGTATTCCTTCGTTTTTTTCATGTGCGCTTTACGGATATTGCTGACAAGAAATGCGACAATCGCCGGAGATGTAATCAGGAGTGCCCAGGCGACCGGTTCAATAATCTTGATCCATCTTGATTGTGATTTGATCTCAAAATATGTTTCCGGAGTTTCAGGGATGCGGATCTTGGGAAGCGCTTCCGGAAAAATCTCGATGTAATATTCCATATTGTTATTGGAATGATACCGCTGATCAATCGTCATTTCAAACCGGCTGGATTCCGGATTGTAACCTAATGGGGAGCTATGAAAGCTATGGGTGCCTTTATCACGAAAATGAATGATCATCTGATCCCGAGGTCGGACTTGCTGAACCTGAACACCAATATCAATGGCCTCATATTTCTTGGCGGAAAGAACCGGGTCATGCTGATACCAAAACGAAGCTCGAGGCTCCGGTGTTGGTGTGCTGTTTTCCGTATCAAAATACTCCTGGCTGACATCCTCTCCCGCAACCGGGATCGCAATCGAGATGATAAAGAAGAACAGCCACACGATTCGGATTCCAGAATAAATACAACTCATAATTATTTCCCTCATCAAATACCCACGATGCTCATTTTCTCATAAACAGGAAGTGCTGTCAATTTCGGATGAATCTGATAAGTTACGGTTGGTATATGGAGGAAGCCGTGAGATCTTTTCGTATTGCCATGATTGCAGCCTGCCCCTTTCCGGCGGCATTTGCCTCATCCGGACTGATTCGGGAACTTTCCATGGCTCTGTCCAAACGAGGTCATCAGGTGCATATCATCACCTATCATCTCGGTCGGAATGATTTCGATGTAGATAGGCTCACCATTCATCGGATTCCCAAGGTTCCCGGCTACCATAAACTGACATCCGGTATTTCAATGGGGAAACCATTGCTGGATTTCCTCCTGACTGTCAGACTGTTTCAGATTCTTCGAAAATATCGATTTGATGTCATCCATGCTCATAATTATGAAGCGCCTCCCGCAGGATATATCGCACGATACTGGAAACACATCCCGGTTATCTATCACGCGCACAATACCATGTACCACGAGTTGCCGACTTATTTCCAATCCCCGATCAGCCAATGTATCGCCCGAACGATCGGCCAGCGTCTGGATCAGATGATCCCCCCGAGAGCAGACCATATCATTGCCGTATCGGACAATCAGAAACACTATCTGTCCGCCATCGGAGTTCCACCGCATCATATTACGATGATTCCACCGTGTATCGACCCCCAAGAATTATCGACCGGAGATGGCGGCCATGTTCGACGCAATCTCCATCTCACAGACGAACCATTGCTGATCTATACCGGTGGGCTTCACACCTACCAAAACAGTGAAGGATTGATCCATATCCTGAAAAACTGCCTGGCAAAACGCCCGGATATCCATCTCCTGGTTGTTGCACGATCATCTCCGAACTACCTCTATCAGCGATCCATTGAGGTTGGCGTTGCTGATCGTGTTCATTTTGTGGAAGGCGGTGGGTTGAACTGGGAACGCGATTGTCTGGCTGCTGCAACCATCGGCGTTATCCCTCGAGAACAATGCATCGGATTTCCGATTAAGATGTTAAACTATCTCGCCGCCAAAAAACCCGTCGTCTGTTATAAGAGTCTTCTCAATGGATTCAAATCCGGTAAAGAAGTCATTGCATTGCCGGATGGCGATCACCACGCCGTCGCTCAAGCCATCATCGATCTTCTTGAACACCCGGCTCAGGCAGCCGCCATCGCACAAAATGGCTATCAAGCGGTGATTGAGCGGCATCACTGGGATCAGGCGATTCCAGTCGTGGAATCTATTTACCAGTCTTTATGCTGACATACTCCGAGAGAAAGCAGCATACAGGGACTCGGACATGCGAACAGACACCCACCGAGCGGGAGATAATCAGGCAGACATCTTATGAAAATACTATTGTCTCATGACGAACGTATAATCAATGGGTTTTAATATCGCATGGACTGAAAATAGCGAAGTGATTCCCGAGAGGGGATGGTGATCAGATTCTCGGGAGTAATCCTGGAGACGTAACAGCAAGAACCAATTATTCACCTGGACGAGTGCGCCAATACTCCAGGATTTCCAGCAGCGTTTCCGTTATGGATCGAGCTGGTTGCCAGCCGGTATCCTTGTGAAGCTGCTCATATGACCCGCATAGATATGGAACATCCGCTGGTCTGAACCGGTCGGTGTCCACCAGAATCTGGATGGGTTCCGGGGTTAGCTTCAACAACCAATCCAGAATGAATTGGATGGGAAGTGCCTTTCCTGAGGAGACATTGTAAACAGATAGATGCTTCCCGAAACGAAGGGCACGGGTGTATGCATCAACGGTATCTCGGACATCGGAGAAGTCGCGTTGTGCAGATAAATTGCCCACATGGATGGCCGGCTCCTGAACTTTTCGTTCGATCCTGGCGATCTGCCGGGCGAAATCCGATGCGACAAAACTGGGAGCCTGGCCGGGACCGATGTGATTGAACGGACGGACGAACACCATTTTCCCTTTCAGGTGATTAGCCAGTTGACGTGCTGCAACTTCCTGGCACACTTTGCTGGCGGCATAGGGACTTCTCGGATTTAATTCCTGATATTCATGGATCGGTTGGTTTCGGATGGCAACATCTCCATAAACCTCGCCTGATCCGACGATGAGAATATTGGTTTCCAGGGATGCATTGCGAATTGAGGAGAGCAGGTTGACTGCGCCAATCACATTAACCTGATAGGTAAGAGATTCACCTTCCCAGGAATGTTTAACATTCGCGATTCCGGCCAGATGGTACACTTCATCCGGTTGAATCTCTTCGAGCAACTGAGCCAGTCTGCCGGGCGCGGTCAGATCAACCCGGTGCATCTGAATCTGGCCGGAAAATCGGGAAAGGTTCGGTGGAATGGAGCCGGCTTTATCCATAAGATGGACTATCCGGCCTTCTTCCAGCACTCGTTCAGCCAGGTGTCGACCCGCAAACCCGCTTCCACCCGTGATCAGCACTGGACCTGTCGTCATCGCATGACTCAATGAATACGCTCCCGCCAATAATTCAATATATCATCGAGTGTCTGCTCAAATGGAATAATCGGCTGCCAGCCGGTGGCATTTCTGAATTTCGTGTTATCTCCCAGGAGGATCGGAACATCGGAAGGCCGAAACCGATTGGGATCCTGAGCGATCTTGATTTTCACTGATGTACGGGCCAGCAGCATATTCAAGACCTCCCGAATTTCCCAGCAAGTGCCGGATGCAATATTATAGGGTTCACCCGGAATGCACTTTTCGGATAACGAAAGCCAATAGGCCCGAACCATATCACGAACATCCGTAAAATCCCGTTTTGCATCCAGGTTACCGACATAAATGACCGGATCCCTCAATTTCCGTTCGATCTCCACAATCTGCCGCGCAAAATCAGAACAGACGAACACATCACCCCGTCGTGGGCCGGTATGATTGAATCCTCGCGTTCTGACGATTTTCATGCCATAACTCATGAAGTATTGATATCCCAGAAAATCCTGTCCGACTTTGCTGACCGCATAGGGAGAGAGAGGCCGGAGCGGGTTTGTCTCGCGAATGGGGACTTCATCAGCATGGACCATACCGTATTCTTCACTGGAGCAAGCGATCTGGATCCACGGGTCCAATTTCAGATATCGAATCGCTTCGAAGATATTGACCTGACCGATGATATTGGTTACCAGGCTTTCACTGGGTGCTTTCCAGGAGGATGGTACGAAGCTCTGAGCGGCCAGATGAAAAATTTTCTCCGGTCTGATCTGTTCCAGAATTCGCTGAACGCTTGAAGCATCCCGAAGATCGCATTCCATCATTTTGAATCGATTCCTGGAATGCTCGATATTTTCGGTTCGACTGCGCCATCTGTAAATACCATACAGTTCAACATCCGGATGATGTGCAAGAATGTAATCGGCCAGATGACTGCCTGCAAAGCCAGTGATACCGGTTATTAATACTCTCATAGGAGATCTCCTTTATACATGAAGTTGAAATGTGTCATTCAGGTATCGCACGACAGCTTCCTGCCAACTCGGCAAAGGGACTCCGGTACACTGAACATATTTATCGGTAGAGAGCACAGAATAGGATGGTCTCGTAGCTGGCAATGGGTATTCAGATGTTCGAATCGGCAGTATCGTAGTATGTGGAGAGACCAGCTTCAGGAAATAACTGGCGAAACCGTACCATGTTGTGTGCCCACTGTTTGTGACATTATAGATGCCAGTTGCACCGTGTGATAACAAAAACTGAGTTGCGCGAGCCAGATCACTGGCGTAAGTTGGGCAGCCTACCTGATCATCGACCACTCGCAACGGCGTGGTCTCCCCAGCCAGTTGAATCATTCGATCGACGAAATTCCGACCGTTTCGACCGAATAACCATGCGGTGCGGGCAATCAGGTGATGATCGGGTAATGTGTCCATGACCGACTGCTCTCCCGCCCATTTGCTTCGGCCATATACCGATAGCGGACGAGGAGTTGCTTCCTCGGAGTATGGAACCGGTGAAGTTCCATCGAAGATGTAATCACTGGAGTAGTACACCATGAAAGCACCACTTTCTCTGCATGCTTCCGCCACATTCTTCGCTCCATATGCATTTACTTGATTGGCCTTTTCAGGAAAGGATTCACATTCATCCACCTGGGTATAAGCAGCAGCATGGATCACGATATCGGGGTGGATTTCCATGATCTTCTCCCGGCACACCTCGCGATGTGTGATATCGAAATCTTCGATATCCACACTGATCACATTCCCCAGTGATGAAAGTTCCCGTTTGAGATCGAAAGCCAGCAGGCCGTTTCCACCGGTGATCAGTAACTTCATTTTTCCATGCCCAACTGGTGCTGGTACCAATTCTGATAATATTCTTTGAATTCCTTATTTTTGGCTTTTAATTTGTTCCACCAGTCTGGATTGTTTTTGTACCATTCGACGGTCTGGCAGATTCCTTGTTCGAACGTCGTCAGTGGTACCCATCCCAGTGCTCTGATTTTTGAGGAATCGACCGCATAGCGTCTGTCATGGCCTGGCCGATCTTTGATCGGCTGAATCATTGTGAGCGGTTTTTTTAAAAGATCCAGAATCCGGTGTGTGATTTCCAGATTGGTATGTTCGTTGTTTCCACCAATATTATAAACTTCTCCAGGGATACCGAGCCGATGGATGAGATCCAAAGCGCGGCAATGATCTTCAACATACAGCCAATCCCTGACATTCAATCCATCTCCATATAAGGGAAGAGGCTGATCTTCCAACGCATTAGTAACAAACAATGGCACCAGTTTTTCCGGATATTGGAATGGTCCATAGTTATTTGAGGCTCGTGTAATGACGGCAGGGAGCTTATAGGTTTTCACATAAGCCAGAACCAGGAGTTCGCCGCTCGCTTTGGATGCCGAATATGGGCTGGATGGCTTCACGGGATCTGTCTCCTTGAAAGCACCCGATTCAATCGATCCATACACTTCATCAGTGGAGATCTGAATAAACAAGGAAACCGGAAATTTTCGTGCCGACTCCAATAAAACATGAGTTCCCATCACATCTGTGCGGATGAATCCGCCAGGGTCTAAAATGGAGCGATCCACATGGGTTTCTGCGGCAAAATTGAAAATATAATCGATCCCCGATGCCAGAATCTGTTCGACGATCTGAGCGTCACAGATATCGCCTAAAACAAATTGATACCTCGAGTTTCCTTCCCAATCGCTCAGATTCTCGCGGTTTCCGGCATATGTCAGTTTATCAAGATTTACAACATGACACTCCGAATCCATATTCAACAGGTATCGGATAAAATTGGATCCAATAAAACCGGCTCCGCCGGTGATCAAATACTTCCTAGCCATCTTTCCGCTCCCAGCAGTAAGGAATTTCTGGTGAATCTGGAGCCAATCGATATTCATCCGGAGAGGCATAGTTGTAAATATTGGTGGGAACATTGACGATCAATGTCATCTCCGGTGAGATGCCTTTGAAACCATGATACACGCCCGAAGGGATTTTCAGGAGAATCGGATTCAGGATTCCCATAAAAAATTCGTTCACTTCCTTATGCGTATTTGAATGTTCACGTGCATCGTACAATACGACCTTGGCCATTCCTGCGACGCAGATAAAATGATCATCCTGATGTAAATGATAATGCCAGCCTTTCACAACACCTGGATATACAGCCGTGATATATGTCTGGCCGAAATGCTGAAATTCCGGCCAATCAGACCGCAGCATTTCCATCAGATATCCCCGCTCATCCGGTATTCGTTTTAAATTCCGTGTCATAACGCCATCTATCATCTTGATATCCTTATCTTTACAATGTGCCCGAATGGATAACTTACAGAAAAAAATATACTATTTTTCATTGCAATCAATCCATTCGGTGTGTCGGACTATTACCATTTTTCAACATCGATTCATCTCAAAGAATTCCAACGACGCTCCGGTCACCCAAGACAAATCGGTATGCCAGGGGTTTGCATTGCGATTTTTTTAATTCCACAAACCGGCCGATCAAACTATCCTCAATCCGGACACCGACATCCTCAATCCGCGCTTTTTCGAGGATGATCGAGTGTTCGATTTCCGCTCGACGGATGACACAATCATGCTGAATAGATGTGAATGGACCGATATAAGAGTCGATGATCTGTGTGTGTGCGCCGATGATGGCCGGGCCCCGAATCGTGGAGCGTATAACGCGAGCACCCGCTTCGACGACCACTTTATGATTAAGCTGGGAATCGGAATCGACCGAACCGTCGACCATTGTTTCAACTCGATCGAGTACCATTCGATTCGCCTCGAGCATATCCTCCAGTTTCCCGGTATCTTTCCACCAGCCATTGACAATCGATGGATTGACTTTGAATCCCATGTTGATCAATTCCTGAATCGCATCGGTGATTTCGAGTTCATTTCTCTGAGATGGCTTGATATTCCGAGCTGCTGTAAAAATATTCTTATCAAACATATATACGCCAACCAGTGCCAGGTCACTGATTGGATTTTTCGGTTTCTCAATCAACCGATTCACCCGGCCATCAATCAATTCCGCGACTCCAAACTGTTCTGGATTTGGCACTCGCGCCAATAATATCTGAGCGTTGGCGTCGCCTTTCTGAAATTCTTCTACCAGAGAGGTGATGCCATCCAGTATCAGATTATCTCCCAGATACATAACGAAGGGATCCTCTTTCAGATAATCTTCTGCAGTGAGAACGGCATGGGCAAGTCCAAGGGGTGCGCATTGTTCGATATATGAGACACTTACTCCCCAATTCGAGCCATTTCCGACAGCATCCCGGATCTCCTCTTTCGTATCTCCGACAATGATACCGATATCCGTGATGCCAGCATTCGCGATGGCTTCAATACCATAAAAAAGGACGGGTCTGTTAGCGACAGGAACCAGTTGTTTCGCACGTGTATATGTCAGCGGTCGTAACCGGGTACCCTTCCCTCCACTTAGAATTAATCCTTTCACCAGAGTTCCTCACTTTTGACTTGGATGGAGCCTCGAGTTGCTTCGGACTGCATCTTATGGCGCTTGGTATGGGTTGTCAATGTCAAGAACACGGATTAAAATATGTCCAGTACGATCGTTTTTGAAGCGAATCAACAATGTAAATGCCAGGATTTTTGTGAAAGAGAGAAATCAATATGCCAATCACGATGGTGAAAAAGCCGCATCGCTCCCCGACATGGAGCATCGTATTCATGGGAGTAATCATGGGTATCTTCGGATACTCATCCATTGTTTCAGCAATCACCACTGGTGACCCGACCTCATTACCCAATCAGTTTATCCTCGGAATCGGGGGGGAGTTCGAAGTCAACACGCGAGAAATGGACAATGAAACCAATATAAAAAGCTCCCGGATTCTCGGTCGCATCAACTACTCGATTCTTAACGACTTGGGCGTTTACGCAAAAATCGGCCTCTTTCAGACAGAGAATCATCTGGGAGATAGCTCCGATTGGGGATTAGGTGTCGGATTTGGTGTTCGGGGGTATTTCGCAGAATTTCAAAAGGGGAACATCCGCATTGGAGGCGATGCCCAAATTTTCAGCTCCAAGGTCAACAGCTCCTATCAGCAATTTAACGAAGGAGTGACATATGATGAAAGCATCACATGGACCGAATACCAGGCTTCCGTTGTGATTTCCTGGCGAGCGTATGCACCGCTCCATGTCACAACCGGAATTCAGTTTTCAAAAATCGACCTGGAATACGATATCGACAAATTCGATTGGCAGCATCAATGGATCATTGAAGAGTCGCGTGATCTGCATGAGGATCAGAACATTGCCTTGCTCTGGGGCTGCACTTATAACCTCGTAGAAAATGTTCAACTCTATGCTGAATTACAGGCTCTTTCGGGATTGAGCGGATCGGTCGGATTCCATTTTTATTTTTAAGGCTCCGGATTGAGTCATCCACCTCAGGGTGAATGAGATTCTTTTTGCCATAACTCCAGATCGGAATATCCAGGGAACCGAAACGTGTCGATCCAGTGATACCGTTGTCGGAAATATTCCGAGTCGATCAACAGTTTTTCAAACTCCCACAAGGGTTGATGGAGGAGTATATAATCCGGATGATGATTCCTCAGAAGCGATTCAAAGTCGGACTTGTACGTATAATGAGCGATATCCGGCGTGACCAGTCCGAGTGGATCGATAATAGTTCTTTCGGAGAAATACCCCAATACTCCGACCTCAAAACAACACAGAGTCGCATTTTTGGAAGTCATTTCATTGATTGCAATACCAGCTTGTTTGTAAGCTTCTTCCCGAACTCCCATGTCCGCATGACTGGCTATCCAGAATTTATTCCACTGTGGGATCAGAAAAACTGAACTGAGCGCCAGAATCCGTGCATACAGAAAAAACCGTGAATTTAATTTGCTCCAGATGGATCCGGTCAGCAGCATCACGGAAACGATACCGGGACCCCAAAGTCGGGCATCACGAGGAATCGGACAATGATAGAGCTGGTAGAGGATCAACTGCGTTCCGATTCCGCCAGCCAGTATCAACAGCAAACCAATCCGATGGACACGCGAACCGGCAGCTCCTTCAGTCACTCCGATCCAGGTTATTATGACGATACACACATCCAATGGCGCATAATACCAGTGATAGTTTGGAACTCCCAGGATATGATATGCAATCGATAACAAGATGCCCCAAAACACGAAGGCTCCCATTGCCTGATATCGCCGAACATTCACTGCCAATGTGACAGATCCCCACAGAAGGATGATAATCAGCGGAAAATTGTAGGAGATGTATGAGCCGATCCAATGGATCAGTCCATTGGAGAAAGTCGGCCACATCCCAGATACTCCTTGAGCCAACTTGACAGTGAATGTCTGAGGAAACAGCGAACCGAAGTGTAATTCTTCATACAAGAGCCAAGGACTCACCGGTAAGAGAAATGCACCGATTCGTCGAAATCCCGATGACCATGTTTTGGGGTACCAGATCAGATTGGCTAATATCCACAGAATGATGCCTTCCGGACGGGCGAGGACCGTGAATCCTGCCAGGATGTTGCTCCAAAACTCTGATTTCCGCTGAAATAAATAGATGGTTCCTGTCGCACAACAAATGAAAAGAGTCGATTCCATGCCGACATATGAGACGAAATGAGATGAAAAAATCATCGCAGCCAATACCGCCACTCCACTGAGCCAAAAACCAGCAGACGCGAACAACATCGCGCAAATCCATCCCGTCAGACCGAGAAGAACATACGACACTATTCGAGCGGTATCCGGGATCATCTGCGGTGATGGAGATAAAATACTCAGCGACAGGGTCCATAAAGGGGAAGTAGTACCATTATGAACCTCTCCTGGGTTGTAACAATAACAGCCCAATTGCCGGATATTGCTGGCGTACCGGTAATAGATATACGCATCATCAAACTGCCAGTTCTCCGTTATGTGGTACACAAAAAGACTCCCCAGGATCGCACTGACAAACGTTAATCCGGCAGTGAGATTCATTCCGATCCTATCGAATCTGATCTTCTGATGTATCCTTTCGGTTATCAGACCCATTGAATGCGTATATGGCCTTTCTGAAACGATCCCCATCCCAAACAGGGGCTTTATTATTAAACAATATTTTTTGAAGTTTTGACATTATCCTTGAAAAAACAGATATTATTAATAGAGCGATCTTTCTAAAAATGTTTTCCAAAGGGGGGAGTTTATGCACGCATATATCGTTCTGGTCGGGAATGGACCCACCGTCGTCATCACGCGCCTGGATTCAGAGAAAACCGTTTCCAATTTGATATGGAGAGGTTTCCGCGATTTTAATCTCTATGAAATTTCGCCAGAATTCATGGATGATCTGAGGAAAGATGTCGGAGAGAGAACATGGGAAAATACGCTTCAGGAGTTGAATGATGAATGGCCGGTACGCGTTGTCGATCGAGATTCCAGCCGGGCATTTTATGACTTTCAACTGTTTGCACTGGATATACCGGTCGCAAAAGTCCGTGATAGAAAACGAATACCGATCCATACGACGAACGGATGATCGAACAAATCTATCGAAGGAACCTTGTACAACAGCCTGACCTAAGGAAATACACGTGTTTTTTCCCATTCAATCTGCTGGCGGACGATCGTTTCTTCTGAAAAAAAACCCAATTGCTTTAAACAATCCGCACGAATCTGATGGGCGCGGGTGGATTCCAGGGCAAGCTTCATTCCGAGATCGAGAGCTGTTGTCACAGCTTCGAGTGCATCGGCATAGTCGGGGGGTTGTTTTTGGTATGCCGCGATGGCCAAATTGAATACGGGATCCGGATTTCTTGGAAATTGATGGTGCAGCCGGGCAAATATGTGGACTGCGCCCGGACGATTTCCAGAATGCCATAACACCAATGCCATGGCCATTTCCTTCTGAAATCGTTCCAATGGCGTTCTCGGCTGAATGATCTCCAGTTCGTTCCATGGCCATAAACCGCCTGCCTTCTGCTGCTCCTGTATTGCCAGTGTTTCTTCTCCAAGGGCGTTATACAGGATTGCCATATTCGCATGAGCTTCAGATGTCTCAAAGGGATTTAAAACAACCGCTTTCTGGAAATGTTCCAAAGCACCCCGAATATCTTTGGCATGCATGGCGGCAAGTCCTTTCATGGTACAGAGGAATGCCGGTGATTGAATATCCCGATGATACTTGATATTATCATCCTCATAAGTGACCAAGGTAATGATTCCCATGGCAAAGACCACGTTCAGCCATATTTGATCATCCTTTCTGCGATACTGCTCCCACAGTCGGGTGACCGCTTCGGCTGCAAATATAGCCAGCATGGGAGCCATGGAGATGCGCAGGCGGCCGTTTACATAGAAACCGATTCCTGTCATCAAATGGGGGATGAGAAAACTCAACAGAAGATAATAGTTGAGATCTTTGCGAGTGGAAATGCAGATCCCCAGAATTCCCAATGCTGTTAATACTCCGAAATTTAAAAAAAACGGGAAGCGGTCCCGAATACGATTTTCCGCTGAAACCAATGAGGCGGTATCATATACTTCATACTGATTGATCAAGTAGAGGCTTTTTTTTATCCAGAACACGATCGATTCCAGAGGCTCTCTCATGAGATAGCGCCATGCTTCCCGAGAATAAAATGCCGATACGTCCCGGTAACCCATTGTATGACCTTCGGCCCGTTCGGCCAGGAATCTGAAAATCGCATGCTCCACAGGAATATGAATCGGACCGGATTGGATATAACTATTTTCGATCTGAGTCAGTGCTGGAGGTGGTGAGTATCCGAGACCCGTCGCTCGGAAATTATTGGATGAATAAAAGACACTGCCACCGGATGAAGTAACAGGAATGAACTCCCCAGAAAGTCGATAATTTGCATAGGTGATTGGGAAAACCGGCAGAAGCACACTCACCACGAAAAAAAAACATCGCTTTAATTTTGCCGGCAGCATCTCCCGGCGAATCAGATAAATCAGAGCAATCATCGGAATCAATATCATGGAATTGGGTCGAATGCCGATTCCGAGTCCAAGGAAGCAGCCACCGATAACGACCCTGCCAATGGACGAGTTATTCAGGTCTGCGATCAGAAACCATAACGCAATCAAATGGAGCAGAATGTCCAAAGAAACTGTCACCATATCACTTTCATAAACGAGCATCGGTCGGAGGCAGGTAAAAAGAAAGCCAGCCAATATCCCACACTTTCGACCAAACAGGATCATGGTCAAAGCGGTGACAATGACTGTGGACAAAACACCCATCCCCAGTTGGAGACAACGAATCAGATCGATGTTTTCGCCGAAAAGCTCCAACAAAACAGACATGAAGACCGAATACACAGGGCTCGAGGAGAAGGGAGCATCCATTGTCCCGTCACAGATCATCCGTCCCAGTGTGATATACTTCTGGAAAAATGGCTGACCGGATTGCAGGATACCCACTCCAATCCGGACGACAAGAGCGATCAGCATCACCAGAATTAAATCTGTCCGGTGGAATTTCCGGGAGGAGGGGTGTTTTATGACAATGTTCATCGGTCGTTCCCTCGGGAATCCCTCCACGCGATCACCTCGATCGTTGAACTCTGCCGGTCATGGGAACAAACCGGACATCCAGGTTCTTTTGGCATGAGATAATTCCATTCTGTTTGGTATATAGTACCAATTCCTGCCATTGTTCACCTTCAGGAACAACCATCCTGCCATCTTCTGCCAACTGGAGTAACAAGGGTGGAGGGACTTTCGGTGGGGCGCAGGTCAGAATAATCCTGGTAAATGGGGATGCCTCCACCCAACCATCGAACCCATCCATACAGCGAGCATGGATGTTCTGGTATCCAAACTCCTGGAATCGACAGACAGCCAACCTATACAGATCGTAGATAATCTCAAGCGTATACACTTCCTGCACGATCTCCGCAAGAACAACGGTCTGATATCCACAACCCGTACCGATTTCAAGAACCCGATCTTCAGGGGTTAATTGCAGCAACTCAGACATCACAGCGACAATGTATGGCTGAGAGATGGTCTGACCTTCCGGGATCGGCAGTGCACAATCATCGTAACTTTGGGAACGAACCGATTCTGGGACAAAGAGGTGCCTTGGAATCCTCCGCATTGCAGCCAGCACCTGCTGATCCCGGATTCCTCGGGATTCAATCTGATCGCGGACCATCTGGATCCGCTTGATATCTTCCCAATGAGCTGTTCCCGGTTTCACTGATGAAAGATCATACCTTTCCGAACCCACCTGGTCAGACCACGATGGCTGCCTCCCGTCTTCCCTTAACACCAAACCGTTCTGTATCAATGTTCACAGGGAATGAGTCAGGGAAGCAAATCCGTTACTGAAATGAGTTTATAATGTGGTCAGAACTTTCCGTATTTTTTCCAGCGCCCAATCCAGTTCTTCTTTTGTGATCACGAGCGGGGGGGCCAACCGGATGATGTTTACATGCGTTTCTTTGCACAACAGGCCTTCCTGCATCAAGGCTTCGCAGAAACGGCGAGCGCCGCCAGCAGATTGTTTCAACACGATGCCGATCCAAAGACCTTTGCCACGATACTTCTCCACATGAGGGCTATTGATCCGATTGAGTTGTGTCATCAGATAGTCGCCCAATTCCGCACTCCGTTCCACTAATTTTTCATCGACGAGCACACGCAAGGACTCTCGTGCTACGGCACATCCCAGCGGTGCTCCACCGTATGTCGATCCATGATCGCCGGGATGGAACAGGCCGAGGATGTCTTTGGAAGCCAACACAGCAGACACCGGAACGGTTCCGCCGGACAGCGCTTTCCCAATGATGACCATGTCGGGTTTTACACCTTCGTGGTCGCAAGCGAACATTTTCCCTGTCCGTCCCAATCCGGACTGAATTTCATCAGCAATAAAAAGGACGTTGTGTTTCTTGCAGATGTCATAGGCGGTTTTCAGATAACCCGTGGGAGGCACATCCACGCCACCTTCGCCTTGAATCGGCTCAACTAAAAATGCTGCGGTATTTTTGGTGATGGCTTTTTCCAAAGCATCCGCGTCGCCATAGGGAATGATTTTAAAGCCGGGCGTCAATGGTCCAAAATCCTTTTTATAGGCCGGTTCGGTCGAGAAAGATACGATTGTTGTAGTTCTGCCATGAAAGTTGTTTTCGCAACAAATAATCTCTGCCTGATCGTTTTCGATGCCTTTGACCTGGTAACCCCAGCGCCGGATGGATTTGATTGCCGTCTCTACCGCTTCCGCTCCTGTATTCATCGGGAGTATCATGTCAAATCCAAACAACTCACATGCTTCTCGTGCCAATAACGGCCACTGATTATTCCGGAATGCCCGGGATGTAAGAGTCAATGTATCTGCCTGTTCTTTGAGTGCTGCAATGATGCTTGGATGACAATGCCCCTGATTGACTGCAGAGTATGCAGCCAGAAAGTCCATATATCGCTTTCCTTCGACATCTTCCACCCAGACACCCTGTGCTTTGCAGATGACCACATCCAGCGGATGATAATTATGCGCACCGAACTGATCTTCAATTCTGATATAATCATTTGTTTTCATGTTTGAATGAGTATTGGCCATAGTTCCCTCCTTTTAAGAATCCATACGGATTGTTTGAACCCTAAGGATTTTATCGAAAAGGCCGGGATATACAAGTATTTTTTATCGATAAAAAAACCGATCCCACTCTGAAGACAAGGAGTGAACAGACTAATAACCCCAGCCGAACTGGTAAAAACCATAATCTCCAATCACATGCTGGACGGAGGGATCTGTAATGGCACCATACCAGAAAATGCCTCCCGCCTGACCGACTCCAGCCGGCCAATAAAACTGTGGGATGATATTCACCAAGGTCTGACCCAACGGGATATACGGTAGGATGTATAAATAATTATCAAACGTCTGATTGAAACTTGGAGCGAAAAAAATGGATCCATAAACATCCAATAAGATAAACAACGGATATCCATCCAATGGTTCCGGCTCAGCATTACACACGATCGCACGGCAAAAACAGAGATCTCCCGGTCGAAAATATTCCGAAGGCATGATAATCTGTACGTTGGTCGAGGAACATACATTTGTGGGAGTTGGTGTTACTGTATAGGTGGGCCGCTGTGTGGGAACAGGTGTCGGTGTTGAAGTCGCACGTGGGGTTCGCGTGGGCGTCGCATCAGTCGGAACTGGTGTTGGTGAAAATATGGGAGTTGGTGTCTGAGTCGACTGGCACTCACAGATCGTATCCGGCGAATCGATCCGGACGACCTGGGATCCGAACAGAACAGCATCACCGATAACAGCCGGCTCAACATAATTGACACCGCACGCCGAATCCTGGGGGACCTGGAGAAACAAATCGAAAAAAACATTGGTCGGAAGTGTCAGATCTTCGATATATAACGGCGACAGCCACTGATAAAATGGATCCTGCTCCGGTAACATCATCTGAATGGTCAGGGTGCTGATATGAGAAGCAGCCTGAAATACTAGGTCACTCACAGCAACGGGGATCTGACTGGCATCGACCAGATTGAATGATGCTCCTCCCGTAAAGGGAGTCCAATATTCCCAGTATTGCCGATATCCTTCATCGCCACTGAAGATGGAAAGGATCGTATCGTTCTGTTCGATACAATTCATGAGGACAGAATGAAAATCAAGATCATCTGCTGTTCCGAGTATCTGATCTCTTCCGGGATCCCATCCGGTGGAAAAAACCCGGTCTTGATGTGGCTGGAGTGGTTTGATTTTGGGTATTGTCCGCCCCGGCGGCAGATCACTCTCATCAATCAGTTCATCGAGATCACAATCATGGGGCAGATTATCACCAACAAGCAGGATAATTTTCTTTGCATACGGCCGGAATTCCAACGTACCATCACTGTACATCTCATGCAGAGCCCGTGCATAACATTCCGGACCATCATGTCCGGAGATCAGTCCGATTTCCTGTATCTGATCCTTCAAATCCTCAAATTCATCCGTAAATGGGTAGATACAGCTATAGGGAAAATCAAACATATCTCCATAGACGCTGTTGTACCCGCACGAATCATAGCCCTGCGGGTAATCACCAAAAACACAAAACGCCATTCGCAGATCATTGATATAGCGTCGAAGCTGACGAACAATTTCCAGTAGATTTTCTTTGATATAGAAGAGCTCATCTCCCATACTGGACGTTATATCCAGCAAAATCACCACATCCGCTCGCTGAATTCTGGGGAGCAGGTAGTAATGAACCACCTCATGATACGTTTCACCAGGGCATAAGGTAATATCCAGGAACGGTCGCGTCAGCAAAGAACACCTGGTTTGTTCATAAATTTGTGGACTATAGGCTGGACGAAGATCGATAACATACAGGAGTGCTTCGATAAATGTGCAGATTGAATCCACACGGATTTCTTCATGGATTTCATAGTTTGCTTCCGGATCGATGACCTCGCCCGATGGTGTCGCCCAGTTCAAAGCAGAAAAATAATGGTATGTGAAATCATGGTATTCGTGTCCTTGGTTATACAGCAACCGTGCATCCTCCCCATACGAACACGCTGCAACCGTTGTTCCGGGGAGAGCTGCCATGAAATTCCGGGCATTATCAGAAACCCAGACCGTGACCAGAGTGTGGAGGTTCAACACATTCATCATCAATCCAAGAGTCCCACCGGACATGATCTCACCCCATAGATAGAAATCGCTGTTACTCCCTTCAACAAACGGAGACGTGACGAAAACAAACAACATGTCCTCCGGAGTCAGTGTCGTGAGAAGACGATCAAACGTGGTGGAGATATTCAGGGATGTCGCGGCTGCATCAATGTCAGCAGACCCATCTCCATCAAAATCCGGATCGGTGTTCGTTCCGTCCATCTGATCCGGAGCCGGATCCAGGCCGTCTGAACAGAAAACATGAATATTGTCGGGTGAGTAATGGTAGTTATTCACCAATGTCCGATAAACAAATGCCAGATCGTTTCGATAGGCTGGACGATTCATCGAGATGTCACCTCCGCCGGCGATTAAAACCGCATGGAGATTATGAAGCAGATATCGCGAATCCGGATCGACCGGCCTTTCAGCGCTCCAACATTGACACGTGACAAACAGAATGGTGATCGTCCAAATATCCCTCTTCAATAAACGATTTATATTCATGCAGTTACTCCCCTTACGGTTTGCCGGTTAAGCTTATCAAACATCACATGCTATCGATCGAACAATGAAATGATCTGAAAGCGAACGGTTATTTTTATTATATCAATTGACTCATGAAAGTGCAATAAAAAAACATTTAATTGTCGATAAATCGATATCTCGTAAGCTATAATCGATACATTGGCGCTCTATTTGTGAGAAAAAAAACGGAGTTTCCCGTGAAGGAAACTCCGTCTCTTACTATAGCAATAAAGCTATTAGAATGCGTATTTCAGTGATAGTCTGTAAGTGGTTGGTCCGGACCATCCGTCGGCTTGTCCGAAGAGTTCTGGTTTTTTCGGATTGAAGATCTCTGATTCGCTGATTATGCTCTGATTATCCGTTACATTCTCAACATCGAAAATGACGGTTGCTGTTCCCCATTTTCCGAAGCGGAAGGAGTTCTGCAATGAAATATCGATATTGTAGAATCCCGGGAGTTCATAAGAACCGCGTTTGTATGGGAAGTACCAAGCATAGCTTCGGTAAGGTGGTTTGCCGGTCCATGTATCGGGATTGTTCTTATCGTTGGTGGCATCGTCTGGATCATAGGTGAAAGGTGGTTGGGATCGCATGGAGTAGTGATAACCAGACCGCCAGAATGCGTTTACACCAAACGAGAATTCATACCATTCCGTGAAGTCATAGTGATAAGAGCCGGCAAATTTGAGGTAGTGGCGGCAAGACCAGGGTAATTCACCATAGAGATTGGTGGAGGTGGCAACTGTATCGAACTGACCGGAGAATTGAGCGATACCATCATATCCGGGCTGTGCTTCGGTGACAGATCCTTCTGCCTTGGCATAAGTATAGCTGGCCTGCAGATCGAAATATTTCAACCGGGCAGTGGCATTCAATTCGATTCCGTTGTATTCACGGGTATTGCCTGAGGCATTTGTGACATAATACAGATGCTTGGCATAATCCTGGAAATACCGGGGATCATACTTGCCATCCGGATCCAGACCGCTGAAATCATCTTTTACTTTACCCAGATAGGTCCACACAATATTTCCGTATTCATCGACAAATATGCCCGTATCTTCCACCATATCACCGGTCTTGCGGTACGTGTAGTTAAGACCGAGCGAGAAATTGGCCATGAGTTCGTGTTCGATACCCACCATGACTTCGTCGGTGTATTCGGCTTCGAGATCCGGGTCGATCAAATTCCAGTCACCCGGCTGCGGTTCATCAATCGTATTCCAACTGCTGTCAGCATAAAAATAATCTTCATCTGGGAGACCATTCTTGTCTTTATCTGTCCAAGGATCACCGACATATTCCTGGGTGCGGGTCGCGCTGTTATCGGCAGAGAATGGCTGGAACATTCCTGGGAGAGAGAGATCGAAGGGATTGTAGAAGCGTCCATAGAAACCATGGACTGCTGTTTTTCCATCACCAAATACATCCCAGTTTGCGCCGATACGTGGAGCGATCATATCATTGAATACCATATCCGCATATTTCTTATGAGTGCCATCCGAATTGAGATATGAATCAGCCGAGAACTGACCCCATGTCCAGGCAGGGACAGATGACTCGCCATCATTATTTTCATAACTCGCATATTCGTAGCGAACGCCGATATTCATCGTCAGGTTATCAAGGATCGACCAGTTGTCCTGAATGAAGAAGCCCATGTAGTTTCCACTCTCAGTTGATGTTCCTTCATTGACGAACATTTCACGAGTGGCATAGTCGCCATAGTAGTATTCACCATTCCACTGCTGATCAATGGTATAGCTGGCGCCACCTGGTTTTGCATTAAAGTTATCCCGGGTTTTGTCATGGAATTCGACACCGCTCTTGAACTCATGTGCACCGTACAGCTCATCAACAAAATAATTGCCGATAAAACTGACCTGCAACCGGTCACGATCATCTTCAGACCATGAATTGCTGTTGTTATAAAACTGCTGTTCATAGGTGTCATAGAACGATGCTTTTCGTTCATCGGTGCTAGTGGCAGATGGAACGCTATCCAACATACCAAAGGATACTCCCAAACGGGTAATGAAGTATAAATTGGAACTTTTCAACCATGTCCATTCCAGTGAATAGAACGGGCCGCCCTGATCCTGATCATTATATGTTTCGGGAGTGTGATTTTTCCAGTCTTCATCTGCTGCGTCAGCGTGAATGGTGGCATTCTCCCCGGAATAATTCAACACGAACTTATGTTCCTGATTTGCCTGGAATGTCAATTTGGCGTAAGGCAAATGGAAAACAGCATCTTTGTTGATATCCGTGAGCTGATTGGGATCATTGTAATCTGCACCATAGAAAGCGATGGTCTTGTCAGATGCATCCCGATTCATGTAGTTATAGGTAACCATGAACCATAATTTGTCTCGGATGATTGGACCTTCGAACGTGACTGTCGGTTCCCAGTAGTCGTATTTCGATTCTGCGATCGGGCGTTCATAATCGGTATGCCAATCGGAATTGACATATTTTAATCGGAAAACACCATGAAAATCATTACTTCCCGATTTTGTAACCGCATTGACGATACCCCCCATGGATCGTCCGTATTCTGCAGCAAATCCACCGGTTTGAACTTCAACTTCCTGAATGGCATCGGCATTCAGATTCGCGCCGAAGGTTGATGTGACCGGGTCGGTTGTATCGACACCGTCAAATAGATAGAGATTATCGGTCTGAGCAGCGCCATGAACCCGCACGTTTCCAGATCCGGTAATACCACCGGACATACTGAATGCCGTGAAAAGATCATCGGATCCTGGCAACCGTTCCGTCACATCCCGTTCGATTGTTGTTTTAACCGTAGCAGCTTTGACATCCAGAAGATCAGCAGCGCCGGTAACAACGATTGTTTCTTCGAAAGGAGCCATTTCCATGGTCAATTTGAGTTGATTTGTGCTATTGACGGAAACTTTGACCTCAGTCTGTTCGATTGTTTTCATTCCCATCAATTCTGCTTTGACAGTGTAACTGCCTGGAGACAGTTCCGGCATACGGAATGTTCCTGTAGCGCTAGTTGTATCAACACGAGCGCCTGGGAGGTTTGGTCCCGTTACTGTAACAGTTACTCCGGGGATCGGATTCCCATCCGCATCGGTAATCTTTCCAGCAATAACACCTGTTAAACCGGCGAAAGCGGTACCGGATGCGACAAATAGGGCAATAAGTCCTAGCGTTAAGATTCTGTGAAGGTGCATGACGTTTCAACCTCCTTAATTGTTAATGATTAACGGTTGCACCCGCTTCCGAAAAATTCTTAAACATATGATATCCAGAACCCATGGCGGGCTAACGAACTATATTACTTTTTCTGCATTTCTTTCAAGAGTTTTACGGTATCCTTCGCATTTTTTAATGCTTCGGCATTAGCACCTGGATCCTTTTCCAGGATTACCTGGAGCTGTTCATAAACTTCCAATCCTTTGTCATATTTGTTCTGTTGGATATATACATCACCCAGAAGTGTCAATCCATCTACATAGTCCGGGTTCTTCTCACGGCACAACACCAGCCATTCGATTGCTCCATCATAGTTCTCTTTCTTAATTTCAATATTCGCGAGATTATAAAGCACAGTCGGATCGGGTGCTTCTTTTACCATATCGCTCCAGATTTCTTTTGCTTTGTCCAATTGCTCTTTTATCATATAACAAACACCCAATAAACGAGAGATATCCAGTTTCCCCTCCCCTTTAGTATCCAGTGCCCGTGCTTTCTCGAGGTATGGGATCGCTTCATCGACATTTTTTTCATTGAAAGCGAATTGCCCCAGCAGCAGATAATCCAAATATGACACATCCGGGAATAATTCGATCGCTTTCTTAAAATTTGTTTTTGCTTCGTCAATTTTACCATTCTGATATGCAGTTACTCCCTGATTATGGGCTTCCTCCGCATGGATCTTGTTTTTTTCCTCCTCAGACAATTTTTCCCATGCCGCATTTTTGGCTTCTTCTTTGGCTTCTTCAATGGTTTTCATCGTCCACTTCTGCTTGACTTTCACACCGGCACGCAGTTTCACCGGACCTTCGAGGTATTGATATCCTTCTTTTTCAGCTTTTACGGAGTATTGTTCCGGATCAATTCCTGCAATACTGGCAACACCTTTTTTATTCGTCGTGATCGTGTACTGCTTGGTACCAACTTCCTGGCTTGTCAATGTAATCGTCACATCCTGTATTGGTTTGCCTGCGGTATCTTTGATCGTCACGACCAGATGACCCTGAACGCCTGCATACGCTGGAAAACACCAGCTCACCACAAAAAGCATAGTTAAAAAAGCCAAACTTAACTTTGTTGTATTTTTCATAATCCTTGCTCCTGATTTCAGAAAACCCAACCGATTGTATTTTCCTGATGAATAAAAATCAATCCATTGAGTTCTGTTGGCCTAAATAAAACTATCAAAGAGTCAGACTGGCAGGAAACCGGCCATTCCCCAGCTTCCGGACCTATCTTATCAGTTTATACGGTGAAGGTAAACACTCGGTCACACTGCTCGACGATACGCCGCTCCCATCGTTTTCTCAGCATGTTGTTCACTTATGCGCCATATTCGTTCCATGAAATGGGGTCAGCGAACAGATCGTACGGCTCCGCATCCGTAATTCTGACCGGAAGAATGGTTCCCGCTCGTATCCCTCCATTTATATATACAACTCCATCGACATCCGGTGCCTGAGATTCCATACGGGCGACTGAGACTGACGCGTCGTCAGCTGTTTGACCATCAACGATTACTGGTTCAATCATATGAAGCTTCTCTCGGTTATACCGATAAGATATCTCCTGTTGAAACGCCATCAACTCTCCCCGCCGCTGCTCAGCGGTTTCATTCGAAACATCCAGTGGCCATTCGGCTGACTCTGTACCAGGTTCCGGAGAGTAGACAAAAACGCCGATGTGGTTCATATAGCCTCTCCTGACAAAATCTCTCAATACCCGAAAAGACACGTCATTTTCGCCAGGGAAACCAGTCATCAGGGTTGTCCGGAGCGTTATATCTGGAATCTGCTCGCGGATTGATTCCACCATTGAGCATATCTGTGAAAAATTCCCCGGACGATTCATCCTCCGCAGAATTTTTTCATCCACATGCTGAAGCGGGATATCCAGGTACCGGCACAATACATCCGATGATTTCAACCGCTCGATGATATCCGGTGTGATGCGATCCGGATACATATACATCAGCCGAATCCATAGCAGTCCAGACAATTCGGACAATGTATCCAGGAGCATTCCCAGAGATGTCCCATCACCCAGATCAGTCCCATACCGTGTATTGTCCTGGGAGATCACAATCAGTTCACATCGCCCGGAGTGAAGAATCTGCTGCGCTTCCTGAACGATCATCTGAAGCGGCTTGCTTCGGTATCGTCCACGCAAACGCGGAATCCTGCAGTACGAGCACCGATTATCACATCCATCTGAAATCTTCAGCAGACCGTAAGATCCGGGAGTCACGAACAACCGCGATAAAGTTGATCCGGAGTAGTTTTCCGGTGGAAGAATCCGTGCTGTTTGTGAAACGTTCGGATCAAGGAGGAGATGCAATGAATCGCTCAATGCAAAGGGAGACAGAATCAGATCGATCTCCGGTATCGCTTCCGACAATGCATCCCGATCTGCGTCCGCCATACATCCAGTCACTACCAGCCGCTTCAATCGACCTATTTTACGATAAAAAGCCATCTCCTGGAGCGTTTCGATGGCTTCCTCCCGAGCGCTTTTCAAGAATCCGCAAGTATTAACGAGAATGATCTCCGCGTCCGATGGCTCAGAAGTGATCCGGAGACCGGCATCCTGAAGATAACCAAGAATGATCTCTGCATCCACCGTATTTTTTTGACATCCCAAACTCACCATGGCCGCGGTTGTAAATGGTAATTTTTTTCTTTTCATTGCCTGACACTCCTAAATATCACGATCTCCGAATACGTCCCACGTTTCTGAGTTTCCCGATCAAAAGGGTTTACCCTACACCACATGCCACGCAGACAACGGGTGATCAATTCGTGGTAATGAGGCGGAACACATGTATTCTCTCCTCTCCCATGAACTGGCCCGAAAAAGCCGAATAATGAAATCGTTGGCGCTTTAGGAGTAGTTGTCTCTGCCAGAACTCTGTCAATCCGTTTATGAACTTCCCAGGTTTCAGTTTTTTTGATCCATCGGGACATGAGTTCCAGTCCTATTTGGGGATCGCCCGTAATATTTCCCAATGTGCACGAAGATAGTCAACGAACGATAAGACAGTAATGATAACGACAAGGAACATAACCCACCAAGAAATGTCGTGTACTGGAAAGCGGGGGAGCCAATGGAACAAAATCCGTGAGATCAATAACAGAAAAATAGCGATGGATTGTGAAACTGCTTTGATCTTTCCGCTTTTCCGGGCGGCGATCACCACGTTTTCCCCTCGAACCGCCAGGCGCAAAAAGGAGATACATGCATCTCTGTAAAAAAGAACGATCACCATCCAGGCCGGAAACATATCCGCCCACCAGAAACATAAAAAAAATGTAAATCGAGACACCGAATCTGCAAATGGATCGAACAGTTTTCCGAAATCCGTCACCTCTCCACGAGCACGAGCTAAGCGGCCATCGATCGCATCACTGATTTCGGAACCAGTCGCGAGCAGAATCAACAGGACATTAATCGTCAATGATACGGTCGGGTCCGCTGCGTACAAGTCCAGCCAAAACAGCAGAAAAAAAATGGGTGCCATGCATAAACGGATGAAAGTCAAACGGTTAGCAATCGTCATAACATCCCTAACATTTTGCTCCACTCATCACAGTGGGGAGTTCCGAATCCGCTTTTTCAAACGCCATAACATCTCGTAGATATAAAAGACAGAATCGAGATAACGCGTTCTGGGCTGAGAATAAAATGTTTTCTGTAAATCGATCACATTATCCGGCAATAATTCCGAATCGTCCGTGATCACACCTTCCTGGACGGCGATATGCCAAAGTGGTGTATGGGGTTCGATACGGGGATTGCCAAAAATAATGCCACCGGCCTTTTCTCTGAGAAACAACTTACATTGAACGGCGAACAGAAGCATTTTGATGAATGTGACGACATCCTGGCCAGGTGGATTCCAGAAAAAATTAAAAGCAACACGTATGTCCGGTATCTCTTTGGCCAGTCGATAAATCCTGTGGATATCCGCTGGTGTGATCTCCTTTCCCAGCAGCTTCAGGGAACACAGGCTGAATGCATCCGGGGAAAATGAGAACTCATGGCAGCCACTATCCCGGCAGAAAACCGCAAATTCCCTGTCAAAACCCGATTCTGTAAACCACGCCCGCCATTTCAGACCCGGAAATTCGTCGGCCATGCGACGGATCATGGTGACAGATCGCTCTTTGGGCAAATTAAATATTCCATCCACAATTGTTATTTCCCGGATCCCATAAGAGAAATATAATGTTCGGATATCAGTAAGAACCTGTTCCACTGGACGAAAACGGAACCGGTTACCGTTCAGGTGAGGATAGGTACAATATGCACAGTGCATCGGACAACCACGTTTAGTCTGTACACCCACCCCGCCGGAGGCTTGATACAACCGAGGATCCAACAGATCGTATCGTGGAGAGGCAAACTCATCGGGGCTGGGCAGTCGGCGATCCCCAGAATAGATGAGCCGGCCCTCTTTTCGATAATAGATACCTTTGACATGTTCCGGAGCGTGCAGATGTTCAATGATCTCAGGGAAACAGGTATCTGCTTCCAGATACAATCCCAGATCGATGCATGGATTCTGCATCATAATTTGCTCTGGAAACAAAGAAAATCCCGACCCCCCGACCATGATCATTGCATTCGGAATCCATTGTTTGACCTTTATCAGATACTTTTTAAAAGAAATATAATAGTAAACAAGATCCCTCCGCATCTGCGAGTCAATATTTCTCAGTGAAATCCCGATGAGATCTGGAGCAAATTCCGTCAGGATTTTCCCTGTCTGATCCTCTCCGATGATATTGGGATCCAAAATAACGAGATCTTTTGCAATTGGAGTGATGGCACCCGCAAGAGTTACCAGTCCAAGCGGGTATACCGGAAGTTCTTTACGGCCGAGCGGAGCCTGGATCAGTGCAATTCTGCGGCAGGAGCGATATGGAGGGTTCAAGACTATTTACGCGGTTTTTTGGATGGCTTGGGAGGTGCGAAATTATGGAGAATTTCAATGATATGATTCGGGATTTTTGCCCGATTCTCCTCTGTTACCGTAATGATCACAACGTCTTCCCGGTTGGTTATGCTGTTGATGAATGGGCTGGCAAAATTTTGAATCGTGCCCAGAACCGGTATTTTTGAATCAAGGCATCGGATGACGATATCGCGAAATTCTTTGCTGAAGCATTCCATTTTTCCGATTTCATCGATAATGATCAGTGAACTGCCATCCAAAGCCTGTTTCAAGGCGGGTACGGCGATATCTGACATGATTTTGATATCTACACCGAATTTGCCGATTTTATATGTACTTTTCTTGTTCGCAGTAGCCAGAACACATTGCTGACCATCCAGTGTAATCAACTGGAATCCTTTTTGGGTCTTTCCAGATTTTATCTCCTGAGTAAAAAAACCACCTGCATTCATGGAGATTTCACCCAGGACAGACTGAATAATCGTTGTTTTGCCTACACCCGGCTCTCCGGTCAACAAAAAATTTTTATATTGTACTTCCATTATTAGTCATCCTTCCAAAGCGTCGGGTCAGATCCCAGTCGAGTCTTTTTATTACATGACAGTCCCCGCTCTGTCAATAAGCCGCGTCCACCTATTCGTTCACTTAAATCTTTTCTCATCATGGCATTACGCTGCGTCATCATACACATGCACTCCGACGATTCCATCCACTACGGGAATCCGGCATGATCGGCCAGCTATATCAGATCAATCATCCGGTAATTGATCCTGTTCGATATCAGGTCCGTGAACGGTGAATTTGAACAAGGTGCTTCGTGCCTTATGTGTCACCGTATTCGCCAAAGCCTGAAAACTGAAATTATTGTAGTCGAATCCAGGAATGGTCCACGTTTCTACGCGAAATCGATACATCTGATCGGGAAGGATAGAACCGATAGAACCCATGGGGATCGGTGGAATAGGAAGTGAATCGGACTTTTTTCCACCGGGCAGGTACAGATTCCATGTGTAGTCATATTCCGACTGATAGATTGAAACAATATCTAAATCCCCTTCAACAGGCTCCCAGTGAAGTATCGGATAGTTATCATTGCCGGACAACTGCCTATGTAAATCCTTGGGAACATTTTTAAATTCAAAATCATGTTTCTCTGGTAATGCCTGGAATGTGCCATGCAGGATTGAAGTTGTCATCTCCGCCCAAGCATCCATTCGATTGAATGCGGATACCTCAAGCGACATCAGGGGCAACTCCGGCGTTGACACACAGAATGCCTGATATTCGAATGTGTTGCTGATGTTAGCGAAACCGGATGATATCAATCCGGCCAGACCCCCATCTAAAAAGACTTGAAAATTGTAACGCTTGTACGGCTCCCACCCATTTTTAGGAGATTTAAGATTAGCCGGTGGGTGTGCCATTTTTCCGGATACCACCTTCACAACGCCGGTATTCACGGTTGACATATTGATCATTGCTGGAGTGCTGACCGGCAATGGACCATCAGGCATAACCGTAAGCCCGAATTTGGAGGTGTTCCCAGACTGATCCGTCGCCATTGCCGAGAATCCAATGGGACGGCACGGCACTGTTTTCACGAGCGGATCCGGATCAACACTTAGCTGATTCCCTTGGGACATGATTTTCATTTCCTTGTATGGGACTTCATTGCGGAACAACATCAGACTGGAATCACCCGTGTCAAGACCAAGAAAAGTCAATGCGGTGCTCACCTTGTCAGGGGGTTTACGGATCGTTAACGGGATGGTCACTTTTGCTGCATTTATATCACAAAAACTGATCGTATCATACGCCTCCCTCTCTTCGTGAATCACTGTCACAGTAACCGGTCCGGAGATTCCAAGGTTTGCAAACGATGCGACCCCATCCTCCCCCGTCTTAATTTTGGCTTTTTCCTCCAATGGATTTCCCTGATGAATAAATACAACCGCACCATTGAGCGGCTTCCCTGACCAGGCATCCACAACCGTGACAATCAGGTTGTCGTGAATTATCCCCCCTTCGGCACCTCCCAAGATCGGTCTGAATGCAACTGGCGGGTAGATCGCAACCTTCTCATTCTCACATCCCACGCCCCCCAATCCCATCATCACGATGCTTAATACGAAAAGCTGCCGATTCATCCGTTCCCTCCTCATTGCAACACGTCCTTTTCCCATATCCATGACAGCCTGAACAGCCACTCAATCTCGAAAAAGTGCTCTATCAATCATATCGTAGAATTATTTTAAAGAGTTATGCTCTAAAATCAACCACAACCTGAATAAGCACCCAGGATTTCAGCCGATTGATGTAAAGGACTTGCAGATTCTTCTCATTCATCTTAATTTGACCTTTGGGACTCTTGTCATCCCATATTCGATTGGCCGGTTGGAGAAAATTGATCTGTTCAGAACAGAATCGATCATCATTCGCTCCCGGATCCAACAAGGAGACCATCATGAAAACATTTTTCAATTCACAGATTAACCGGCGGCAATTCATCTCTGGAACACTTAAAGGAATTGCTGCTGCGGCAGCGATTGGAACGGGATTGACAGGAGCGAGTGGAATTCAAGGAAAAGATATCATTGGCGATTCATTTGAATGTGATCCCGAAGATCTCCAGGACATTCTGAAGATCGCCGGCCGCAAGGGAGGGGATCTGGCGGAAGTGTTTGTTGAACATTGCCTGCGGCGTCGAATCCACTGGATGAATACAGCCACACATCCCGTTCAACTGGAATTATCCGAGGGAGTTGGTGTCCGGGTCATCGAGGGAATCCAATCCGGCTACTCCTATACTGACGGATTCGAAAAAAGCAAAATCAAAGCATCCGCACGGAAAGCACATGAGCTTATCCACCCGCGAGGAAAATCTCAGAAATCCTTCTCATTGCCAGCCAAAGCGGAGCGGATTCGGGGATCCATTTTTTCCATCCGACCGTTAAATCAGATTCCGGATCAAGCTTGTATGAAAATCGTTGAGCGTGCGGCTTATTCTGCAAAGAAAACAAGCAATCTGGTGGAATCGATCGAAATTCAATACGAAGACGCGATCCGCTGGATCCTGGTGGCGAACTCCAGAGGCATCCATCGTGTTGACTATCAACCCATGATCCTGATGAACTTCAATATCCTTTCCCGGTCAGGCAATAAACGGTTTATCGGTCGAAATGCCATCTCCCATAAAGGCGGTTTTGAGTTTTTCGATTCTCCGGTCGCGGAGATCGCCGCTGCTCGTGCAGCAGAAGAAAGCGTACATATGCTCCAGGCAAAATCACCGCCAACCGGTGTCTTTCCGGTCATTTTGGAAGGAGGTGCCGGTGGAATACTCTTCCACTACGCAGTCGGTCAGGGCTTGAAAGGTGATGCGATCATGCAGAATGCTTCCGATTTTATGGGCCGTTTTGGCACACTGATCGCCTCAAACAAAATCACCGTGGTCGATAATGGCATGTATCCCAAAGCATCCGGCACTTCTCATATCGATGATGAAGGAACACAGACGAAACAAACCGTGCTCATCGACAAGGGGATTCTTAAATCCTGTATGACAGATTTCGTTTCTTCCAACTTTCTGGGACTTCCATTGACCGGGAATGGACGACGCCTGTCATACCAGCACCATCCACAAGTCACCATGACCAATCTCTATCTTGAAAATGGAGAGGACGTTCCCGAAAAAATGCTCGCAGATACTCCGGAAGGCATTTATTGCCGAAGCTTTGAACGTGGTGATTCCGATCCTGTATCCGGCACTTTCAAACTCAATGTCCGGGAAGCCTATCATATTCAAAATGGAACAATCACCGATCCGTTGCATGGCGTTACACTCTCCGGCCGAGGAATCGATATGCTTAAACGCATTGACCGTGTCGGCACTGATTTATCCATCTTCCCACTATTTCATGAAAAGGAACCAGTTTGTTCCATGTCCTGTGGTCAGCCGACCATCCGAATCAATGCCCTTACCATCGGAAGCAGCCGCTGACCACTGTCTGGAATGCTGAATGAACGACATATCGATCCGCGATATCCTGGACGTGATGAAACATCGGAAGTTCACTGGAGATGTTTTTCAGGAGTCCTGTCGGGAAAGCGCGGTTAAAATATTAAACGGGCACATTCATCTGCAGACAAACTGCCACAATCACGGCATCGGAATCCGGTTGATTAAAAATGGACGATCCGCATTTTTCTCCACCTCGAATCCGAGCCCGGACACTCTGGATCAGATTCTAGCGCGACTTTCTGATCCCACTGAATCAGCTCCCCTTATTCCTCGTTTCGAACTTCCACAACCAATCGGATATCCGCTCATTACCGGAACGACCGATCCCCATTACACACCTCACATCAACGATCGGCAGATCCGACCACTTCTCAATCTTGATCACGCAATCCGCGCTGCAAGCTCCAAATCCGTCCATATCTCGATCTTTTTCACCCAACAACATCAGGAGATTGGACTTCTCAATACACATCACCTCGAAGCTCGGCATACACGTACCCGATACACCCATCAGATCAGGGTAGTTCAGACACATGGACGTCATCATACAATCCATGATGATTTCAGGGTCATGGCAGCGTACACAAATCCTGCATCTGATATTCTGATGGAGATTTCCAGATGCATTCCCCAGCCGTGGCGCATCCAGTCGATCCCCCGCAGCAGAGGAGCAGTGATACTCCATCCCAATGCCGGACGTGCCTTTATAACTGGATTGCTGCCATGCTTCAATGGATGGCACATCAATCACAAGCAATCCGTTCTGGCAGGGCTGAACAGCCAGCCGATCGCTTCGGAATCCGTCACTCTGACAGCGGATGCATGCAGAAATCATTCTCCATTTTCGTGCCCGTTTGATGGAGAAGGACTCCCTTCCCGTTCCTTTGATCTGATTCAAAACGGCTTTCTGTGTGGTTTTTTCGACAGCATAACGACGGCTCTTGAGAGCGGCAGAGTGCCTGGAAGTACGATTCGAAATTCCAGGATTCCGCCTCACATCGGCTGGATGGAAGTCATAATGAAACCCGGTCCGGCATCTCCTGAGGAGATTATTTCAGAATCTGATGGAGCTGTATATATCACCCGACTGATTGGGATCAACGTGGATATCATCACAGGGGATTTCTCTGCCGGAGCTGCCGGACGAATTATTGAGAAAGGAAAATTGGGGCCAGCCATTTCAAGAACCATCATCTGTGGCAATGCCCTCGACCTGCTCAGGCGAATTGACCGGATCGGCAATGATCTGACCTATCGGCAATCCATCAATTGTCCCACGTTTCGTATTGGGGAGATCACGGTCAGTGGAGAATGACATCCGGACGATTCCATTTGCGTCGATTTGTGGTCACGCGAAAGCGGAGAATCTGAAATTGGGCGGATCTATTCGAGTTCCAGACTCACCCTATAAGCATTTGTCCGTCGTATCACGACGAGCATAATGGAGTCCTGATTGACGGCATTTTTAATTCCTTCCAGAAACTGTTGTTCGTTCGTGATGTTATCGCGATCAAGTTGAAGCAGCACATCCCCTGCTTTAATACCGACATTTTCCGCAGGGGAGCCTGTTCTGACATTCGTCACCATGACGCCTTTATCGACCATCAAGCGACCGGAGCTGATATCCGATGAAGTCAAATCTCTGACCTGAAGCCCCACGAGATCCCATGCCAGTTCCTTCCGCCGGGCGAGTGGCAACTCCTGAGCTGTGACCGGAATATCCAATTCTTTTTCTCCACGCAAAACATGCATCAGGATCTGATTTCCAGGGGTATACTCCCGAAGCCGTTCCCGATACTCTGCGGGACTCAGAATGGATTGCCCATCCATTTTCGTGATCACATCTCCGGACTGCAACCCAGCAGCCTCACCCGGGCTGTCCGTACGAATCTCTGAGATCAGCACACCCTGTTCAGACTGAATTCTGAGATGCTGAGCCAATGCCTGCGTCAATTCCTGAACATGGACGCCCAACCATATCCGGGGAACATCTCCTTTTTCCAGCAGGTCATCCAATACCCGTTTGGCTTTGTCAATGGGGATGGCAAATCCGATGCCCTGGGCTTCCGCATAGATCGCGGTATTGATCCCGACCAGCTCCCCGAGAATATTCAGTAATGGCCCACCGGAATTACCGGGATTAATGGATGTATCGGTCTGGATAAAATTAAAATAGGTATGTGTCTGGCCGGATTCCTGATCTTTGAAACTGATGGTCCGGTTCAATGCACTGATCACTCCCGTTGTGACCGTGCTGCTCAATCCGAATGGATTGCCAATCGCGATCACAGTTTCACCGATCATCAGATCATTGGAATACCCCGGCGGAATAAAGGGTAATGGATTCTTATCATTGATTTTCAGCAGCGCCAGATCCAATCGTCTTGAAGCGCCGATCAGATCCGCTTCATACTCCATGCCATCTCCCAATGTAACCGTAATTTTTGAAGCGGGAAGAATAATGTGTTCATTGGTCAGAATGATGCCATCCGGTCGGATGATAACACCGGAACCCAGACTTGTCCGTGTGATATTACGCCGGTTCATCGGCTGAAAAAAGTTGTTGACCCAACCGTGACCGAATGGATTGAAATCGCTCACGGTGACGACTTTTTCCGTTGAAATATTCACGACAGCAGGGCTTGCCTCCTGAACGGCTTTGACAACTGGCGTTACGCGCAAACTTGCATCTCCGGCGGATACGCCGCCGGTCATCAACAGCACCAATAACCATATGACATTACAACGCATGAAAACCTCCCATTATCGGCCATATCGGCTTCCAATAACGCCATATCCTAACACACTGAGGGCCAAACTAAAACCACCGAGGAGAAAGGATATCGGTTTATAGTACATTTTTACGACCGAGTGCCCGCCAGCCAGGAAAACACCCCGAAACGCATGATTGGCTGGATAGATTCGTTGGGGCTGATCATTTACTGTCACCTGCCATCCTGGATAATAGGTATCATTGACAACCAGAAAGGTATTCATCAGGGCATCCACCTGAAACTCCAGATAATGATCGGTCGCTTTCACCAGACGCACAGTTTCGTTGGTTGGATCACTTTCGGACTGGAGGATGCTCTCCGCCGGAATACCTTCCACCATTGCATCCCGATGCCAGTCCAATTCACCGGATGTCACGGCAGCCCACATTTTTTCCAGCGATTCCATCGGGTAGATATTGGGAACCAGCCATCCCTTTTCAAATGCATTCTGGTTTTCATAGATTCTGATCCCGGGGGTTTCATTTCGAAGTGATAATCCATCGATTTGGTGATATGGAGCGGTCAGCAGCCATCGAACGCCTGCCATTTCAAACAACGGCCGTGCCTTTAGTGAGAGCCTCCGGTCAAAATAGCTCCGTGGCTCGATCATGTTCAGCAATTCAAGAAGTCGGGCAGGCGGGGTAGACATGTACGCTCGGAAATCATAACTCCCGAAATACAAATTCGAGTTCGGCGGGAGGATTTCCCCGGCATTATCACGGGAATGATTGCCATCTATGCCCAGTAACCGCCCCGAAAACGGACCGGTCTGGGGCCAGTTGGTCATGATATCATCTGATACCGACATCACATCCCATCTGACAAATGGATTGTATTTCGCAGAAACCGGCAACAGATCGCCAGCCACCAAAAGCATCATCAGTCCGGCTGGAATCCTTGGCGTCATTTTATTGGAGCGTGCGAGGATCATGATGGCAATTGAGAGCATCAAAAACACCATACACGTACGGATCTGGGGAGTCAGCAAGAGGAGTCCGTGATCGTTCTGAAGTTTCAGATAATACAGGAGCAAGGAATTGTCCTGTGCGATCTGGTAGAACGGTTTCCGAAAAAGCCACAGGATGCCGGAACCCAATGAAATCAGACCGATGAGAGTCACAGGTGGTAAGACAATCAGTTGGCGGTCCCACTTATGACGATGGGCTCGAAAGAACATCGAAGCACCTTCTGCCGCCAATATGCAAGCCAATGGTGCGACCAACATCGCCAGGCGTCCCGGCTCCATACTGAACAATGATGGCCAGATCGTGAACGCAGCGGTTCGAACCCATCGAATGTTGAGGATGGTCAGAAAAGTCAGGATCCCCATGAGGCTGCTCCCAAAAAATGCCACACCTTTCGTTTTTGTGCCGAACGCATAGATCACCATGAGCAGCGGGATGATGCCGATATAGAGCACCGGCAAATTAATATAGGATTTATAATAAATATACAGACCAAAATAGTTGCCATCCGCTGGATGGCCCAGAATATCGGGAGATAAAAACGTGAGCCATGGTCCCCAACTGAAGCGGAAACTCGGAAAATACCGCCCCGGATCCCCTCTCAGTGTGCGAACGAGAAGTTCCAGTTCCGACAGCCAGGACGGCATGCTGATCAGCAATGCCAGAGACCATAGGATCATGGTATCGGAAACCGCCCGTATCAGGGATCTCCAGGAAAAGGCCGCCAGATTCCGATAAATGCAGTATCCCGAGATCAGAATCCAGGAATAGAATGTGAACTGAATATGTCCGGCATATAATGTAGTGGCCAATGCAGCGGCCGCCAGAAATAAATACCATTGTTTCCGGGCATTGAAACGATTTTCCAAAGCCCATAACGCAAAAAACATCCCGATCAAAGCTCCGGCAAATGTCCTCAGAGTACATCGCGTCACAACCGGACCGGAAAATGCGAGGCAGATGGCACCCAGCGATGCTCCCCATGCCGAAACATCCCGACTTCTCAAAAAGCCAGCCATCGCAGCGGTCATGACAAAAAATTGAAGCAGAATAAATACAGCCCATGCGGTTGGGTTATTGGAAATGATCATGAATGACATAAGGAATAATGGATCAAACGGAAGTGAGTGAAAATCACCGAACTGAGGAACCCCACACCCGATCTGCGGATTCCAAAGGGGAATGATCCCTTTACGGAGGGATTCCGCTGCACGACATGCCAATGGATAATATTCCAGGATCGGATCGTCAATCTCCGGATTATGGCACCGCACAATGTCCGGATTTTTCCATGGATAGAAATTCATTGCGAGCCAGTCTGCATTGAGTGGTACCGCAGAAAACAGGATCGGCCAGAAGAAGATCAAAATCAGTGTCCAGGGTAAAATCAGTGCTCTCCAGAGCGGGTATCGTGTCTGAGCCTGGGAATCAGTCATCATCGTCATCGAAATAAATCCCGGATTAAAAATCGAATAAAATTACGCAGGTGATCTTCTCATGCTGACAAGTCGACCTGTTTCATCAGCCTGGTCCAGCCATGGTAATGGGAAACTGATTAAACGGCAACAAATCGCAAAATTTTGTGCATGAGATCTGACCCGATATGAATCACCCGGCGCTGATGTTACATTCGCTCTGATCAGAGAAGGACGCTGAAAGGATAACACGATTTCTATTGTGAAAAAAAACGTAATTGTCCACGACCATCAGGTAACGGCCTGAATTGCATCCACATTCCCTCTCCCCGTCGGCCATCTTTTCCATCTGTTCCATGCACTATCAGGGGTAATTGCGAACCATCTCCGGTTATTTGACTCCAAAGAACATGTCTGGGCTGGATCCGACATACAATTTCATCGGCTCGGAACGAGGCCATCAGGCTTGTTTCCCTCACCCCGTCGGCCGCGTCGATGGATTGGTTCGTGCTGGATCAGCCGACGACCCTCTCCCGGCGGGAGAGGGTAAAGAAAGTATCTGCACGCACATGTTTCGTCAGAAGTGCAAATGCATGGGGACCACCAAAAAAGATACTATCAACACCCTCCCAGCCATCGGCATGGGTTGCACATAAAAAAACTCCCTCCGAAAAATCCAGAGGGAGTCATAATGATCTGTTATTTACGGGGGAACCGGATTAATACATCCCGCCCATTCCACCCATTCCGCCGCCTTGAGGCATTGGAGGTTCTTTTTCTTTTTCCGGAATATCGGTAACCAGAGCTTCGGTTGTAAGCATCAGGCCAGCAATACTGGAGGCATTCTGAAGTGCAGTCCGAACGACTTTTGTCGGATCCAGAATACCGGCTTTGAGCATATCCACGTATTCTTCTGTTGCGGCATTGAATCCGAAATTGGTTTCCATGTCTTTCAGCTTCTGAACGATCACGGATCCTTCCAGACCGGCATTGGTGACAATTTGACGAGCGGGTTCTTCGAGAGACCGGGCGACAATCATCTTACCGATATGCTGATCACCGGTGAGACATAATTTTTCGAGTGCCTTCAGTGATCTCAGCAATGCAACGCCACCCCCGGGGACAACGCCTTCTTCGACTGCGGCGCGAGTTGCATTGAGTGCATCTTCGACGCGCGCTTTTTTCTCTTTCATCTCAACTTCGGTAACTGCACCGACATTGAGGACAGCAACGCCACCGACCAGTTTCGCCAGCCGTTCCTGCAATTTTTCACGATCATAATCGGAGGTGGTTTCCTCAATCTGGGCTTTGATTTGCTTAACGCGGCCCTGGATATCCTCTTCTTTGCCAGCGCCTTCCACGATCGTGGTATTGTCTTTGTCAACCGTAATCCGTTTAGCCTGGCCGAGATCTTTCAACTGGATATTCTCGAGCTTGATGCCCAAATCTTCCGAGATGGCTTTTCCGCCGGTCAGAATCGCGATGTCTTCCAGCATGGCTTTACGGCGATCACCAAAGCCCGGTGCCTTGACCGCAGCGACATTCAGAGTGCCTCGCAATTTGTTGACCACAAGCGTCGCCAAGGCTTCGCCTTCAACATCTTCGGCAATGATAAAGAGTGGTTTTCCCATACGGGCGATCTGTTCCAGAATGGGCAGCATATCTTTCATAGAAGAAATCTTCTTCTCGTAAATCAGGATATATGCATTTTCCAGAACCGTTTCCATCCGCTCGGAATTTGTGACGAAATAGGGAGACAAATACCCACGATCAAACTGCATCCCTTCTTTCACTTCGAGATGGGTTTCCATGGATTTTGATTCTTCAACAGTGATAACGCCATCTTTTCCGACTTTATCCATGGCTGCGGCAATGATGTTACCAATGGTCGGATCATTGTTCGCAGAAATGGAAGCGACCGCGGCGATCTGTTCACTGTCATTGATCGGCACTGCCAAATCCTTTAGGAATGCCACAACAGTATCCACGGATTTATCGATACCACGCTTGATTTCCATGGGATTCGCGCCTGCGGTAACATTTTTTGATCCCTCGCGGAAAATGGCTTCGGCCAAAACAGTCGCTGTTGTTGTTCCGTCACCCGCAACGTCGGATGTCTTTGAAGCAACTTCATTGACCATCTGAGCACCCATATTCTCAAACGGATCCTGCAGTTCAATGTCTTTCGCAACGGTAACACCATCTTTTGTGCTGGTTGGTGCACCAAATTTTTTATCCAGAACAACATTCCGTCCCTTGGGACCCAATGTGACTTTTACCGCTTTTGAAAGCTGGGTAACTCCTTTGAGGATCGCTGCACGAGCTTCCTCGCCGTATTTAATCTGCTTTGCCATCTCACGTTCTCCTTAAATATATAAAAAGGTTAAATATCTTTGTTGCCGGACAATGTTACTCGATAATGCCCAGAACATCATCTTCACGCATGATCAGATATTCCTGGCCATCGACCTTGATCTCATTGCCTGCATACTTGCCGAAAAGGATCCGGTCATTGACTTTGACTTCAGGAGCAATCCGGTTGCCGGACTTATCCAGTTTCCCCGGACCAATAGCCATCACGATACCTTCCTGCGGCTTTTCTTTTGCAGTATCCGGAATAATGATACCACCCAATGATTTCTGTTCTTCCTGTTCCATCCGCTTCACAATAATACGATCATTCAGAGGACGAATCTTTAGACTCATCTGAAATTACCTCCTGATGAAAAGTTTCCAGTTTACATCGCATTCCGCGTTGTTAGCACTCGCCTCATGCGAGTGCTAATACTAATGGCATTATCATATTTGTTTTGCAAGCCGAAATTTTTACAGAATTTCAAAAATTTCCTCATTTTTATGTCGATCTAACTGATATTAATCACGTTTTCTACTTTTTTTTTAATATCTCTCGCTTTTTAAAATGATAGTCTGAATCATCTGACGTGATCGGATTGGTTTCCAAATCTGTCAATTCAGGTGTACGGGTGTTTTGGGGATCTGAACCATAAGCTTGGCAACCCGACGGGGATTCGACTCCAGAATGATAAACTTCATTCCATTGATTTCGACTGTTTCTCCTGTGGAGGGAATACGCTGAATGCGTGATATCAGAAAGCCCGCCACACTTTCGTAATCTCCTTTCGGGATTCGATCTGACACCCGTTCATTAAACTCCCCTACCGGCATCTTACCATCAATGATATAGCGCCCCTCACCCATTTCAGTACTTTTCGGCTGCTCCCGCAAATCAAATTCATCCTTAATATCCCCCATGATCTCCTCGATCAGGTCTTCGGTTGTGACGATTCCGACAGCCACACCATATTCATCCACAACAATCGCGATTTCACTTCCTGTCCATATAACCGGGAGGAGTTCAATCACCTTCTGCTGTTCGGGAACGATGTGGGGGGATTGTATGAATGGCTGTATGGATGCGGCGTGATCATGGGCTCGAAGCAGATCAATCGCTTCCAGAATACCGATGATATTTTCCTCTCTTCCCCGATACACCGGAATCCGCGAAGCACCACTCGCTTGAATGATTTCATTTGCCTCACCGATGGTCGCTTCACTGTGGATCGTCGCGATATCCATCAATGGAATCATAACGGACCGGACTCGTTTTTCGCGAAATTCTAACAGGTGATGAATCATGGATTGCTCTTCAGGTGCGATCTCCTGGGATAACGCACCCATACGAATCAATGTATGAATTTCATCGCGAGATGTCACTTCCGATGATGGATTCGCATTTTTTCGCGAAAACAGAATCCGTGGCAGAATGATCATGATATGTGCAACCGGTTTAAAAAGGTAAAAGAAAAACGTCACCACGGGTACCGTCACAAACAGAATGGTCGTTCCGTATGATAAATACAGTGATTTTGGGAGTATTTCACCGATGATCAGGAGCAGTGGGGTAACAATCGCCACCGACAACAGCGCAGCCGTGTCCTCAAATTGCCGGGACAGATAGGATGTCGTGAGCGCACTGAATGTAACGAGAACCAGATTATTACCGATCAGCATCGATGCCAGAACAATTTCTTTATGTTGAAGAAGAAAGAGCAGTTGTGTTGCAGCGGTGGATCCTTTCGAGGCTCGTTGCCGGAGATTGATCGGATCCAGTTTCAGAATCCCGGTTTCGGTTCCTGAAAAAAAGAATGACAACATAACGCACATGATGCTCAGTCCGAAATACCATTCGGGATTCATCGGTGCATTCATTCCGATGGATTTTCCGTGATCGGAACCGGCTGGATACGGACACATTCAATCTGAGTAAAGGATGTCTTCTGAACGATGGCAACCCACTGCTGCAAAGTCCCGGATTCGTCCGTCCGCAACTGCATCGAATCCCCCTCCCGGGGAACCATTCCGAAGTGGTCCAGCAGGTACCCGTTCAATGTGCGAAACGCCTCGGATTCCAGCCTCAGGCCTGTCAATCGAGCCAGTTCGTCCAGAGAAATGCTCGCCTCCACAGTGAATGAACCATCCGGGTGACACTCCACAGCGTGATCCAGATCATTCTTCTCCTCTCCCACGGGATGAAACAGAACGTGGAGGATGTCGTCATGCGTGACGATACCAGCCGTTCCACCGTATTCATCCAATATGACGGCAAACAGGATCTGCTGTTGCCGGAATGCCGCGTACAACTGTTTGACACTGATGCAGTCAGGAACAAAATATGGTTCCCGCGCCAGCAATCCAGGCGATTTCTGCTGAGAAGGATTGATCTGACCGGTGATCAAATCTTTGGCATACAATACACCGACGATGCAATCCAATGACTCCCGATAGATTGGAATCCGCCAAATCTCATGGTGCAGAAAGGTGTTGACCGCTTCATCGTAGGATGCATCTTCCGGAAGTGCGATGATCTGCGTGCGGGGAACCATGACTCTTGAAACCGGAACATCAGCCATTGCCACAATCGATGAAACAACATCCCGCTCTGCGGCTGTGATGATTCCCGCTTGTACGCTCTCTGCGACCAGATTCATGAAATCGGTTATTCCATGTAATTTCGGATGGGATTGATTCCGGATACCCAGTCGCGTCGTGAATGCGGATATTTTGCTGAACACATACAGGAGCGGAGACATGATAAAACAAAGCAGTTTGAGTGGCCGGGCAACGAGCAAAGCCACTCGCTCGGGATTCTGAACAGCCAATGTCTTGGGAGTGACTTCACCGAGTAGAAGCAGGAGAATCGTCATTGCCATAATCGCGATCCATACACCCTGTTCCGGCAGGTTTTCCCCGACAACGCGTTCCGCAATCGAACTGGCCGCTACATTAACAATGGTGTTTCCGACGAGAATGGCAATCAGGAGCCTCCGGGGCCGATCCAATAACTCTGCAAGGTGCCGGCCGGAAGCATCTCCCCGGTGACGTAAATAGTGCAATCGCCACCAGCGCAGGCTGAACACTGCGCTTTCACTCCCAGAAAAAAAACCGGAAAATCCCAGTAATATTAAAATGATGATGAGATCCGTGTTCATTCTCTGCAGCGGATTATATTGAGAATCTGACGATTTGCAATACCACATTGCTCCATGATGCCAAGATCCATTCGCCTCATGAATGGTTTTGGTGTAGTATCCTCCTTCTGGAATCGGGAAGGGGGTGATTCCAATGTCTCCAATTGGGCATACTTGTTGTGGACTCAGCGTTTATCTGGGATATTGTGCACTCAGAAAAAAACATCCGTCATCAACCGGATTGGCCACGTGCTTATTTTTCAGTATGAGTCCGGATTTAGATCTGGTCACCATACTCTGGCTCGGATTATCCTCTACGCTGGACTACCATCATCAGTACACCCACACTCCCGTTTTTGCTCTCCTCATGGGACTGTTTGTTCTGAGTTATGATGTTATTTTACGGAAGGACATCCAACCCATGCGATGGATCAGCCCCGTTATGCTGACGTCATTCCATATTCTGACCGATTATCTCACACGTTATACCGATCCATCCTACGGCGTGATGCTGGGCTGGCCGTTTGTCCATACATTTTTCCAGGGACCTGTCTTTTTCCTGGAGATCTACCAGACCTCTCTCGATAAGCTCCTGTCAATGGCCAATCTGAAAGCCATTGTTCATGAAATCTTTATCTTTATTCCGGCAGTTTCATGGCCATTATTTCTGACTTATACTCACTATCGAACGGACACTGTGTTATCAGAAAGAACCACTCATGACTGATCCAGAACTCTCGATTATCGTTCCTTTCTATAATGAAGAGGAAAATGTCGAAAATCTCTTTCGATCCCTGAAACGTGTGGTGAATGCGAATCGTTGGAACTGCGAAATCATCGCAATCGACGATGGCAGCACGGATCGAACGTATGCCATTCTGAAGCATCTGTCTCAAATGGACCACCAACTGAAAGTGGTACGGCTGCGGAGGAATTTCGGTCAAACGCCGGCACTGGCTGCGGGGTTCGATCTGGCTCGTGGCAACATGATTGTGACGATGGATGGTGACAACCAGAACGATCCCGCGGATATCCCTCGGCTGATCGAGAAGCTGAATGAGGGGTTCGACATGGTCAGCGGATGGCGGGAAAATCGTCAGGATCCGTTTTTGTCCCGGCGCCTCCCTTCCATACTCGCCAATAAACTCATCCAGCGGGTCACCCATGTTCCTGTTTCGGATCTGGGATGCAGTCTGAAAATCTATCGGAAGGAAATTGTGGCGGATATCCAGCTCTACGGAGAACTCCATCGGTTTCTGCCGGTTCTGGCAAAATGGGCTGGCGCTCGAATCGGAGAGATCCCGGTCATGCACCATCCCAGGCAGTTCGGAAAAAGCAAATACGGCATCTCCCGTACCATCAGAGTGCTGCTAGATCTGATCACCATCAAGTTTCTGATGAGCTACGCAACCAGTCCGATTCAGATTTTCGGAGCCACCGGCCTCTGGTCGATCCTTCTGGGTGTTTTATGCGGGATATCGACAATCGCAATGCGGATTATCCATGTTCATGGTTCCCCAATCCGAACAATGACCCGAAATCCTCTCCTGCTCATCGGAGGATTTTTAATCATTATCGGAGTTCAGTTCATTATCATGGGGTTATTAGGCGAAATCAGCATCCGTACCTATCACGAATCGCAAAAGAAACCGATTTATCTCGTTCGTGAGCGATTGAATGTCGACGACTGAGCAATCCCGGACATCGGCCCTCACATGGTTGATGCTGTTTTGGATCATCGCTCTGTTATCTGCAGCGGCGCACATTGATCTGCCATCAAAATGGAATGGATTTCTGGGAGATTCCGCAACCTATTATGCGATGGCTCGGAGTCTGGTCTGTGACCATGATCTCCAATATACCCGCGACGATCTGATTCGGATAACCCAGTCATGGATCAATGGTCCCCAAGGAATATTGCTTGTTGCTGATGACACAAGACCGGATATTATTCATTATGCCAAACCGATTCTGTATCCCCTGATCGCTTCCATTGCTGTCTATTTCCGCGATACCAATGGTCTCCTTATCGTCAATGTGCTCTGTTTTGCTGTGTTGTTATGGAGTGGCTTCTGGGCATTTCCAGGACAGAAAGGCAGTAAGACCGATGTCCTTCTGTGGAGTTTCATCTTCTGGGGATTATCTGCTGTACCAGCCTACATTTTCACGCTGACTCCGGATCTGTTCAACAGCGCGATTCTGATGCTCGGATTGATGGCGTGGCTGAGATGGGAAAATGATCCGTCAACTTCATACAGATCATTATTTATCTCGGCTTTCATACTGGGAGTTGCGACAGCAGCTCGGCCTCCCAATGCTCTGTTCCTGATTGCTCCCTTGTCGAGTTTGCTGTGGCGAGGGTCTCAACCGAACCAGTTTCTTGTCCCCGGATCGGATCGGAGATCGGCCGCAGCCGCATGGCGGTGTCTTATCCCTGCCATCGAACTGATCGTCGCGTTTATTATCGGGACAGCCATTGTCTTTCTCATCACTCAACTGCTGATCGGTCAGACCATTTCGCATGGTGGAGACCGGAAACGGATCGTCGGTCACTTTCCGTTTGAATCACCGGAATATACGTTTGACAATACCGGTAACGAGATTTCCACCCGATCCACGAAATTCATCTTTCACTGGGATACACTCGGGCACAATCTGCGGTATTTTTTTATCGGACGATTTTCCGGACTCATTCCTTATTATTTACCGGCAGCCATGAGCATGATTCTCGCCCTCCCCTTCCTGAGAAAAAGCGACTCTGACCGGAAATGGACTCACGCTCGCCGTTCGATGTGGATCGTCTGCACCGGTCTGATCGTATTTCATCTTGTCTATATTCCATCGAATTATCATGGTGGGAGTTGTGCCGTCGGCAACCGATATCTGATCAGTTTTCTGCCGGCGTTCTTTCTGCTGCTGCGACAAGTCCCCCAGCGCCGCACCATCCTGGCGATCGCACTGATTACCGGCATCTTCACCGGACCGATTGCACTGAACCCAATCGATTCCATGGCTCACTACCGGGACGTTTCCAAGCGTACCTGTTTCAATCCCTTCCCGCCCGAGATCACCCTGTTGAACTCCTGGCCACTGGATGACCCACGGCACATGCGGGTCCCGTTCGACGATTTTCATGTTTATTTTGCAGACGATAATCAGTGGGGACAGGAACTGGGAGGATTCTGGGTCAAAGGCGATGCGCAGGCTTCACTCGTTCTTCGGTGCTGGAAACCGGTGCATCAGTTTTCAGTCCGGATCCGAAACGGTGGATCCCGAAACACTATATCCGGGACATTCGGCTCCGCCTCCTTTTCACGACGGGTTGATCCCGGCACCTTATTTGAAATCGAACAAGCTCCCGGCAAACCGGTGATATTTTACAATCTGAACGGAGATCCATCTTACTGCTATTCCGTGACAATTCGCTCTTCAGACGGATTCATTCCACGGTTTACGGAAGAAGGGAGTACGGATGGCCGGTATCTGGGATGTTTCGTAGAAATCAGGATTCAGTCTTGACTTAACATGTTTACATACTAAGATTCACTATGTTGCAGGGTTTGTTTATCGAACTCACTTACTATATATGGAGTTACATCTTTGCTGATCAAAGCTATAATATCGTCTTTTCGGAGGGTTTATGAAAAAGCGTAAAGTTATCATCATGGGAGCAGCCGGTCGAGATTTCCATAACTTCAACTGTTTCTTCCGGGATAATCCTGAATATGATGTCATCGCATTCACTGCGACTCAGATACCGAATATCGAAGGCCGAGCCTATCCACCAAAGCTCGCGGGGAACCTGTATCCCAACGGAATACCGATCCTGTCGGAATCCATGTTGTCGGAACTGATTGTGGAGCATGATGTGGATCTGGTCACGTTTGCCTATTCGGATGTGAGCTATGACTATATGATGCATCATGCAGCGACTGTGAATGCATGTGGAGCGGATTTCATGGTTCAGGGGATCAAGAAAACCCAGGTGGCATCATGCAAACCGGTGATCGCAATCTGCGCCACCCGCACCGGGTGCGGGAAAAGTCAGACAACCCGATGTATCTCCAATATTTTACGAAAACGCGGACTGAAGGTTGTCGCGATCCGCCACCCCATGCCATACGGCGATTTGGAACAGCAGATCGTTCAGAGGTTTGCCACGATCGACGACCTGCACCATCACAAATGCACCATCGAAGAGATGGAAGAATACGAACCCCATATTGCGAACGGCGTGATTGTGTATGCGGGCGTTGATTATGAAAAAATTATCCGGGACGCCGAGAAGGAAGCGGATATCATCTTATGGGATGGTGGAAACAACGATATGTCCTTTTATAAGACGGATTTGTACATCACCGTCACGGATCCCCATCGTCCCGGCCATGAGATCAAATATTATCCGGGTGAAACAAATATGAACCTTGCGGATATCATCATCATCAATAAAATCGATTCCGCTTCACCCGATGGCATCCGGATTGTCATGGAAAACGCCAAATTCCTGAATCCTGATGCTGCCATCATCCAGGCCACATCCCCGGTGACTGTCGAGAATCCGGACATGATCAAAGGTAAGCGCGTTTTGGTGATCGAAGATGGTCCGACGCTCACTCACGGCGAAATGAAACTGGGAGCGGGAACGGTGGCTGCTGAAAAGTATGGAGCCGCTCACATTGTGGATCCGAGACCATTTACAGTGGGAACCATCTCCGAAACATTCCGGAAATATCCGGAAATCGGCGTTCTGCTTCCAGCCATGGGATATGGTGAGCAGCAGATGAAGGATCTGGAAGCGACCATTGCGGCAACAGATTGCGATTCGGTAGTGATTGGAACCCCCATCGATCTCCGCCGTGTCATTCACATCCGGCAGCCATCAACCCGGGTGACATATGAGCTTGGCCCGGAAGGCTCCGCAGAACTGGAACAGAAGATTCTGGCTTTTCTCAAGAATAAAGGAATATAACATGCAGAATCTTCCTCAACTTTCCAAGGTCGCAGTGATTGCCATCGGTGGCAACGCCTTGATCGGCAAAGGTCAGCGCGGGACGGTTACGGAACAATTTGCCAATACGCGCCGGGTTTTAAAAGGGATTACAGATATCATCAAAGCCGGATTCATGCCGATTATTGTTCATGGAAACGGCCCACAGGTCGGGCATGCGTTGATACGAGTCGATACGGCCTTGGATAAAGTTCCGGAAGAGCCTTTGGGAATGCTGGTGGCTGATACTGAGGGCAGCATGGGGTACATGATCGGACAATCACTGATCAATAAGCTGCGACTGGACGGCGTTAAAATGTCCGTCGCAACCCTGCTGACTCAGGTGATCGTGGATCGCAACGATCCTACCCTGAAAAATCCAACCAAACCTGTCGGTCCCTTCTATTCTTACGAAGAAGCGCTCCGGCAGAAAGAAGCACGAAACTGGGATATCATGGAAGACGCCGGGAGAGGGTGGCGACGCATCGTCCCCTCCCCCATTCCATTGGAAATTGTGGAACGGGATATCATCAAGGTGCTGGTCAATCAGGGCATCATCGTCATCGCTGCCGGCGGAGGCGGCATTCCGGTGTATGTGGAAGAGAATGGAACATTGGAGGGCATCGACGCGGTCATCGACAAAGATCTCTCATCATCTGTTCTTGGGCGGGATGTGGGAGCTCAGCTCATGGCCATCCTGATGGGTGAAAGCCAGGTTGCGATCAACTATGGAAAACCGAATCAGGAGAACCTCGGCCAGATCACGAAAGATGAAGCCAAACGGTTGCTTCATCAGGGTGAATTTGCCGAAGGAAGCATGGCACCCAAAATTCGTGCCGCTATCCAGTTCCTCGAGTGGGGTGGCAGAAAAGTCATCATCACGAATACGGATCATCTTCTCGATGCATTTCATGATCAGGCAGGTACACGAATCGTATCATGAGGAGAAATGAATGGGACGTTCTTTGAAACAGCGTAAGTTGAAAAAAGTCAGCCGGTTCAGAGTCAGACCAACAACACCCGATCCCAAAACTGTCAAAAAAACGACAATGAAGCAGTGGGAATGGTGGTTGATCGGAGGTGCGATTGTCCTCGCTGCTCTGTGGGTGATCATACTCGGATTGAAAGGAGGTCTTTCTCCGGATATTCAACCCACTGCCACTCCCGTTGCAACTCAGACTGGCCGATAGCCAAAAAAAGAAGGGTTGTGAATCTATGGAAATGTGCGTCGGTGACAGCATCATTACATTGGTACTCGGAGATATCACCGATCTGGCGGTTGATGCAATTGTAAATGCAGCAAACTCAAATCTGATACTGGGCGGTGGTGTGGCTGGAGCCATTCGAAAAAAAGGAGGTTCTGCCATACAAAAAGAATGTGATGACATTGGCGGTACAGCGGTTGGAACAGCCGTGATCACATCCGCAGGAAATCTGCCTGCCAGCTATGTCATTCACGCCGTCGGACCCGTCATGGGTTCCGGCGATGAAGATAAAAAGCTTGCAGATGCAACAGCGAGTGCGCTTGAAATCGCAGAAAAAAATCACCTTCGCTCGATCGCATTTCCCGCCATCAGTACCGGTATCTTTGGTTACCCCAAAAAACGATGTGCCCGTGTGATGCTTCTGACAACCATTGCCTACCTCAAGGCTGGAAGCCTTCTCGATCGCATTATCTTCTGTCTGTTTGACAACGAAACCTACACGATCTTCGAAGAAGAACTGCTCCGGCTCAAATCAGAATAACTTGGCAATCCTGTTCCGGATATCCATTTCCCACAACACCCACGCCATCGGCTGGCCCGGATCTACTCCCAACATACGGAGTGTGTCATTCCAGCGAATTAAGAATTTTCAATGGGATCCAGAAGATCCCCGTCTTCATGGAGATGACAACGGGACGCAGGGATGACACCGAAAGGCGGAAGTGACAGCGAATGATATCCAGAATGAGTCTGGAAACAGCCGATGAGGTCATCGGCCATGCGTGAACGGATCATTGTCACAGCCATTTTCGTATTTCTGGCCATGCTGAGTCTATGGCCACTGCCCGACTCCATCGGCAATCGACTCCCCACTTACCCTATTGGAGCAGCCGTATCTGACAGCGATTCATTCATGTTCTGCTGGAACCTGTGGTGGGTTCATGGCTGGATCACCGGCGAGCATCCTCTTTTGTTCACCCAATCGCTGCATCACCCCTTCGGAGTCCCACTCATCAGACACACCCTCTCACTGGGCAATGGCCTGATCGCTGTCCCCTTTTTCACATGGTACGGGCTTCCTGCCATGCATAATCTGCTGCTCTTGTTTCATGCCTTCCTGACGGGTATCGGCACCTATCTCCTCGCACGGGAACTCCATGTCAGACGAACCCATGCGGTGATCGCCGGCGAAATCGCCCTGCTATGGCCGGCTCGAACCATACACACCACAGTCCACCTCAATCTGGCCGGCACCGGATGGATTCCGCTTTCCCTGTGGCTGCTCCTCAAATCCATCCATGAGAAAAGACCGGGCTATGCCATCTGTGCCGGCCTGACAACAGCACTCGCCGGAGCGACCTGCTGGTATCACCTCCTTTTCATCGCGCTGATCTTCTGGCTGGTCATCCCGATCACTACCTGGCGAACCGTGATGGGAGGCATTCTATACAGCAGTCTGCTCTGGATTATCAGTATCGCCTTGTTGCTGCCACTATTACTCCCACTTCTCACCCCAGACCCCGATATCCCCGACCGTACACTGGAAGAAAAAGCGGTGTACAGCATCCAGCCATTGTCACTGCTGATCCCATCCATCCTCCATCCATTGTGGAAACATCGGGTCACACCCTATTATGAAAAACTCCCCGGGAATCCCGTCGAATCGGTCGCGTACATCGGCATTATCCCATTGATTTGTCTGATCGCCGGATTGATCCGTGGGACTCCCGCTGTCCGGAAATGGCTGATCGCCTCCGGATGCCTCATGATCGCTTCGTGGGGACCCTATGTGTCCATGGCAGCCTTAAACATTCCCATGCCGTATCTGCTGCTGGAGCAAATCCCTGGAATGAGTATCGCCCGGACTCCCGGACGCCTGATGATTCCATGCGGGATCACTCTGTCAATAGGAATCGCACTGTTTTTAACATCCCCGATTGGTGAACGGATCCGAAGCCGGCGATGGACAGGACTCATCGGGTGTCTGCTTGTATTGGATTTCTGCCCAGCCCCGATTCCCGTTATACCCGCTCAGATTCCACCGATCTATGATATCCTGGCTCAGCATCCGGCATCTCCACCCGGCGTTCTGGAAGTTCCAAATGCCTGGAATATCCGGCAGTATCAATACAATCAGACCCGGCATGCCCGTCCCATCACCACGGGATTTGTCTCACGGGTACCGGTATCGGTTTTTTATCGAAACACCCACCTGCCGCTTCTCAGAAACCTGTCCAATCCCCAGACAGCCGCCGAAACACTACTTCATGCCGACCCGGTCGCGTTGTCCGATCTGCTAACAATCCTGCAATCGGAAACCCTGATCGTTCATCGGGAGTTCATGCCGGATACTCCTGACCGGGTGTTCGATGGCATTCGCCAGCGGTTCTCCGGAAACCTGCTCGCCAAGGATGATCAGCGAACTATTTTTTCGTTCCCCACAGGATGGAATCAGCCTGCTCCCACAAACATCCGATTTTATTTTACGGATCACTGGTATCCCATGGAGCAGTGGAAGGGGATCGATCAACCCGCCTGCTGGGCTGGAATCCATCCCGCCACCGTCCACATGTTCAATCCCGATCAAACACCGGTCCGGATACAGTTCGAGGTTCTGCCGGCGAAACAGGACGATGATTTGCCACAGGAGTTGGAATTGTGCTTCAATGGCGATCCGGTTCTGCAGATACAGCTTCCGGATCCGCCCCGCTGGACCACCCAGACGGCAGCATTGTCCGGATCGGTCCATGGAACCGCTGATCTTCTGGAATTCCGGTTTCGGCATGCGAGCCGGCCGGTCGATGTGACTCAGGGGTCCAATCCGGATGCCCGATATCTGGCCGCAGCCATACGCGGACTGACCATTACCCAAGAATGAGGCGTTCATGCGGATTTTACTGATATCCCCCTATTCGGACATCGCATCCATCGGATTGCGTATTTTATCCGCGTGTGTGCTGCGGAGTGGTCATCATGTCAACATGGTGTTTCTGCCACATTCTGCCGCAGATGAAACGAGCCGGTCCGATCCGGAGCAGACCTATCCGGATCGCGTCCTGGATTCGCTGACGGAATTGGCTCGGCAGAGCGATCTGGCTGGCATCACCCTGATGACCAATTATCTCCACCGGGCTCGTACGCTGTCTCAGACTATCCGACGGAATCCCCACATCGCCATTGTCTGGGGCGGGATTCATCCGACGATCCGGCCCCAGGATGGAGCGGGATACGCAGATTTCAGCATTATCGGGGAGGGAGAAGACGCGTTTGTCGATCTGATCAGCCGGCTGGAAAAACACGAAGACTGCTCCGATATTCCCAATCTATGGTTCCAACGGGATGGCCGGACTCTATCCAACCCGCCCCGACCACTGATTCAGAATCTGGATATGCTCCCATTCCCCGATTATGGACCGGAAAATCACTATATCTGGGACCACGACACGAACGAACTGGTGCCGATGACTCTGGAACTGCTGCGGAAATACATCGGACTCGGGCCGATATCCGGTATCCGGGGGGAAGTCACGTATCAGACACTGGCGACCCGCGGATGTCCTCACCGGTGCAGCTATTGCTGCAATGATTACCTCCAGAAGCTCTATCACGGCCAGAAACATCTCCGGCGGCGATCCGATGATCATGTTCTGGCGGAGCTGAAACAGGTCCGGGACAGGTATCCATTCATCCAGGGGATCGGATTTTCCGATGATTCGTTTTTCGCGGCTCCCGACGAAAAAATCATTGCGTTTGCAGAACGATACCGTCGGGAGATCGGATTGCCGTTTTTCTGTCTGGGGAGTCCGCTGACGATCACCGAACCCAAGCTGACCGCGCTGCTGGATGCCGGGCTGTATGGGCTTCAGATGGGCGTTCAGACCGGCAGTCAGCGGATTCAGGGGATTTACAACCGCCGGATATCCAACGAAAAAGTGCTTAAGACCGTGGAGCTGCTTCACCGGTATTCCCATCGGATGGTGCCGCCGTCGTATGATTTCATCATTGACTCGCCCTGGGAGAATCCGGAGGATCTTCTGGAGACGTTGCGGCTGATCCGGCGGTTTCCCCGGCCTTACCGGTTGCAGCTTTTCTCTCTGGTGATCTTCCCCGAAACGGGCTTAGACGAGCGAGCCAAACAGGAGGGTATCCTGTCCGGAGATGACGAGAGCCGTTATGCCAGGGAGTATCATGAACGGAAGGCGAGTTACGTCAATCTGGTGCTGGGCGCATACCGGTATCCGATCTGGAAGCCGATTCTGGATCTTCTCAGCCATCCGGTTCTGGTCAGGCTGCTGAACCGGCCCGTGTTCAACCGGTTATATGGATTGCTGTACCGGTTTGGGAAAAGCCTGAACCGGACGTTTCTGAAGAACCGGTGACAGTAGAAAAAACGGGAAGTGTCGTTCGGGTGATTTTATTTCAACTGAGCGTGTTTACGAATTGCTTCCAATCGATTTTATAACATGCATCGCGCACCGGCAGTAAATGATGGGGTACCGCTCCGGTTGTGTTTCTAAAGTCTCACGACAGTGCATCCTGCTTTCTCCAGATTATGAATCCACATTTCCAAAAGGACATGAAGCTCTTCGACAGGATCTGTCTGGGAGTTCTCGGTGTATTCCAGCAGATCGAGTATTTCAAATTCGAATGACGAGTCTCCCAACGCATTCCACGCATCCTGCAATGCACTGTTTTTATGACTCCTGAACCTCAGTTCAGCTCTGTGCCGATTGATTTTAGCCCATATATCAATGCCGAAACCGACATATACCGTATTATTTCGATGGGTTCTGATCCTGTAAATTCCCATCGGTCGCTTTGTTTCCTTGTATTCTTTTTTCACTGCTGATTTGTTCATTCCAGATCTTTCCTTTATCGATCAACTTCATACCGGCCATGGAAATCACTTCCGCGAGGCGATTGGCGAATGATCATTGGACGGCAATAATTTTTATTTAATTACTTTTTTTCACCATCCTCACGGCCGAAACATGGTATATTATTATCAATTCTGCAAGAAATAAATCTGCCGTCTGGTGTAAAAAAACAATACCGTCACGATCGCCTCTCAATTCGTTCCAGGTGATCTGGGATTTTTGTCTAACAATCCGTGAAACTGCGATTTCTGATTATCGATTTTTGCTTACTGATCCGTCCGAGGGTCAACTGAATGATTTTCACGCGATCACAGTTTCCATTATAGCGAACACAGTTCAGGAATCCAAACCGCTTTCCGTGTCAATACAACCCGATCGCTTCCTTTACACAAAATCCGCTTACAGCCACAGGATGACCGCTCACAACCACAGGATGACCGCTCACAACCACAGGATGACCGCTTACAACCACAGGATGACCGCTTACAACCACAGGAT
>CAZELM010000018.1:0-74299 GCA_964512995.1 uncultured bacterium
TTGCGAGCGGTCATCCTGTGGTTGTAAGCGGTCATCCTGTGGTTGCGAGCGGTCAATTGATAAAGATATGAAAAGCTGCTTTAATAAGTTTCAATGTTGTCTAGCTCCTTTGAATTCATGTTTGTAAGACTATCCGGGAGGTGAGGTTTTGGCATGAAACATTTTCGGTTATGGATCATGATTGCTGGATTTCTGTTCTCATCGTTTGTTTCGGTCACCCATGCAACTGTCCCCATGCGGGATCACAGCGAATGGAGCATTGGTGATGCCCGTTTTCATCCATTCATGGCCGCTCCGGGTGATCATGTAAACCCATTGGCCGAGATATTATCCATCTGTCAGTATCTGGACCAGTGGCAGGTGAAGGATGAAACAGATCCCGAATTCGGTGGGATGATCGAAGACGAATTCCGGACCGGACCGGATCGCATTGTCGAATCGGATAATACTCAGGAATCGGTTTATGTCTGGAGCCGCTATTATCAGTTAACAGGGGATAATACATTTTACACGAATGTCCAGAACGCATGGACATATCTGGAATCCTTTCCGGCCTGGCAGGAAGGGAGCGACTTCTACGGGATATGGAACTGCGGCTGGGGATTACGGTGTTCCATGCAATTTGCACTTGCATATCAGGATAGCACGAAAGATGAGTATGCCCGGCAGTGCGCTTTGTATATTTCGGAACATGCGTTGGAGCTTCCATTTGAAACATCCCGGCCTGCTCCCGGAATCCGGAATGCACTGAGCGTCGCTTGGGCAGCCTGGAATTTATATGCATATGCTGACACCGCCGGGGATCAGGCGATGAGATCCAAAGCTGTGGAGTTGGCCACTGCGGTACAGGAATGGATTGAAGCGGATCCCGAACATATTGCAGCCGCAACCTGGGCATTATCCGGTGGTGTCGCTGCAGCCTGTGTGCTCGATGTTCTGTTCCCGGATGATCCCGAGGACGCCCGATCATGGAGTGATCAATATCTGGTTAATCTGGTCACTTATTATGATCCGGATACATCAAAACCGGGCGACTGGATTTCAGCATGGGATTCCTGGCAGGCATTGGCTCAGAATGCATTGTGGCGGACAACCGGAGCATCGATGCATCGCCGGACGGCTTTGGAACAGTCGGATTATATCCGCTCATTAGATCGGGATGACGACGGCGGAATACCCGCCAATCCCAATGATCCGGATACGGAGGATCAGACCTGGGTTTCGACGTATATCGTTCTGACCGGTTTTGCAGACATGGAGGAACCTCCCCGGTTGTCATTTGTGATGAACGATCGGGAAATGAAGACCGGCGACACGATGGAAACCGGGCTGCAGATTTATGGTCCTGGACTTGATAAAGATGTAGAGATATTTATCCTTCTGGAGATTGCCGGGATTTTTTACAGCTATCCCAGTTTCACACAGAATTATTCAAGTATTCCATTAAGCATCCCTCTGGATTTCGATCTGGCGGAGTATGTGGGTCTGACAGGCAGTGTGCCTCTGATTCAGATATCACCCTGGCCTGCCGGCATTCCCGAATTCCAATGCACATGGTGGGGTGCGTTACTTCAGCAGAACACCATGGAATTGCTGGGAGAGATTATATCACTGGAATGGTGGAGTGTTCCGGAGTGATTACCAGTGATCCCAGTGTACCCGGTTTGGGTCGAACTGGGTTCTCGGAGGTTTCTGTTCACCCGGATGGCCAATCGCGATCAGACTTAACACGGGAAACTCCTCCGGGATCGTCAGGATCTTCTGAATGGCTGCGACCCGGTCGTTTCGTGGCGTGCACCCCAGCCACACAGAACCCAGATTCAACGCTGTTGCTGCGAGCAGGATATTCTGGGTAGCGGCGGAGCAATCCTGAATCCAGTACGCATTGGAGATCTGTGGAACTCCGCACACAGCGATCGCACATGTGGCTTGTGTTAACATTTTTCCGTAGGGATGTGCGTCTGCCAGGTCATCGAGGATGGTTCGATTTCGCGTCACGACAAAATGCCAGGGTTTTTGGTTGTTGGCAGATGGTGCAGCCATCGCCGCTTCGAGTATTTTTTGGATCTGAGCATCGGTGACACCATCTGTGGTGAATCGACGGATACTTCGGCGTGCAAAAATCATTTCCAATGACATGGTTGATCCTCCTGACATTTGAATATTATGGATGCTGCAGGCGATAATTCTCGATTCCTGTTGAGTGAATACGCAATGCGAGGATTTCGGCTTCCTCGATAGAACTGACTCTGCCTTCTAACTGGGCATCAAACACTTGTGAGAGAATCACTCCAAAATGGGATCCCCCATTTTTAAAATGAATGGGGAGTCTCCCCTGTTCGGCCAGCCGAATCAAATCCCGCCCTTGCATGATGGGTTTGGGTGGAATGGTCTGAACGCCCAGAGAGACAGCTCTTTGGAGTAAAAAAGTATGCGCATCGGACCCGGCTGGCACATCTCCCGATCGATAACTGGACAATGTGTCTGCCTCAACCAGGTATGCCAGCATTGTCAGGTTCGAGGGGAGGACCGATTGAGCCAGGCGACGGATAGCGCCATCTGTGACATGTTCCGCAGTTGCGAGTTGAAGAGGTCTCATATGCATCGCCACAAGAGATCGGACATTGGCCGAAATCTGTTGATTGCCTGTCAGGCGGGTCAGGAGTTTTTCTGCCAGAAGAACGCTTTCTTTATCGTGACCATAAGCGGTAATGGTGCCATCCGGATTTTTTTGTGTCGTGTGTATTTTTCCGAGATCGTGCATCAAAGCTGCCAGGCAGAGAATATGCCGGTTTCCGTCATCCAGCCCGTCACGTTCAGCAATCCGAGCGGCATTTTCAACCGTTAAAATGGAATGCGTCAATACGTCTCCTTCCGCATGATATCTGGGATCCTGCTCGATACCATGCAGATGGTGCAATTCGGGTAACAGACTTCGGAAAATACCCATCCGGAAAGCATGCTGAAGCGCGTCCCGGATGTAAGATGATTTCCCTTTTACGAATAATTTACGGAATTCCTCCTCGATCCGTTCCCTGGGCAGGCTCAATACATCACCATCCTGAATCATCTGGGTACAGAGAGTAAATGTTTCCTCTGCAATGGAAAAACCGAATCGGCCGGCAAATTGGATAACTCGTAACACCCGCAGGGGATCTTCCCGGAAACGGGGACCGACATGACGCAGGAGTTTAAGATCCAGATCGGCCAGTCCATTGCACGGATCGATGATCTCATGGGTGAGTGGGTTCATGCTGATGGCATTGATGGTGAGGTCCCTGCGCCGTGCAGCTTCATCCAGGGACATCTCTGGATCCGCTTCGATCTCAAACGACTTGTGGCCGACGCCGACCTGCGTTTCTCTGCGTGGCAGAGAGACATCCACTGTCTCGCGGTTTGGAAATGTCACCTTCAGAACAGCGAATGAAGCGCCGACGGTGCTGACTTTGCCATGACGGTGGCAGATTTTTTTAAGGACTTTGGGTTCTATCCCGAAAACTTCCAGATCCCGGTCACTGCTTGGGAGTTTCATGAGGTGATCTCTGACACATCCTCCCACCAGATATGCTTTGCCGCCGTTGGACTGGATATCCTCGACAAGTTGGATCAGACGATCGCTGTTCATTCGTGTTTTCCTTGATTCCTTCGACAACCCGATCCATTTCGGATTGAATGGAGTTTTACGGGTTATTGGCGGATATTGTCAAGATGGAAAACAAAAGGATAGATAGAACCGCTGTCGCTTTGGAAGGGAATATACGGATGCGTGATTTCCTGTTACTTCTTGATCCCAATGGCAACGCTATCGCACATCCGTGATCATGAAATTGCAGCGTGACTGGCTATAGATGAGCCGCATCATACTTTCAGTGAGAGTGAATTTGGCGATGCCATTGGTGCGATCCGGAGTTGCGCTCTGAACCGTTGTGCGCATCACGAGGCTTCCTGAAATAATATCGGTAATATTTGTCTGTTGCTCCACAGAAAATGAATAGCGGAGATCGTAGATCTTCTGCTGGAGATTTCGAAATACGATGACTGGTTTTTCGATGCCGGGTGCTTGCCGGGCGATTGAGATCGGAGCGGAGATCAGATAGATGTGACCACCGATGGAACTCGCATTCAAATGGCAAACCGTCAGCTCAACCTGATCGGTGGATCGTCCTAAATTTTTGCAGATAATCTCTGCGTTTTTACTTCCCACTGGATATTCGTCTGTGATTTCGAGTTTATAAATAGCCGGCGGCTCTGTCGTGAATTGTGTGGCGATCGATGTCGAAATATTTGATATGGTACGTTTTCCGGATTTCTTGATCATCTGTTTTTTAAGTGCCGCTAAGGATAAAGGTGTTGTGGATTTCATTTTTTCCTGAAGTGTGGCGATTCGTTGATCGAGGCACTGTTTGAGCCATTTCCAGAGATCATTCAATTCCATGGTCTGGCTTTCGACGGGAGTTTCATTATCTAATAAAACACTCTGAAAATTGGGAGCAGAACCATGATGAATATAAGATGGGAAATATCGCGAATCGAGAGATGTTTGATTCCGATACCCGATCGATGAAACATCTAGATTCTGACCAATCAACTCCCCAACTCCCGGACTGCATGAATGTCTGGAGTTGTCGTCGCTGGAATGCGTGTCAGAAAAAGATGTATATTGATTCAGAGACTGCTTCTTCATGATAGTGTATCCCCTTTCCCATCATGATGTCCGGACTGAATTTTCCGCCACCGTTCGATATGCAATCTGTTTCAAATACACAATTTCTTAATTGTTCGTGTTCGTCTCAAATGTAAAAACCTATAACGAGTATGTCCTCTGACGGAGTAAACAACTCCCTTTTCAAAATCCCCTATAATCGATCATACAATAGTTCGAGGATGAATGATAGGATTTTGTCCAGAATTGTGAACCGAAAATATTCATACCTTGTTGATTCAACTTATGATAACCTCCATTTTTTATTGTTCCGACGGATGGGATTGAATTGAGGAAACATCGATCGAATGAGGACAGGAAAATGAAAGTCAAGGATTTCTTAGTGAATACGCGGTTACCGGATCGAATCAGACATTTGAAGGATCTGGCGATGAATATGTGGTTTTCGTGGAATTATGAAGCGGTGGAGCTGTTTGTCAGGCTGGGATATAATCCATCGCGTTCACCCCAGAAGAATTATTGGGAAGAGTCCGATCAGAATCCTGTGAAATTATTGAGTTTGATTCCTCAGGAAGAGTTGCTTGAGGCATCACGGGATGATAGTTTTGTTGCCAATCTGGATAGAGTATATCGAAAGTTTACCGATTATTTTGATCGACAGACGTGGTTTGAGCGACGCTTTCCGGATAATCGTGATTTTCATGTGGCCTATTTTTCATGTGAATATGGATTGGATGAATGCCTCCCCGTGTATTCCGGAGGATTGGGAATTCTGTCTGGAGATCATCTGAAATCCTGCAGTGATCTCGGGATTCCTCTGGTCGGAATCGGGCTCCTCTATCAGGAAGGCTATTTTCAGCAATATCTGAATAACGATGGCTGGCAACAGGAGCGGTATCCGACCAATGATTGGTACAATATGCCGGTGAGCCTGATGACAACAGAACAGGGTGAGCCGATCACCGTATCGATTCAGCTCAACGCGGCAACGGTCATCTGTCAGATCTGGAAGGTTCAGGTCGGCCGGATCCCTCTCTATCTGCTGGATACCAATCTCCCGAAAAATACCCTGGAACATCGCCAGATCACGCATCGATTATATGGTGGGGATCGGGACATGCGGATTCGTCAGGAAATCGTTCTGGGAGTTGGGGGAGTCAAAGCATTGGAAGCCATGAATATCCATCCGGCTGTCTTCCATATCAATGAAGGGCATTCCGCATTCTTGAGCATCGAGCGAATCCGGCACCTGATGGAGGTGTATCACCTGAACTACAAAGAAGCATGGGAAATCGTTCGGACGACCAATATATTCACAACCCATACACCGGTTCCAGCCGGGAATGAGCATTTTTCATTGGAACTGATCCGGAAATACTTCGTACAATATGCCGAGCAGCTTGGATTGACCATGGATGAGTTTATTGAGTTGGGACAGGAAATTCCCGGTGTTTCGAAGACGTTCTGTCTGACTGCTCTGGCATTGCGTATGTCTTCCCTGAGCAATGGCGTCAGCAAACTGCACGGCGAAACAACCCGAAAGATGTGGCATTTTCTATGGAAAGAGGTACCGGTCGAAGAAGTTCCCATTACCCATATCACCAACGGAATCCATACCTATTCATGGTTAAGCAACCGGATGAAAGAATTACTGGAGCGATATCTGGGACCGAAGATACTGGAAGAGCCGGAAGATCCAGCTATCTGGCAACGGATCGATAATATCCCGGACAGTGAGTTGTGGCGGGTACGTCAGATCCGACGCGAGCGGTGCATTTCATTTGCTCGAAAACGATTAGCCACCCAATTAAAACAACGAGGTTCCAGTCCGAAGGAGATCAGTCAGGCAGAAGAATCTCTCAACTCACGAGCGTTAACGATTGGATTCTCACGACGGTTTGCCAGTTACAAACGAGCTGCATTGTTGTTTTATAACCTGGAACGACTCAATGCGATATTGAATAATCCGGAATGTCCTGTTCAGATCATTTTTTCAGGCAAGGCACATCCACAGGATACCAGTGGCAAGGAACTGATCCGGAAGATCATCCAGATCGCAAACGAACCCCAATTCCGAAACAGCATCGTATTCCTGGAAAATTACGATATCAGTGTTGCCAGCTATATGGTTCAGGGATGTGATATCTGGTTGAACACCCCCCGGCGTCCCTTGGAGGCTTCTGGGACATCTGGAATGAAAGCGGCGATAAACGGTGCGTTGAATGTCAGTATATTGGATGGGTGGTGGTGTGAAGGATACGGGGAACAGAATGGATGGGCTATCGGGTCCGGGGAGGAATACGATGATCCGGAGCATCAGGATGAGATTGAGAGTGAAGCTCTGTACCGACTGCTCGAAAAAGATATTATTCCGCTGTTTTATGAACGTGATCGGACCGGATTGCCTCGTCAATGGATAAAGATGATCAAATCCTCCATGAAAACACTGGGCTCTTATTTCAATACACACCGTATGCTGGCGGATTATGTTCATCACATGTACCTTCCCGCTTTCAATGCAGGTAAAATGCTGAGAACAGATAACGGGAATGGTGCAAGAGAACTGGCGATGTGGCGGGATAAAGTCAATCGATCCTGGTATCAGGTATCGGTATCAGATAGCTATCTCGATGTGGATCTTCGGGATATCCAGGTAGGTGATAATGCCAGCATATTCGTTGATGTGTGGCTGGGAAAGTTGTCTCCCGACGATGTGACGGTTCAGGCTTATTATGGCCCATTGGATTCGGAGTTCAATATTGTCCATGGCCAGTTGGGGGAACTGAAGCCGGTTCAGACCAGCAAGTCCGGATACCGGTATCACGGAATCCTGCATATCGCTCATAGCGGCCGGCATGGTTATGCAATCCGTGTGATGCCGCATCACAAACACCTATTACACGCGTATACACCGCTCCTGATCAAATGGGAATGAAACTGGAGCAACCCCCCCTTGACCAATTTATTGGGATACAATATTGATCATCTGAACAGATGGAGGTGATAGTGTGAAAAAAAGACTGGAAGCGATGATTAAAGAGATCGAAACCCCCTGCACGAAATTTCTGAGTGACATGATCAAGATTCCGTCGATCAGTGGTAAGGAGCAGGATCTCGTGCTCAGAATCAAGAAAGAGATGACAACCGTGGGTTTCGATGAAGTGGTTATTGATGATTTTGGCAATGTTATCGGACGAATTGGTCATGGTTCCCGGTTTATTGCGATGGATGCACATGTGGACACGGTGGATATCGGAAACAAGGATTTATGGGAGTTCGATCCTTTTTGTGGATCGATCAGAGATGGTTACGTGCATGGAAGAGGCGCATCCGATCAGGAAGGTGGCATGGCTTCGTTGGTGTACGCCGGTTACCTCATCAAAAAATATGACCTGCTCCCACCAGATGTCACCTTGTTGATCACCGGAACTGTTTCAGAAGAAGATTGTGACGGCCTCTGCTGGCATTATCTGATCGAGCAGAAAGGCATTCGCCCTGAAATGGTGGTGATCACGGAGCCGACCGATTGCCGGTTGTATCGGGGGCAACGGGGACGAATGGAGATCATTGCGAGAATGCCGGGTCTGAGTGCTCACGGAAGTGCTCCGGAACGTGGCATCAATGCCATCATTGAAATGGCGGATATCATCAAGGGGATTGCACAGCTTCCGGATTGCCTGGGAGAGGATGAGTTTCTGGGGCGCGGAAGCATCACCATCAGCCAGATCTCCTCGACCGCACCTTCATTGTGTTCCGTTGCAGATTCTTGCGAGATTTATCTTGACCGGAGATTGACGTGGGGGGAAACACCCGAGAGAGCGGTTGAAGAAATCAGGGCTTTAGATAAAACCGGCAAACTCCAGGTATTCGTCCCGCAGTACAATACTCCCACCCATACCGGTCTCGTTTATCCTGTGATCAAGGAATTCCCGGCATGGAAAACACCGTTGGATCATCTGTCTGTAATCGCCGGCATCCGGACCCATGAGGAACTTTTCGGGAGACAACCGGAGGTGGGGCGATGGACATTTTCAACCAATGGTGTTGCCATTGCCGGCTCCCATCAAATCCCATGCATCGGGTTTGGACCGGGCAAAGAGGAGTGGGCACACGCTCCCAATGAACGTGTCGAAGTGGCACAACTGATCACAGCCGCATTATTTTATGCGTTTTATCCAAAACATTATATTAATCCGCATTTAAATCCTGAATAAAAAGGGGGACAAAACGATGCAGACATTACTTCGAGGAAAACACTTTATTACACTTCAGGAATGGTCAAAGGAAGAGATCGATACAGCGCTGGACACAGCCAAACATTTGAAGATGATGTTCGCTTTGAGCCAGCCCCATCGGTATCTCCAGGATAAAACTATTTTTATGATGTTTTTCGAACAATCCACGCGTACCCGAAATTCCACAGAGGCTGGCATCACGCAACTGGGTGGTCATGCACATGATTTAACTCCGGATAAAATGCAGTTATCGCATGGAGAATCAGCCAAAGATACCGCTCTTGTTTTATCCCGGTTCGGTCATGGGATTGCCATTCGAAACTGCTTTTATGGGATCGGGAATCAATATCTTCGTGAGGTTGCCCAATATTCCAGTGTGCCGGTGATCAGTCTGCAGGATGATTTATACCATCCATTACAGGCATTGGCGGATCTGATGACGATTCAGGAGAAATTCGGAAATACCCAGGGATTGAAGGTCACGATTTCCTGGGCGTATGCAACGAGCCATGCCAAGCCTCTCTCCGTTCCCATCTCCCAGATTTTATTGTTTACACGATATGGTATGGATGTCACGGTGGCGGCTCCCCCGGAGTTTCCCCTGCTTCCACAAATGGTCAGCCAGGCTCAGATGAATGCCAAGAATCACAATGGGAATCTACAGTTTGTCACCGATATGGATGCGGGATTTGAAGGTGCTCATGTCGTGATTCCCAAAAACTGGGGCGGATTTGCGCATACTCAGGATCCTCAGGAAATGACCACCAATCTTCAGAAATATAAACACTGGATCTGTGATGAGAGACGGATGAGTCTGGCAGATGAACATGCCGTTTATATGCATGCACTTCCTGCCGATCGGGGCAAGGAAGTAACGGATGCCGTGATCGATGGTCCCCATTCCATTGTCTACGATGAAGCGGAAAACCGGCTTCATACCGCCAAGTCCATCATGGCATTGACGATGGGAGGACGTCCGTAGCCGTTTGGAGATGATCATGACCAAAATGGAGAAATGGGTGGTCCGTGATGCGAACATCGTCACCTCGAAATCGATATTTCGGGGTGATATTGCGGTGGATGGCGACATCATTTCAGATATCGGCCCATCTCTTTCCGGCAAATTTGACAATGAATGGAATGCGGAGGGGCGATATCTTCTGCCGGGGATGGTGGATCCCCATGTTCATTTTGAGTTGCCGGTGGGTGGCCGGTTTTCTGCGGATACATTTCACGATGGCAGCCGGGCAGCATTGTTCGGCGGCGTAACGACCATCATCGATTTTACGACCCCTTTTCCCAACCTGTCTGTGATTGAATCCCTCCAGGAACGGCTCCGTCGTGCGTCATCGGCCATGGTGGATTATTCCTTTCATTGTACCCTGAGTGGCTGGGATGAAACGCAATCCGTTTCCTGCATCGAATGTGGGATCACATCGTTTAAATTCTTTACTGCCTATAAAGAATCCGGTCGATGTACAGAATACAGCGATCTGCTCCGGGCTGCTGCGTTTTTGGCATCTCGTGGAACGATCATGCTGGTGCATGCCGAAGATCAGGACAGTCTCCGGGCTCTCGATCGATTCCCGTCCGATTCATTTATGTATTATCCGGAATCCCGGCCGGTCGCTGCGGAAGTCCGGGCAGTTCAGCATCTCCGGGAGATTCAGCGGGAGACTGGTGCGAGGATTTATGTTGTCCATGTCAGTTCATCCAGTGCGCTCGATTGCGCTGCTGACAGTGAGCTGATACTGGAAACCTGTCCCCATTATCTTGTTCTCGACGATTCCGTTTATCAGGAGCCATTCGGTTATCGGCATGCTGTTGCGCCGCCACTCAGAGATAAACATCATCAGCGGGGATTATGGTATGGGATTCAGAATGAGAAAATCCGGACTATTGGCAGTGATCATTGTCCATTTAGCATGCCGGAGCAAGATCGGGCGGGTGATCATTTTACTCGAAGCCCGTTCGGTCTGCCCGGTGTTGAGACCAGTCTTCCCCTTCTTGTGACATATGGTATCGATACGAATCGATTGACATGGCAGCAGTTGGTTTCCATTACCTCTGAAAATCCAGCCAGGATTTTCGGGCTTCATCCGCGAAAAGGATGTCTTGCTCCGGGGAGTGACGCTGACTTTATTGTCATTGGCGATGTATTCAGGGTCGTTGATCCAATTGCTTTGCACAGCAACCGTTGCTGGAGCCCTTATACCGGGATGGTGCTGAGAGGCTGGCCGGACCTGGTCGTATCACGAGGCGAGATCGTCATCATCGGAGATCAGTGCCTGGCTTCTCCCGGACGTGGTCTATTTTTGAGCCGCCAGCCGCTTTGTTAGAACATATCCATCTTTCAGGGTTCCAGCCCGGACAGCCAGTATTTCAGAAAGGATGGAGATCGCAATCTCCAGGGGATTCTCCCCTCCGATATCCAATCCCACTGGTGTACTGACAGCTTCGATTTTCGATGCCGGAATTCCTTTTTCCAGGAGGGACATTTTGATTGTTTCTACTTTCTGAGTTGATCCGATCATGCCGACGAATCGAGGTATGGGTGTCGGTTTATCCAGGATGTTTTCCAAAACCTCACGATCAAACAGATGTTTGTGCGTGACGATGATAATCGAATCGCTGGGCAGTATGTTCAGTTGGCGAGCATGTTCGGGCGGGTGTTCACGGATTACTTTAACCGTTTCAGGGAATCGGTCGGGATCAGCAAATTCCGGTCTGTGATCGATTGCACGCACACTGAATCCACATTGTTCGGCTATGGGTGCCAAAGCAGTTCCAATATGGCCACATCCGTAAATAATCAAACGGTTTCTGGAACGTACCAGTTCGAAATAGATCATCATCAGACCACCACACATCATCCCGGTATGGGTTGCAGTTGTATCGTTCGCACCCAGATCGAATTTTTCGAACCGGGTCGAGATATTTTTTTCGAACATCGTGATCGCAATATCAACTGCTTCCTTTTCAACCGTTCCCCCGCCAATACTGCCCAGAGTGGCTCCATTTCGGTGAACCAGCATTTTTGCGCTTTGTGACCGGGGAGTTGATTGATCGGTATGTACAACGATCATCAATACGGCATCATCACGCTCTCCGTTCTGAATTCTGGCTACTTCCTGAAAAATGTTTTTTTCCATTGCCTGATCTCTCCTTTTCAAAAAATTGCAACTTGGGAAGCATGACAAAAAATGAAAAACGGTGCAATAAAAAACGGTGTTCCGATTAATATGGTGATCTTTTGGGTGAATTGGTTTATATTAACAACCAGGGAGGAAGTGCTACTGAATGAAGCAGAATATTATGATTACAGGAGCTTCTGGTTTTCTTGGATTTAATCTGTGTAAAGATCTCGCGTCTGAATATGAGATTTGGGGAACATATTATAAAAATGTTCCTCAATTTCCATTACGTCACCGTATTCAACTGGATGTTACCTCGGATTTGGTCAAAATGGAGGACATATTCAAATCAAACAAGTTTCGAATGATCATTCATGCAGCAGCCATTGCTCAGGCAGATGAATGCGAGGAATATCCGGAGGAAACCCGGGAAGTCAATGTTATCGGGTCTGAGCGAATGGCCTGGCTGGCAAAAAAGTATGGGATTCCAATGATCTTTATCTCAACTGATCTCGTATATTCGGGTGATCAGGGACCGCATCGTGAATCAGAAGCCGCTCCCAATATGGTCTACAGTATTTCCAAATACGAAGCTGAGAAGCTTGTCCGGCACATTCACCCGAACTCGACTGTCTTACGTTGTGCTTTAATGTATGGACCCGATGATGGACATCGCCGCTCCTTCATCAGACAGATGCATGAAAAAATTCAGATGGAAATTCCATTGAAATTGTTTACCGATCAGTACCGAACACCATTATGGGTTGAAGATGTGGGGCAGGCAATCCGGTTGCTGTTAAAAAATCATGTTACTGGCCAGACTTTTAATCTGGGAGGGCCTGATCGTCTTACTCGTTTTGAGATGGGTATGATGGCTGCAGATCTTTTCGAGTGGAATAAAGACCTGATACATCCAGTCAAAATGGTTGAATTGGATCACTTGGCCGGACGCCCGAACGATTGCTCGCTGAATTCTGATAAAATCATTCAAGCTCTTCACTGGAAAAATACGCCTTTCCTGGATGGTTTAAAGAAGCTGAAGCGTATTGTCACCAAGGTTGGATGATCACAACATCCGGGATTCGTTTGCTTCAACATCATACCAATCATTCAATAAAGGGGATTGTGATGGCATCGGATCAATGCATATGCTCCAAATGTGGGCAAACCATCGGTGAAGGTGCAATAAAATGGAATCTCTCGATTAAATTATGGGCAGACGAAGTAGGGTATCTGCTTGGATCTCATCGAACTGACAAGGACATCGAAAGCGAAATAAAAAAGCTGCTGCAAAAAATTCAGGATATGGATGCTACCAATCTGGAAGAGCAGGTATATCAGGAGTTTCAATTTGAGTTGTGCAGAGATTGCCGGGATCTATTCATAAAAAATCCACTCAGCATTCCATCAGATTTGTAGATCCCGTTTTTATTGGAGGTTATTCCACCACAATGACCACCTATCGAGCCATTCAGTGGGTATGACAATGAGCCCCACGATGAGAATGATCATAAAATAGATGATCAGTTTTTCCAGCCGGATATCATCATGTTTTCCTATTTCGTCATTGTTGTTTGAATTCCCATTTCCTATCACTGTCACTCTCCTGGTTTGGCACCAGGGGATTATTATAGAATACATTTAAGTTGGTCAAGTCTCTGAAACAGAAAGGATTGGAATAAATTCGATCAGAAATGCTCCTGCAATAGCTCCATTGCAATGTATTTTCATTCCGATAACATGAGGAAGTAATATGGATATCAAATCTTGTCTGGAGAAAATTCCGGCGATGGAATTTCAGGCAATGTTATCATATCGGCAGTCAGTAGACTCCCGGATAACCCGGCTCAATAACGAACAGGATGCTCCCATTCATCCTGATGATCCAGTTTCCATAAAAATGATGCTGGATAATGTGCAGGCGTCAGATCGAGAGATGTTGTTACGGATTTCAATGTGTGGAACTCCGATTTGTAAGAATCGTGTAATCCTTACCTGGGGATTTGATGATCCGGATCTGACGCTCAACTGGATACATCACCGGCGCGTTGAAGCGGGAATACCGATTCTGCGGTTATCCGGTTTACTTTTCAAGATCACATCCGAGAGCGATGCTAAAGATGGCTATGTTGTTCCGGCAGAAGTCAAGCGCGTGCTCATGGATTATTTCCGTCCGTCAGAGAATTGCTTTCCACCGCTATCACCATATCAGTATCTGAAAGAGTCGACAGATATAATATCTGATATATTCGATATGGTTTCTTATTTTGCCAAGAATCCGGTGCGATTGACGATAGAGGGAATTCCGTCACAGAAGACATTGATGAAAATTCAAGCTCGAATGCGGGCTTCGCTGAATGAAATGGATGACAGTCTGCGTCGGACGTATTTTGCTTTTCTTTTTGAATTGGCTCAAAAGCGCTCTCTGATTGTTGTCCGGGGAAGAAATATTGCTGTTGATCGGGAATTTTTTCTCTGGACTCACCAGGAGTCAGTTCAAAAACTTCAGGAACTTTCTCAACTATGGATGATGAATGACCATTATGATGAGTTTCATAATATTCCCGATCAGCGAATCGGGTTGGCAGGATTGCGGTATCCGAATCAGATCGTCAGACAACTGATACTCATCCCCTTTCAATTCATCCCTGCGAATAAATGGATATCCATATTCGATATTGATCGGTATCTGAATTCGCAATTGCCTCATTTTTTCCGGCCGGAACAAAACGATGAGAATTGGAAGATTAAAGATATCCGGACCGATCGGGAGAGGGATATGGAGATTGGCTGGGAGACAATCGAATCCCGCCTGCTTCGATTTTTCATTACCGGACCATTGTCATGGTTGAACATGGTAAGAGTGGGACTGGATGCCCACGGTATTCCGGAATCAGTTATGGTCACACATCTTGGACATTCCCTGCTCACAAACCGATCACCCGATCCGGCAAACCTGCAGATCGATCATGATCACGATGATAAAATACTCGTTCAACCTGATTTTGAGCTGTTTTTATCCGAGAATGCGCCACTGTCCATAAAATATTCGGTGGAAGCGATTGCAGACCGGGTGTCCTCTGGACCGGTTCTGCGATATCGGCTGACGCGATCCTCGATTTCTCACGCTCTGATGAATGGATTTCCCGGAAAAGAGATACTCCGCTTTTTGACTGATACGTCATCACCTGTTCTCCCACAAAATGTTACAATTTCGATTCAATCATGGATCGAGCAATTTGGACGGATTGGATTGTATTCTGTTTTTATCCTGCGGACAAAAGATAGATTTCTCATGGAGGAGTTAAACGCCAATCCGGATCTGTGTCATTTTTTTAAAGAAATGATGGGCTCCAGGTCTGCGAGAGTATCTCCGAAAAATGTGTCGATTCTGTGCGATGCACTAAAAAAAGCGGACTATTTGCCATGTATTTCACCTTCCCTTATGATGTCACAAGAGATTGCGCCCGTGACAGTTCGATTGACTAAAGAGAAAGCGGAATTTCTGCTATCATTTTTGACGGGGATACTCGGTAAACTGGATATTGACATGGAAATGCAACGGAATATCAAAGACATTTCTGTTCAGATTGAACAGGCGATTCGTGAATATAATTATGAAGACTGAATGCAACTGATAATAAGGAGAACATATATGAAATCGGTTGAGATATCGGCTCGTTTGTCATGGTTATGGATTGCTATGATCATTCTTCTCAGTGTGCCTGCGATCCAAGCAGGGAAACCACCTCTGTTTGAATTGAAAACCTTGGATGGAGATACCACTCGGCTGGAGGATGCATTGGGGAAGTCTGTCATCATTCTGGATTTTTGGGCGACATGGTGTAAACCATGTCTCAAAGAATTGCCGCATATAAACAAGTTGTATGAAGAGTACAAAGATAAGGGATTAACAGCCTATGCAATCAGTATCGATGATGCCGCATCCAAGTCCCTCGTAAAAACGACTGCAAAAAAGTATCAGTTTACGATCCCAGTTTTATTGGATCCGGAAAATATTGTTGTCCGTGAGTATATTCCGAATCGCAACGTGCCATATTTGGTTGTGATCGGTAAAAATGGCGAGATCATCCGGGAGTTTTCAGGATATAAGCCGGGTGATGAAAAGTTGGTGGAAGAAATAGTCATTGAACAACTCGGTGAAAAAAAATAAGTGGTACCAAACATAATCTGGTGAGGGGGATGTTCATGAGAGGTAATACTGTTTGTTCCATAGTCATTATGACATGCTTCGCGCTGGTGTCTGCGGTGGGTACACAATCATCCGGATTGTTTGCCGGCATGCACATCTTATCGATGACCGAACTATTGGAAACGAGTTTTTTTTATCAGCTCGCAGAGCAGGAAGTTTCTGATCAGGCGGTGGAAGCGATCACAGAAACCGATGAATCTACGTGTCCGTTTTTGAAAAATGCCCGATTTTCTGGCACATTCGAGTCGGTTTATTGGGATCATGATCCGGATGATTGGGATCCTTTGACGGATAGTTTTTATGAAGGTCCCTACTCCTCTATTGAAAACCAGTTGGGATTGAGAGGGGAATGGCGGGGTTTATTTGGAGAGATTCGGCTTCGTTCCATGAAATATGACAATGGCATTCATTACGATTATAATTCCAGAGAATATGAGACCGATATCGAGCTTTTCAAATTTACCGCACGCTATCATTATTCTTTTTCAGATTCTGAATTTCTGAGAATTACCGCGGGTGATTTTTATAAATCATTGGCAAGAGGTATTGTGTTGTATGTTCAGGAAGACAAAGAACTGAATCTTGACCGGACCATTCGGGGAGGATTGTTTGAGAGTGAATTCGATATTCTGTCTGCACAGGTTTTTGGTGGAGAAGTCACATGGTATAAATTTCTGGATCATCGCTCAGAAAACAACTATGAACAGTTGAAGATCGTCGATCGGTTATTGGGAGGGCGGGTTCTGGGGCATTTCCCATCCAATATCAACCTCGGTGTGCAGGTTACGCAAGCGGAGTTATTCGATGTGATCCGTGGAGAGGATATATCAGATAACGTGCGATTATTTGGAGGAGATGCGGAAGTCACTGGGCTTATGGGTGGTTTAATTGATTTTTACGCAGAATACGGCAATCTGAATTGGGATGAAGAGGAATCATACAACACTGATCTGCAGGATGGCCGTGCGTTTTATTCCAGTGTGATCGCTTATGTCAATGCGTTCACTATCCTGGCTGAATACAAAGATTACAAAGCTTGGGACTACCGATATTCCAGACCTCCAACAGCGGACCGGGATGATGAAGTGGCGGATATCATCGATATTCAGGGACCACGTATCAAAGTCGATTATTTTATTCCTTCCACACAGACATTGCTTTATGTCAGCCTCGGACGCTTCGACAATCATAGCCCGGAGACATCGTATGGGGAAGTCTACCGGAACCGGATCGATCATATATACGGGGGTATTGAGCAGACATGGGATGATCTATACGCTCATATTACATACGGCTATAAGGATTATATCACCATTGATGAGTTGCACCGGCGAATCACATCGGATTTTCAGTACCGGATCAGTGATCGCAACAGCCTGAATCTCTATTATGAGTACAAATACTATCAGATTCCCACTACCGAGAAAAATGAACATAAAAGCTATCTGACGTATTCCCTGAGTCCTTGGTTTTCTGCAACGGTTCACTATAATCGGCATCTGATCGGTTTTCACTCCGAACAAGATGAAGAATGGTTTGCTGGAGAAGTGAACGCAACCCCGATCTCCGCTTTATCCATCACTCTTTTATATGGACAACTGCCAACTGGATTGATCTGCAGTGGTGGACAATGTCGGATCGTTCCTGAATTTGATGGCTTTCAAGTCAGCGTGACATATCGTTTTTGATGTCACAGAGCACGGACCGCGTATTTCCTACCCCTGAAACAGGGTGTGTGAATTCCGGATGTAAATCAGAATGGAGTTGATCTATCTAAATCCATGCGATATCCGGAGTGATCAGGATCGATTCCGAATATCACTCCGGCCTCCTTCACCTGATCATCTGGAGTTGATGCGGAAAGATGTGTGGCGAGAGCCGATCTGGGTCGCTGGAAAACGACCACCCTTCTTGATTATCTCTGGATTCCGGACATTGCAGGCCGCTTGTTTACTGGAAAAAAGGATACCCGCATTATGTGTCTCAGAAAATGCAATAGATTCAATGAAAATGTGGGAGTTGATCCTGCCTCGAATGATGCCCGGCCGATATGTTGATGGCGAAATAGCATGGGCATTTCAGAAAATGAGTAAAAACGCTTCCCTGGAACAACTGCTCTCCGATGCAGATACCCGAAAGATCTCTCCATGCCTGAATCTTCGCTCCATTCGATTTCTCCAACGATTACCACGGACTTTTTTCATTCGGGCAGTCAGACATCATATTCCGATGCATCGGATTCTCGTCTATGCAAATCACCAGCCGAGAGATCGCAGACGGCTCCTTGTAATAACTCAAATGGCCACGGATATGACACAGAGTATATTCCGGCAGTTTGAGAACGATCTCCGGGATCTTTCGTCTGCCCGGCAGCAAGATATCCATCGAATACTCAAAGACTCTGTCCTTCTCGCATCAATCCATGCCAAGGGCTCACTTCGAGAGAAAGGAATTCTGCTGGCAGAACAGACTCACCGCATGCGATTCCCGTCCATCACAGTAATGCATGAAAAATTCATGGAATTGATCAAGCGGAATTCCGTTCATCCGTCGATGAAAATTTTTCCGCCCCCTCAATTTGAAGGTAATTGGCTTGAACTCCATCTCAGATGTTCCAGTTCAATGGAATTCAATGAAAGATTGGATGACCTCAGGCACTTGACATCACTAATCACGCAATTATTTGGTATTTGGGAGCATGATTGACAATTCCGGGTATCGGCAAATCCTGATCGATGAATCGGTTGAACATACGATCATCGCAGATTATCTGTCTGATGCCTTCAATGGATGCGACAGGCGGGTGATCTCATCGCAGGAAGCTCAGGATCGGATTTCCGGAGTGAATCCGGAAGCAGCCGCATTGCCGCGAGCGAAGCGGACGATTCTGGTCACATCCAATCGGGGATCATTCTTCAAAACCATGGATTGTCCTGCTGATATTTTTGACCCCATGAGATCCCGGAGTGTACGGTTTGAACTCACACAGGGCTGCCCGATGGATTGCCATTACTGCTTCTGTCAGCAGTATTTGCATTGCCATCATATTGTCGTTTACGCCAACATATCAAGGGCAGTGGAGGAATACCGGGAGTCTGGGATGCATGGAATAAACTGTGTAACAGGAGATATTTCCGACAGTCTCAATCTGGGAGAATGTTCAATATATTTCCATCATCTCCTGAGCGATTTACTGCCGGAACTGTCGTGGGAACTGCGGACAAAATGCGCGCTCCCAGTGAACTGGAAACTCCTCTCCCGTGATCGATTCCGGATCGATTGGTCGGTTTCTCCTGCATCCCAGATCGTTCATAACGAAATTGGAACCTCGTCTTTATCCGAGAGATTGACCTCGATCGCCACTGCTTTACAGAACGGTTTTCATGTCGGGATTCGATTCGATCCGCTTCAACCTGCTTGGATCGATGAAAAGGAGTATGATGCGTTATTTCAAACAATGATTCTCTATTTGGGTTCTCTTCGTCCCCATCTTTTCGTTATTGGATCATATAAAATGACACATGCTCTGAAACTGACCATCCAGAAGCGATTTCCCCGAAGCCGATTGCCGGGAATTGAATGGGTTGCCGGCTGTGACGGTAAATTGCGGCCATTTCAGAAGATTCGAATCGCATCTTACCGGGAAATCATATCGATGATCCGTACATTTTTTCCCGAAATTCCGATCGTTCTCAGCATGGAACCACGGTGGGTCTGGCAGGCAGTGGGGTTGGAATCGGTGTCGTGATGGAGCATTATTCCAATCCACCATTATATTGGTGAGACCATCTAAAATTTTTCTCATCTTTTTATGGGAACAGGAGGTCTGTTTATTATGAAGATCGTGAGATCTCCAGACGTATTCGTTCCTGGCCAAAATGGATTATTAGGAGTTCTGGAATGGACCGCATCGAAACTTTGCGTTATTCTTTCACCGGCTATGACCGCCAAAACAATCAGAGGATATTGAGTGTGCAGGAATCGGAAGAGCAGGAATTGGTTTGGCTGGCTCGGCAAAATGATGGGAAAGCATTTGCTGCGATCATGGATCGGTATATTTCCAAAGTCCACCGATTGGTCAGAAGAATTTTAGGATCGGATCTGGATGCAGATGATGTAACTCAGGAGATCTTTATACGGGTGTACCAATATCTGAATACATTCAAGGGGGATTCCAAATTTTCGACATGGCTTTATCGGATTGCGGTCAACCATGCCATCAAGAGACGGAAACGATGGAATTGGTTCAATAATACGCTTCCACTGGACAATGTTCTGGAACATCCCGATACAGGCGATAACCCGCTCCAACAGACGATAAAACAGGATCAGTCGGTTCTCGTCCATCGACTGATTCAGAGTCTGCCTGTAAAACAACGAACAATTCTGATACTCAGGACAGAACACCTTCTGTCTTTCAAAGAGATCGCAGAGATCGTAGGGCGGACGGAGGGAACCGTCAAGTCGACCTATTTCCGGGCGATTCAGAAATTACAGGGATTGATCGAAAAGGCGGACATGCCGGGAAAAAAGAGGCGATGGGTATGAAACGAAAATGTGGGTATGCAGAAAAATGGCTATCTTCCGGTTTTTTTGGCGGCTCATTATCGGAATTGCCTGAATCTATCGAATCACATATCCAGAATTGTGAGAGTTGCAGAGACGTATTGACTCGTCTTCAAAATGTCGAGATGCAGTTGGTACAGGTGAATCATTCCGATCTGTCCGAACTGTCGCGGGATGGCATCAAACGGGGTGTCATGTCACAAATTGAACGAATTTCCCTGCATACAGGGTGGACTTCGCGATCATTGATTGCGATCGGATGTGTGGTCGGCATACTCATTATTTTTTTTGTTATCCCCAAAGGACGACCCGGAGACCAAACGTTGCTTTTATCATCTATCGATCCAAGTGAGCTCGAAGAGAGCCTGGTATCGGAGACGTCATTTTCTGATTTTGATCAGACATCATTGACTCGAGCTGTCGTCAGTCAATTCAATTCAGAATTGCTGAGTAATACCATGGAGATTGTGGATCAGACATCGACAAATGAGACATACACTGACGCCGTTCTGACAGAACTCGAATCATTTTCCGAAAATGACTGGGAAGAACTCAGGAGGTTTTTATCGTGAAGTGTCCTACATGGGTAGTGGATTTCGGTATTATCACGCTTTCATTTACCAGCTTTATGTTTTTTTCAGCAGCAGTGCGGAGTGCTGATGCTGATGTGTCACCATCACCGGAAATACCGATGATGGTTTTGGAGGGAGACCCATCCATGCCTCCTCCGCCGTCAGATCCAAGATCGGGTCGAAATAGGGGTGATAAAAAAGAAGATGCCCGACACATGATGGAAGCGTTGAAAATTTGGAAGGTCACTCAAGAACTTGATGTCGATGAAGCCCTTTCGGAGAAACTCTATCCTCGTCTCCGAAAAATTGAAAAAAGCCGGTTTGAAAATGACATGCAGAATCGTGCGAATATCGACGTAATCAAAAAAATTCTCGAGACAAAGCCTCTGGATGCCGAAAAACTGAAACAGGCCATGGCACAATTTCAAAAGGAACGGATTGAGAATGAAAAGCGGTTGGAGGAGTTACAGAATTCAGTGCTGGAGTTGCTCAATGTGGAGCAACAAGCACGATATTTAGTGATCGAGGAGGAGTTCCCTCGTCAGATTCGGGATTACCTTCGGCATCGGAATGAAAAGGGACATAAACAGAACTCGCGGAAACTGCCACTGGATGATCTGGAATAATTCTGTATTCCTGTTATGTGGGATTTCGGATCAGATGAGCGGATATTACCTGATTTCGTGATTCTGAGACAGACAATACGACTGACTGGCTCTTAGGTCAGGTAGTAATATTGGCAGCAATATCTCGCCGATAATACTTCCCATTAAAATGAATCTGTTCCAGAAAACGATATGCTTCTTCTCTGGCGATATCAATAGATGGTCCGAGGGCCGTAACTCCAAAAACTCTCCCGGATGAGGTGATGAGGTTTCCGTCGAGTAACCGAGTCCCTGAATGGAACAGGTGGATATTGTTTGGTTTCTGGAGTGGATTCATGCCGGTGATCATAGCGCTCTCTGGAATCCGATATGGATAGCCTTCCTTTGCAAGGACAACACAAACAGATGCGTTTGATGTCCAATGCAACGGACCGATGGAACTGACATCCTCCATGGCGATCCCGTGAAATAGTTCCATGAGATCGTTTTCCAGTCGGGGAAGTATGACCTGTGTTTCTGGATCTCCCAATCGGACATTGAATTCCAGCAGATAAGGTGAACCATCGGAGATCATCAATCCGGCATAAAGAAAGCCTGAAAATGGAGTTCCTCGGGATGTCATTATTTCAAGTGTTGGTTTAATGATTTTGGAGCTGATTTTTTCTTGAAGTGTGTTATCGATGAATGAAACCGGAGAATAGGCTCCCATCCCACCGGTATTGGGTCCGTGGTTGCCTTCTTCGAGTGGTTTATGATCCTGACTGTGAGCAAGCAGGATGAAGTCGTTTTGGTGACAGAAAGCGATAATGGAAACCTCCTGCCCTGTCAATAGATCTTCTATGATAAGGGGGATTCCCGCATCTCCAAATCGTTTGTGAATAAGCAACTCAGCGACTGCCTGGTATGCGGTTCGAGTGTTCTGGCAGACATAAGATCCTTTTCCGCCGGTTAATCCATCGGCTTTGACTGCACAATATCCATTTCTTTTTTTGATTGCCTGTTCGGCTTCGGGCAAGGTATAACAGATATCAAAGGCAGGCGTCGGAATATCGTTTTCAAGACATAGCTGTTTGGTAAACGCTTTGCTTTTCTCCAGAATGGCAGCGGATTGTGATGGTCCGATGATTGGAATTCCATGATATCGGAACCGGTCGCAGATTCCGGCTGCCAAGGGGGCTTCCGGTCCGACGATAACAAGATCGACGGTGTGGTGTTGAGCGATATGGAGCTGTTTATCGATGTGTTCGGAAGGCGCATCGATACACTCCGCAATCTCAGAAATTCCGGCATTCCCCGGAGTACATATGATTTTATGAACGAGCGGTGATGTTGACAGTTTCCACGCTAACGCATGTTCCCGTCCTCCCCCGCCGATAATCTGAATTTTCACTTTGAACGCCTGATTAGCCGCAGCTCAATATTGAAGTGATGTTAAACGGAGATATTCCCGAGGTCTGTGGCCGTGATAAACTGCCGGACTGCGGTTTCCGGATCATCGGAATGAAAAATCGCGTTCCCAGCAACGATGACACGAGCTCCGGCTTTCACAACTTCCGGTGCATTCCGTAATGTAATCCCACCATCGACGGAAATAATGGTATTTAATTCCCGTGTATGGATGACATTGGCCAATCTACGGATTTTATCCAGAGATTCTTCGATGAATACCTGACCTCCAAATCCGGGATTGACAGTCATGATCAGCACGTAATCCAGGAGTGGTAGAACCTCGCTCAGGCTTCCCAATGGTGTTGCCGGATTGATAGCGACTCCCGCTTTGACACCGGCAGATCTGATATTGGAGATCAGGCGGTGGAGATGACAACACGCTTCGACATGGACGGAAATCCGGTCAGCACCCGCATGAATGAACTGTTTAATATAGCTGTCCGGGTTTTCTATCATTAAATGAACATCCAAAGGGATTTCACAGACGCTTTTGATCGATTGAACAACAAGGGGACCGATAGTGATATTGGGCACGAAGTGACCATCCATGACGTCAATGTGAATCGAATGAGCACCTCCACGGGTAACTCGGTGGATCTCATCAGCCAGACAGGTAAAATTGGCTGACAGAATAGATGGTGCAATCTGGATCATGTATTATTTCTCCCTTCGATAGATTACCAAGTTTCCGTTAGAACTGTCTGATTATCCAAGAGAACCTCAATCGTTCCGTTTCCAGTTTTTGGTACAAATAATTTTATTTCTTCCAAAGGTTTTACTATCCGTTCCAATAATGTGGTTCGTTCATCATTTTGAATCAGATAGATGAGGAGCTGTTTATCAAGAAATCCCATTGGAATCCGGTATGTAAAAAGCGCGGGTGATTTTGTTTCAGCGGATTTTTCTTTTGTGATTTCCAGACGGATTCGGGAATTTTTCAAGACAGGCCTCCCCCCTTCAGGGTCCTGGCTGACAATGATACCGCTTTGGAGATCATTACGTTCAACGGTGGTGGTTTCACATTGAAAAAAATCGCTGATATTTTTTTGAACATCGTCAAGTCGTTTCCCCACGAGATCAGGCATTCGATACATTTCCGGGTATGGTCCTAAACTGACCAGAAAGGTGAATGGATTTCCAGGGAAAGTGATTTCACCGGGAGCTGGGATATGGCTGACCACTTCTCCCTCCAGATGCGTGGCATGGTGAATATACAACTCCGAAACAGCACCAAATCCTTTTTGCGATGTCTCTATCCGAGCCTGCCGGATACCGAATCCACGTAAATCAGGCGCAGTCAAACGTTCCGGACCGGAAGACAGGACTAGTTTTACTGTGGAGTAGCTTTTTCGCATCTCTCCGGGGAGCGGATTCTGTCCGACGATATAGCCTTTGGGTGCTACTGCATGATGCTCTTCTCGTTCCAGAACAGCATACAGCTTTTTTTCCTGAAGAAGCTGGAGACCTGATGTCAGATCTCGGCCAAGAATGTCAGGAATCACGACATCTCCGCCTTGAGTGAATAACATGAGTGTGATCCAACCTGCGATAAACGACATACCAAGAAAAGAAATAGTGCCGATTATGATTTTTATGAATAGTGAATCTCGAAACACAATAACTCCACTTCGTTATTTCGTTGATTCAGGGTTCATGAAAATGTCCCCTATCTGAGCGTATCGGCCGGTTATCAACTGATAACCACTGAGCATCCCTTTTGACTCCGGTTGCAGGGTATTGATCTGAAGGATTCCGAGTCCGGTTTGGACGAGCAATCCGGAGTTGGCGTTCCGGGCGATGATCGTACCAGGAACCATTCCCGAATCCTTGGATGGATGTACACTGGCTTTATAGAATTTGATCCGTCGGCCATTTAACGTTGAATAAGCTCCGGGTGCTGGATAGAGCGCACGTATCAATCGATCGATCTCTATGGCTGAGCGTTCCCATATGATACATCCTTGTGAAGATGGAATCGGAGGGGCATAAGATGCATGAGCGTCATCCTGCACGATGGATTTAATCTGCCCGTTCACATATAAGGGAATCGTTTCACATAACAATTCACTCCCGAGTTCCGCCAGTTTGCGTTCCAGCGAGGCATACGAATCATCCGCTGTGATCGGGATTTTCCGTTGAGCGAGTATCGGTCCTGAGTCCATTGCCAATTCGGTTTTCATGATCGTAATCCCAGTTTCAGAAAAACCATTGAGAATCGCCCATTGAATGGGTGCTGCTCCACGCAGGTTTGGCAGTAAAGATGCATGAACATTGAGGACGCCCAGGGGAGGAATGGACAGATGCTTCTGAGACAACAATCGTCCAAAGGCCGCAGTAACGATCAGATCGGGTTGGATGGATTGTAACCGGAGATAGACTTCGTTTGTTTTCATTTTTTCAGGCTGCCAGACCTCCAGTCCAAGTTCCAATGCTTTCGCTTTAAGACATGCCGGACAAACCTTCCGGTTTCGGCCTTTCGGCTTATCCGGTTGGGTAATGACTAATGGAATAGAATAATGGACATTCAGGAGACCCGTCAAAACAGTCACAGAAAATTCGGGTGTCCCCATGAACACGATCCGTAATGTCTGCTCCATAGGATCCTCTTGAATCTCAAGCAGGTTGAGTCTGTCTTTGAAGACGTTTTTTCAATCGTCGCTTTACGATCTCTTGCTTGATCGGTGATAGATGATCAATAAACAATGTTCCATTCAGATGATCGATTTCATGCTGAATGATTCTGGCTGTAATGCCGGAGACAAACTCATTTATCTTCTGCCCTTCCCCGTCCAATGCGTCAATGCGGATTTCCGCCCAGCGTCTGACATTGCCGAGTGTATCTGGAACACTCAGACAGCCTTCTTCTTTCACATCTGATTTTTCACTGTGCCAGACGATTTCCGGATTAATTAATGTCCTGACTTCAGGGTGTTCAATATCAAGCCCATAGGTGACCACAATGATTCGAAGGCTTCGGCCAATCTGTGGAGCGGCCAATCCGACACCCGGAGCCATTTCCATTGTAAGGATCATATCATCGATCAACTGGTGTATTTCCGGAGTAATCGCTTCGACCGGTTTGGCTTCCTGCCGTAATATGGATGCACCGAATGTTTTTATTGTTCGTATTCCCATCTATTTCCCTCCAAACGCAAATACATCTGGGATCCCACTCTGCTCAATAAGAGTCTAGTTCAATCAGCATGAGCGATCAAGTTTATTCAATCGGTGACAACTTGTTTGGATTTGAGTATTACGGGTAATGATCATTCCTTAATTCGTTGCTCGCCTGGAACAGGCTTTCCAATGAGACGCAGGACCATTTTTACGTCGTTCCAGACCAGACGTTTGAGTTCAGTATTGGTGAGCAGGTCAGCCGGATGATAGGTCGTTCGCATGGGAATCCCGCAGAATGAGGAGGATTGAGTTCGAAGTTGTTGTATGAGATCTGTCTGGTTCGTGAGACAGGATGCAGAAAACTCTCCCAATGCAACGATTATTTTTGGCTTCAATATCTGGATCTGAGCTTCTAAAAAAGGTCGACATGCTCGGAATTCATCCATTCCGGGAGCCTGACCCCTTGGCAGCTTGCATTTCAGGATATTGCACAGATAAACCTGATCTCGCGTCAACCCCATCGCGTTGATGATACGCGAGAGAAGCTGACCGGCTGCTCCAACAAATGGGGTTCCCGTCCGATCTTCTTCCTCTCCGGGTCCATCTCCCACGAAAACAATCTCTGGGTTCAAATTTCCGGTTCCAAATACAATCTGCGTTCTATGAAGATGCAATTTACAGCGTGTGCATTCCTTGACTTTTTTCATGGTTTCCAGAAGGCGTTGTTCAGGTTTTAGAGATGCACCTGGTTCGTGTGTTGCACCTTCCATCAGGGCTTCACCCGAATGGCTTCCCAGGCCGGTGATGATCTTTTGGGGATTGATGAAATGATTCGAAAGTCCATATACGCCAGCGCACTGTAAATACAACAGATGATCATAGATGCCTCGGGCGATCTCTGTGAGATTCGATTTGTCCTGTGGAATGGATTTATTCATCGGACCTTTTTTTTGATTCGTCGGATAGCGGTATCGATTTCTGTTATCAATTCATGGGAGTGGGTTGTTTCCTTGAATTTAGCAAGAAATTTTTCCGCTTCGGTGCCACCCAAAATACCTAACGCCTGAATGGCCCGAATTTGTTCCAGAGTGGAACCGGAGCCGATTCGGGCAGACAACGATCGCTGAACTTTGGCGAGGTCCAGTTCGCTGAGTGCTTTGATTGTAATGGCGAAATATTCTTCGTCAGACAGCATTGAGATGAGATGTTTGATGGCCAGGTCGGGATCAAGTGATCGAATAATCCGGATTGCATTTTCACCGAGTTCTGGAAGCGATAAATTTGTGGTTATGGTACGGATACATCGCCGAGTTCCTATTGTTGCTAGGACTTCCAGGACAGTCACTTTGACCGCTGTGCTTGCATCTTTCATGATCTCCTCGAGAAGATCAACGGCATCATCAGTGCCGATGATACCCAGCGTTTTGATCGCTCCATTCTTCAGATTCCAGTTTTCCGACTTCACGCATCGTTTTAAAAGCGAAAACACATAGTCCGATTTACTGGAGCCCAAGGCTTCAATGGCGCGTCGCCGGACAGCCGCATTGGGATCATTGAGTGTAGAGACCATCAAGGAGATACTTTCTTCAGATTGAATTCCGAGCAAGACATTGATCGCGTTGAGACGAGCGGTTGGATTCCCTTTTGCGATAACATCTGCTATCGTGTCGATAACCTGTTCATCACCAATCCGAATCAATGCTTCTATCACTGCCATATGAACGAATCGAATGGGATTTGCGAGTGCATCTGGAACTCGTTTCAGAAGAATTGATGGTTCCAGGTTCCCGAGCATTTTGGAAGCAGTGTTTCGTACTTTCCATGAATCATCACCTAGGGCTGAAAAAAGGTAATCCATCGCCGATTCGTCTCTCCGCCTGCCGATGGATTCGATCACTGCCATTTTTAATTCTTCATCATTGGAGGTGGTATACAGATTGATAAGGATATCGGTTGCCTGAGGATCATCGTATCTGGCCAGCACACTGACGATGTGTTTTTGAAGAATGATATCGCCATCGGTTGAAGCCAAAATACCTCGGAATGTGGGTAATGATATATCAGGAGGGAGGTTGGCGAGTGCATCTTGTGCGCTTGAGCGGACGACCCAGGAGTCATCGAATAGCAGATGAAGGATTTCAGCCACTACTGTTTCGTCTCCCTTTTTTCCAAGAATCCTGGCTGCCGCTGTTCTTACCCGATGCTGATTATCATGTAACGCCTCGAAAAGAATGTCTTTAATATCATCGAGCGAGAAGTCGATCAATGCATGGATACACTCATGACGGGGAACAGAACCTGTCCGATAGTCAGAGATGATCTGTTTCAAACTTTTCTGTGTCGTTCCATTTTCTTCCATAGCTTATATCCCATTACCATCCGAATTTTTTGAAATTTTCGATCCGTTCCAATGCTTCAGTCGCAAAAAAACGTACAACTTCATCCGAATCCTGCTCCGCTTCCTTCAACGATTTGTTCGCTTTGTCATTTCCCATGAGACCGAGTGCGTAGGCTGCATCGCGCCGGACATATACACTGGGATCTTTCAATAATGCTACAATTTCATCAATGCTTTCATTTGCTCGCATAAAACCGAGAGCTCGAGCGGCATGAATTTTTTGAGACTCAGATTGCTTCAGCATCTCCATCAGCGGAGGGATGGCGCGGTTATCATTTATCCAGCCCAGTATAAACGCGGTATACTCCGGAACTCCAGCCTGAGTGCTTTTCAGATTTTCGATCAGGAACGGCGCAACGATTCCGGGATGATCCTGTTCGATCAATCGAAATTCAAAATACATCTTATTGCGCATCGGATCGTTCTTCTTTTCGATCGACTTATTCAAGGTTTCAATATGTTGCCGTATTGTTGATTCTGATATCTCCTGGTTCGTTGTGGTCCCCTGTCCGAGTATGGGTGGCGCATCCCACAGCGACGCCAAGATGGTTATGAAAAGTAAAAAGAATGATCCGCGCATTTAAATACCTCCTCAACGTACTGAATATTTTATCAGATCCTCGACCCTGTTCTCAATGAATACTCATCCACTGGTTCATTCAGCGTGTTTTTTTAATTTTTATCGTTCCCCTGGTAAGCAAATGGTGTAAGATTCCATAGGCTTTGATAGGTTTCATACCGCTGATGTTAACGATTCCTTTAAAATCCGTCCTTCCATCCACTTGAGAGAAAATAAATCCCTCCTCATTACTCAGATCCATATCATTATAATAATTAGGATTATCTGATGTTTTTATGGGGATATAATCTTTGGAGCCCAGCACTTTCATATATTTATTCATGAGTTGAGTTTTTAAAATCTCAATGTACTTTCTGACTTCTATATCCTTTGGATCATCACGCTGGATTTCTTCAAAGAGTTGAAGTGCTTCGATGAGGAGTCCATTTTTAAACAGTTTCTGTGCATCATCGAATCGGGAGTTGTTTTGGGTTTGCGTATTGGATGAGTTTGATACGGGACTGGATTTATTCGATTTGCCGGAATCCGGTTTTAAAGGAGGTTCTTTTGGTGTTTGTTTTTGCTGCTGAATCGGTGGGATTGGATCAGATGGTGATACAGGTTTTGATGGCGTTGATGGTGTTTGGTCTGATACAGAATTCCATGGATAAGTCGGGTGTTCGGTAAAGAATGGTAAACTATCTTCCTCCAACTCCTCCATTGGAATCAATTCATCGTCGATCGATTCAAATTCAAATTGTTCCACAGGGAAGGTCGGGAAAGTAATATCCACGTCAGCATCCGTTACCGGAACTGTGATCTTTGGGGTTTGGCTTCTTCGGAGTATTGCATGAACACGGGCAACGACTTCGTCGATATGGAATGGTTTCAGTATGTAATCATCTGCGCCCATCCGGAGTCCCTTGACTCGGTCGGAAACCATGTATTTTGCTGTGATGATGAGAATTGGAATATGTTCTGTTCGGTCAGTATTCCGTAAGTTGGCGCAAAAAGTGAATCCATTTTGACCGGGAAGCACAACATCCAGAATGATAGCATCGGGTATCGTTGTCTTTAAAAGAATCGATGCTTCTTCCGCGGATGCGGCAAGAAGCACTTTGAATCCTTCTGATTTTAAAGCGAACTCAAGCATTTTCTGGACGTTCTCGTCATCATCAACTACCAATACACATGTCGTTGCCCGTTGTTTTTTCACAATCCGTATTACTCCTATTTTTTTCGAAGCACGGCCTGCGCTGCGGCAAGGCTTGCGATGGGAACCCGGTATGGAGAGCAACTGACATAATCCAACCCGATAGCGTGGCAGAATTCAACACTTCTCGGCTCACCACCATGTTCCCCACAGATCCCGATCTTCAGATTGGGTCGAACGAGTCGTCCCTTTTCTACAGCCAATTTTACCAGAATACCAACACCGTCCTGGTCAAGAACCTGGAAAGGATCATACTCATAAACTCCAGCCGTAATGTATTCCGGCAAAAACTTTCCTGCATCATCACGGCTGAATCCGCAGCTCATCTGAGTGAGATCGTTTGTACCGAAGCTGAAAAACTGCGCGTGTTCTGCAATGTGATCAGCCGTAACAGCGGCTCGGGGAACTTCAATCATGGTGCCGATCAACACTTCAAATGGAAGTTGATGGATTTTGTTTTCTTTGCAGATGTCAGCGATTACTTTTTCGGTCAGTTCTCGCTGCAGCTTGAGTTCTTTGTAATGACCGACCAATGGGATCATGATTTCCGGGTGAACAGGGATATTTTCCTTTTGAACTTCAAGTGCTGCTTCAATAATCGCTCGGACCTGCATGGCGGTGACTTCCGGATAGCTGATCCCAAGCCGGCACCCGCGGTGACCGAGCATGGGGTTTGCTTCTTCCAGGGAGTGAACCAATTCCTTGATTGTTTCCGCGGGAATGCCCATGGCTGCTGACATCTCAAGTTGTCCAGCGTGATCTTTGGGAAGGAATTCATGCAGCGGGGGATCCAATGTTCGGATCGTGGCTGGTCGGCCTTCCAGAACGCGGAATATGCCGCTAAAGTCTGAGCGTTGGAGTGGCAGAAGTTCAGCCAATGCCTGATTATATTGAGCCAATGGCTTCTCTAATTGGTTTTTCAGGTTCTGTAGCTCGTTATCGTTTGATCCTTTTTCACCGGATGATTCTTTTCTGTGGATTTCTTCACGAAGTCTTTTCACTTTTTCCGCCACCAAGATTAGCCGACGGAAAGATGTAATCCGATCACCTTCGAAAAACATATGTTCTGTCCGGCAGAGCCCGATCCCCTCCGCACCAAACTTGACTGCGACAGCCGTATCCTTTGGGGAATCGGCATTGGTTCGGATGCGAAGTCTTCTGACTTTGGATGCCCACTGCATCAATTTCTTGAATGGTTCCGACAATTCAGGAGGATTTGTTTTGATACGGCCCAAATAGACATGACCAATTGTTCCATTCAAACTGATCCAGTCTCCTTCACGCAGTGTTTTTTGTCCAAACGTCACTGTTTTATCGGAATAGTTTACGATTGCTTCTCCAGCCCCGGCCACGCAACATTTTCCCATTCCTCGAGCCACAACTGCTGCATGAGACGTCATACCTCCACGAGTGGTCAGAATGCCACTGGAGACGGCCATGCCGCCGATGTCTTCAGGAGATGTTTCGATTCTGACAAGGATGATCGGATCTATTTTCGAAGGCTCCACCCCAGCTTTCACCTGTTCCAAGATATACTGCTCCGCATCTTCCGCTGTAAATTTGATGCGTCCGGTGGCTGATCCGGGGCTGGCGGGTAATCCCTTTGTGAGAACAACTGCTTCACGTTCCTTCTCTTGATCGAATATTGGATGAAGCAGTTGATCGAGTGAATTGGGTGGAATACGCATCATGGCTTCTTCTTCTGTAATCAGTTTTTCAGTGACCATATCCACTGCTATCTTGACTTTAGCATTGGTAGTGCATTTTCCATTCCGTGTTTGAAGAATATAAAGAATTCCTTGCTGGATTGTAAACTCCAGATCCTGCATCTCCCGGTAGTGGAGTTCCAGTTTATGACGGACGTCTGTAAGCTGCTGATAAATAGCCGGATTCTGCTCCCTCAGCTTTTCCAGGGGGAGTGGTGTCCGAATGCCAGCGACAACGTCTTCTCCCTGAGCATTCATCAGAAATTCCCCATAAAAAATATTATCGCCATTGGATGGATTGCGTGTAAATGCCACTCCGGTTCCGGAGTTGTCACCGAGATTGCCAAAAACCATGGACTGAACATTCACTGCTGTACCGATTAGCCCACGGATATCATTTAACTCGCGATACTTGCAGGCTCTTGGATTATCCCAGGATTTGAACACTGCTTCGATCGATTTCAGGAGCTGCTCGCGGGGATCTTCCGGAATATCTGAAGATGTATGCTTTCGATATATTTCCCGGTAACGTTCGATCAGAACACTCAAATCGTTTTCATCCAGCTCTGTATCCATCGTGATATTTTTTTCGTTCTTAAGTGACTGAAGAGCGTGTTCAAATTCTTCATGGGGGACATTCATTACGACATCACCGAACATCTGAATAAACCGGCGATAGACATCCAGAGCGAATCTTCTGTTTCCGGAAATGCGAGCGAGTCCTTCTACGACTTTTGAGTTGATACCCAGATTTAGAATGGTATCCATCATTCCCGGCATGGATGCCGCCGCTCCCGAACGTACGGAAACGAGAAGTGGTTTATCTGGATTGCCGAAATAACATCCCATTGTGGATTCTAATTTATTGATATATGTATCCAGTTCTGGCAGCAATGGTTCCGGGAGTCTGCGGTTTTGAGTATATTCTCGGCAGACTTCTGTGGAAATGGTAAAGCCCGGAGGTACCGGGATTCCGATACGTGTCATTTCTGCGAGGTTTGCACCTTTACCGCCTAGCAGAGATTTCATCGTTTGATCACCATCCGCTTTACCTTGACCGAAAAAATAGATCATTTTATTCATCTTTGGAGTCTCCTATCTTGTATTATCGTGCGAAATTGTTCCTACTCCGAATGCTTCCCAGCAACACTGTGTCAGTCGTTGTGCTGCTCATGTAGAGATACAACTCAACAGTACGCTCTGCAAGAAAATATTTTAGAAATATGGGGCCGGAGGAGTGGCGTTTTTACGCAAGACGGTACTTCCCGCCTTTGGCTTCCGCAACTTTATTGTCCTCAATCAATTCAGAGATGATGGAATCCAGACCTTCGAGGCTTCTTCCCAAAACAGCCGCCAGTTCTTCCAAGGTAAGTCCTTCTGGACGTCCGCGAAATGCGGTCAATATTTTGAATCGCAGAATTTCTTTTTCGCGAGTGCTCATTTCGGGGAGGTCTGCTTTGGGCTGGGTTTTCTTTGCTTTTGCTTCTTCAAGCACCTTGGCATCAACCACACGACGTCGTATCCCTTCACGGGGGACAGGTATTGGTGTCTCTTCTTTGGCGGCAGCGGTCACTTTGTAAATTTTGCCATCTTTTTCGACTTTTTTATCCATGACCAGTTGTCGTAAAGGAATTCGCAGATAATGCCACTGCATGTCTAATGCTTTGGCCATCTCTTTTAATGTACATCCTGTAGAAAACTGAGCAATCGCTTCCAGTATCCGACCTTCCAGTTCGCCGAGTTCCCTTCTTGGAATCTTACGTTTTTTAATTGGCTTTTTATGTGTCTCTATATCATCTCCATTATCATAAGACACCGGCATTGACGAAGGCGAAGACGAGGTGGATTGCTCCGAATTTTCCCGTCCCCTTTCAACCATTTTAAACACAAAATCTTCAAATGTCTTAGCTATCCCTTTAATGAAAAGCTCCCAAACTTCCATTGCTATCTCCTTTCATGCAATCTATTTCAATATTAGTATTATTCTCGAAAATACTGACTTTTAGAACAACCTGATATATTCTTTGTAATTCAAACGATGGTTTGTAAAACAAAAGCGGTCGTTGCAGATAGACAACTATTCGCGTTTATATCTTTGTATTACAGAAAATGCAAGCAGAAATATTCCCTCCTTCAGTCATCAAGCATTATACACGGCTACACTATAAAAAGTTCCATTCATTAATGTATCATGACTGGTACATCCATAGTAAGTATTATCTGTGCATTCATTGATAACCGCATGTACGAAGTTAGGAACATATTAACGGGTGCGATTCATATCGATGGAAAGAATCGTTAATCTGTCTTGATTATTGGGATTCTTCTTGCATTTCCGGAATCCATTTTTTTAATATTTCTCTCAGATCTGAAAAAGTGATCGTAAAATTCTTACATTTATACGGAATATATTGAAGCCTCATAAATTCTTTTTCCAAGTGTCTGGCCAGGATCGGAATATACTGCTTATAATGATGTTTTCCACGGGCATATGATTGAAATCCAAACGTACCAAGTGCTTTTAAGTTACGTTGAAGGCACATGAGACCAAAAAGATTTCGATGATACTCCCATACGGAACGCGGTAGTCCCATTGCCGAATAATATTCTTTAATGTAAGATTCGATGTAATGTTCTGGTAATTCGATGTATGCATCTCTCAACAGGGAAGCCAGATCATATTCTGATAATCCCAGTCTGGCATCCTGAAAATCAATCACAACGACACGATTATTGGAGATCATCAGATTTCTTGAATGAAAATCCCGGTGAGTCATGACCGTGGGTTCCTTGGATAAAATAGCAGCCAGTTGGAGAAATGATTTTTCCAGAATCGCTTCTTCAGTGGGTGAGATAGTAATCCCTTTGAATTTTTCCAGGAAATTTTCCTTGAAAAAGATCAATTCTTCAAGAAATTTTGATGTATCAAATCGGATTGAAAATGCTGGACAGGATTTATCTCTGGACTGGGTGCAGTCCCGTTGAAGCCGTAAAAGGATATCTAATGTTTGAGTATATATTTTTAATGCTTCCTCTTCTGATTCCAAAAAGACAGATTGTAATGTTTTATCTCCCAGATCCTCTAATACGATTAATCCATTCGATTCGTCTATGTGATCAATATTTGGAACCGGGATACCATGCTGCTGGAAGAAGATTTGAATGAGGAGAAATGGATCTTCAGAGCTTCGAAAAGGAAATCCCCGGTCCATGACGATCAGTGTTTTACCCGTTGAATGGATGATCCGATAATATTTCCTCATACTTGCATCTCCAGGTAACGCCATAATACGGATATCGCCATATTTATTTCTCATCAATTTTAACAAAAGATCCGGATGAAGGAGATTATGTTTCATAAGGCTGCTCCATTTTGACACAATTATCATGCGAAATTACAACACATCGCTGGTGATGGGAACCAGATTGGATGCGATTTCCAGGCCACACGATGACGTCATCTCCGATAGAGGCATCATCTTCAATGATAACATTTTTACTCAAAACGACACGGTTACCAATAGAACATCGGGTTCCCAGGCGAATGGATGGATCGATAAATCTGCAATGGATGTGGTCCATGGCAGATTGCCCAACTTCCAGCTTCCCCATGATGCCGTCCCAATGCGCTTTAATATATTGAGACGGAGATCCGATATCATTCCAATATCCAGGATGGCGATAGGCGTGCAATATACATCTATCGGATAGTGCTTTGGGATATACATCCGAATTGATGCAGGAGTAACCGGTTGGAGTGATGTAATGATAAATCTCTGGCTCGATTACATGAATACCTGTAAAGGTCCCCTGCCAGTCATAGTTTCCATTTTTCAGGGGACCATACGGAAACATCGTAACTTCATTCTTCATATTCGCGCCAATGGGACTGAATCCAAAGTGTAAAGATGGTGGATGCAGGACCAATGTAGAGAGTGCTTTTGAACTGGCATGGATTTTGATTACTTCATCCAATGCAATATCAAACAATATATCTCCATTTACAAGGAGAAATGTTTTCCGGGACAGGTGCTTTTTAAAAGGGATGAGAGCTCCTGCGGTACCGAGGATTTTTGTTTCAACGTTAAAGCGAAGTTTCACATCAATGGGGACATATCGATGGATATGATCACGGATACTATTCGGGCAATGATGCAAATTAATAAACACTTCCGATATTCCTGCATAAAACAGTTTCTCGATGATATGTGCAAGAATCGGTTTATTGAAGAATGGTAATGCCGGCTTGGCCATATGATTGGTGAAGGGTCTCAGTCGTGTTCCAAATCCGGCAGCTAGAATTAGTGCTTTCATGATAACTCCCGATTTTCTCCATCATTTGTCTGTTAAACAAAACCCATTCTCAATCATGCTGTAGACTATCGATTTCGTTCAATGCACGCAACGATATTTTTTTATCTGCCGATCATTTTTTTCGTTATATCCAGTGTTCCCTGCTTCACTGATGTCATACTCTGTTTAATTCAGATACAGTTATTTAATGTAATAAGCATTAATGTTTGGTACAAGGGAAAGGAATTTTATTGTCAGACTGATCGTGAACCTGTTAAGATAAATTTCAGGAGGAACTAGGATTATTGAAATTAGTGTTCTACATTTGGTTTAAAGAAATTCTAAATTTTTTAAGAGATAAGCATACTATTGTATATTCGATTGTTTTCCCGATTCTGTTCTATCCGCTGTTATTATGGGGGATGAATCAGGTCCTGATGATCCAGAAGGGATCTCTTGAGAGTATGCCATCACGGGTAGCGTTTACAGAGAACCCTGTGATTGAATTGATTCACCCTATTTTAGAAGAAAGAAACCAATTTCAAATAACGGAAAATCCAATCGAGGACAGTGATATCACCTCGGACACATTGCAGCGGCTGGATATCGACGTCGTTATTCGAACTGTCCGATGTGCTTCCGATCTTGAGTTAGCTCTTATTTATAATGGATCCCTGGATCGATCTCTGGAAGCAAAAACGCGCATTGAACGTATTGTGGATAAGATCAACCTCGAAAAAATTCACGGGATATCCGAATCGCAACGTCAAGACAAACCGGATTTCAAGATCATCAGCATCGACCTTGCCTCCAAGAAAGATAAATCCATGTTTATATTGGGAATTATCCTGCCCATGATCATTGTCATTATCACGGTAATGGGGGGGTTATATCCGGCTATTGAAGTCATCGTCAGTGAAAAAGAACGCCAGACTTTGGAGACTACGCTTTTGGCACCTGTTTCAGGAATAACTCTGGTTATCGGTAAATTTTTGTCCGTGATCACCATGTGTATGTCCGCGGCTATCCTCAATATTTTTTCGATTCTGCTGACACTGAAACACACGTTTATACTCGATTCAGATTTTGCAGAATTAGACTTCAAAATTCCAATCTCCGCAGTTCCATTGATTTTGCTCGGGACTTTTCTCATCGCAGCGATGTTCTCGTCAATGATGATTTTAGTGGCGTCATTCGCAAAGAATTTCAAGGAAGGTCAAAGTTTTGTGATGCCAATTTACGCACTGGGAATTCAACCTTCTGTTATTTCTGCACTGCCAGGAGTGCCGTTCAATGAATACACCGCTCTTGTGCCAATTACAAATGTCGCTCTCCTCTTTCGAGAGCTTATTCGTGGAAACTGGGATTTTCTGCCAATTCTCCTGACAATCGGAACACTGACGATCTGGTGTTTGATTTTTCTTTACATTGCCAAATCGTTTATAAAACGAGATTCTTTTGTGCTCGGTTTTTCAAGAAAACGATTCAACATTTTCAGATCTCGATCTATTGAACCCAATGATCATGAAGAGGTAACGTTTTGATAGATGTAACACGTTTGACGAAATATTTTGTCGACTCGCAACGGGGACGTATCACAGCGGTCAATGACATCAATTTCAATTGTAAAGTAGGCGAGATTTTTGGATTACTCGGTCCGAATGGAGCGGGCAAGACGACAACTTTACGAATTCTGGCAACTCTGCTCAATCCGTCTATGGGAACAGCACAGATTAATGGATTTGACATTTTGAAATCTCCGGAGAACGTAAGAGCTTCCTTGGGATTTTTATCATCGTCCACTGGACTTTACCCACGATTGACGCCACGGGAGATTTTGACGTACTTTGGTCGACTGCATAATCTTGCTACAGATGAAATCAACTTCAGAATCAACAAACTGATCAGCGATTTTAAGATTGATACCTATGCGAATGTCCGGTGTGAAAAATTATCTTCAGGAATGAAACAGAAAGTATCGATCGCACGCACATTGATAAATGATCCGCCAATACTGATTTTTGATGAACCGACCGTTGGCCTGGATGTAATCGCCGCAGCCCAGACGATGAAAACCATTCTTTCTTATCGGGAGAGAGGCAAGTGCATTTTGTATTCAACACATATCATGAGTGAAGCAGAAAAACTCTGTGATCGCATCGGGATCATTCATCAAGGTTCCTTGAAAGCCATCGGTACATTGGAGGAACTCCGAGAACTCACCGGACGCCGATATCTTGAAGATATTTTCCTGTCACTGATCGAGAGTGAGTCGGGAGATAAAACGGGTGAGATTTCACATTAATCCCAAAGAAATAAAGACAATCTATTTCAAGGAAATTCTGGAAATCATCCGTGATTCGAAAATATTAATGCTTTCCGTATTATTGCCGATCATTATTTATCCGGTTATTTTCTGGGGAGTCAATAAACTGCAGTCTTTTCAGGAAAAGCGTATCAAAGAAAAAGGATTTACCGTGGCAATCAAAGGGAATCCGGATCTATTAACACCTTATCTTATAAATGCGGAGTTCCCTTGTTCTTTCGTAGTAAATTCACAGTTTGAATCGGCACTGGAAAACAAGACACTTGATCTGTCTGTTGAAATCGTTTCCGAGAATGACTCCAATGAAACGCAGATGTGGTTCTATTACAATGGTTCCAATGACATCTCACTTCAGGCACTTCAGAAGACAACCGAATTATTGGAGAAGAACAAACTCGAATGGATCATGGATCAGACGGAACAAAAGGGAATCCAACTCGAACGCAATCTCCCCGTTAATCTGAAGCTGATGGATGTTTCATCTGTCGAGGCGCGAAGCGGACACATGATTGCCAAAATTTTGCCTTTTGTTCTGGTGATGATATTGATCGGCGGCTGTTCCTATACTGCTGTTGATGCGATTGCCGGTGAAAAGGAACGGGGCAGTTTCGAAACACTTCTGGTCGCACCAATCACACGACACAGCGTGATTCTTGGTAAATTTCTGGTCGTTCTGACAACCGGACTGGTCTCCGCTTTTTTGAATATTTTTGGAATGCTGATTTCATTGAAAATGGGTATTCTCAAGGGGACTCCCAATTTCAATTTTGAATTCCGGTTGAGTCCTGAGATAATGATCGCTACCTTTGCCTGTGCGATTCCTCTGGGAATTTTGTTTGCCGCGATCCTTATGGTGTTTACTGCTCGAGCGAAAACATTTCAGGAAGGTCAGATTGTTCTTCTTCCATTCACACTTTTCGCCATGCTTCCGACATTGGCTGCAGTGCTCCCTGGGATGACATCCAAATCAATTCTGCTTATAGTTCCGATTGCTAACATTGTTGTAGCGATCAAGGAATTCCTTGAAGGCTCGGCCAATTACTGGACTTTGGTGATCTCCAACGCTGTAAATCTCATCTATGCGGTGTTCACATTAAATTGGGCAGTGAAATTTCTCTCCAGGGAAGGTACTTTAATTCAAAGCTCGACAGGTGAACCGGAACTGGATCAGAAGAATCCGGTTAAGACAGGCATCTGGGCTTTTTCCATCACATGGGTCATCTTTTATTATGTGATGACGGTTTTACAGATGAGAGATCTGTCCATGGGTTTATTTGTCACATTATGGATCTTCCTTCCCGGTGTCGCCTTCGCTTATACGAGATATCTGCAATTGCCTCTCAAGGAAACGTTCCGGTTCAACAAAACCTCGATCCATGCTTACATCAGTGTTCCTTTTCTGACATTGGGGACTCTGGGATTCGTTCAATGGATCACACATTATCAATTCAAAATCATCCCTGTACCCGAATCAATGCTCAATGAAATGAATGATGCGTTAATGAATCCTGATTTCTCAAGTTTCATGGTTCTTTTTCTGATGTGCATCTCACCGGGAATTAACGAAGAAATTTTATTTCGGGGAGCATTTCTTGGCGGATTTTTGAATCGGATCAAACCATGGCAGGCGATTTTGCTGTCAAGTCTATTGTTCGGTTTTCTTCATTTCAGCATCTATCGATTCACATCAACAACACTGATCGGCATTATGTTGGGGTATCTGTTGTACCGCTCCGGTTCCATCTTTCCGTCGATGATTGCTCATTTTCTAAACAATTTTACGGTTTTGATGATTTTGGATAAACTGGATCTTCCTGAATTTTCGGTTCACTGGTATCTGCTCGGAATTCCATTGCTCATCACTGGTCTGTACATTCTGAACTTTTCGGATTCACCCAAAAAACAGTCAATCCATTTCTCGATTTAGGAGAATCAATATGAACTTTATTCATCATGTGCGAGAAAAAGCAACGCAACTGAATCGCAGAATCGTGTTTCCGGAAGCCACAGAGTTACGAGTTTTAAGAGCGGTGGAATATTTATTTCGAGAAAAAATTGTCACACCGGTTCTAGTCGGTGATCCCGGTGAGGTTGATCGTCTGAGCCAGGATGCTCATATCGATATCCGTGATATAGAAATCATCTCTCCTGAATCATCCGGTTTGAAAGAATCGTTTGCGGAGTTGTATTATGAGATGCGCCGTCATAAGGGATTGACCGAGCAGGAAGCCGTTGCCACGATGGCTGATCCCATTTTTTTTGCCACGATGATGGTAAAACAAGGTATGGTTCATGGGTATCTGGCGGGAGCGGTCACAACAACTGCCAAAACCGTACAGGCAGGCCTGCGTATTCTGAAAACGAAACCCAATACCCGGACCGTTTCAAGTTTATTCTTCATGGTGCTGAAAGATCAAACGTGGGGTCAGGATGGGATTCTGATTATGGCTGACCCTGCCATCGTGGTCAGTATGACATCTGAAATAATGGCAGAAATAGCTATTATCACCGCTGAAAACGCCCGATGTATTGCTGGTATAAAACCCAAAGTCGCCATGCTCTCCTATTCCACAAAAGGCAGTGGATCGGGTGAATCCGTTGATATGGTACGAAAAGCCACTCAATTGGCTCAACAGATGGACCCATCACTGGAAATCGATGGAGAGCTTCAGGCAGATGCCGCCTTAGTACCCGCTATCGGTTCCATGAAAGCGCCTGGGAGTCCGGTTGCGGGAGCTGCCAATGTTCTGATCTTCCCTTCCATTGAGTCGGCGAATATCAGTTATAAACTGGTTCAGAGACTTGCCAGCGCAGAAGCCGTTGGTCCGATCCTGCAGGGACTTTCAAAACCCGCAAATGATCTGAGTCGAGGATGCAGTGTCGAAGACATCATCAACACTGCCGCGATCACATCGCTGCAAGAATGACAGAAATCGCCAAAGGAGGTTTATCGATGCGGAAAGCATTACAGGATATTGCCCGGAAATTGAATCAAGAAAAAATCCCGTGGCTCCTCGCAGATAAAACCGCTGCTATTCTTCAAGGAGCCATGATCACAACGAATCAATTGATCATCTATACATCCAACTCGGGGAGTTATCGGTTTGGAGATTTCTTTGCTGATTATCGGATTCAAAAAGTGAAATACCGGGAGGCTGCACCAGTCGCTGGTCATATCGGTCTGTTTAAAATGCATGATATTGATGTGACCGTCATTGGAGAACCTGAGATGATCCTTCAACAACGAAAATTTCTGATTCCAGTTGAATCCATCCATAAAGATGCCGTTCCTACCAGTATCGGAATGCAAGATATTTATCTGCTTCCACTCCCCTGGATTCAGATTTTGGGATTCATTTCCGGGGATAACGAATTGTTGACTGCTCTTTCACCCTGCAGGATCACCAGAAAAGATGTTTTTTTCATTTCAGAAATGATCGGTGCAACATATTTCCTTAAACCGTTACTTGAAAGTATGACATCATAAGCGCCTTGCGGAGCGTGCATCAATTCAATATGGTGAATGAAAAAAGTGAAAAAACGGATTTCAGAGGATCAAAAGATCGTCCATTCAAAGAAGCGGCTGTAATGGTTCTTTTGATACGTATCGGAGAGGAATATTCCGTTGTATTGACAAAACGAGCAGCCGCACTGAAACATCACAGTGGTGAGATATCTTTTCCGGGAGGTGTTCGGGAGTTTAACGATACTGACTGCACCAGGACAGCTATTCGTGAACTTCACGAAGAATTGGGGATCGATCCCGAACAGATTGAGATTTTGGGCATAATGGATTGTGTTCTCACATCATCATCCGGTTTCATCATCACTCCCATCATTGGTCTGCTTCGAGATCATCCGGTTCATTTTTCCCCGAATGAGGCAGAGATTCAGCGGATTTTTACAATACCACTGAGCCATCTGGCTGAACAGGTGAACGAAAAGGTCTGGCAAACAAATGAATCTGTTTCTTCTCCCATTTTTCATTACCAGAATGATGTGATATGGGGAGCGACTGCCCGTATCCTCCACATGCTGCTCCTGAAATACCGAACCCTCGTCTGATGATTCGAGACGTGTTGTTGCTCTTTTTTTTCCGAAATACTATCTATATTGAGAATCCTGGAGAGTCAAAGACAGGTTGACATAACATGCGAGAGCTGATTCGAAGATATTTTCTGTGCAAAACACCAAGCGTGACAGTGCAATTTTGGCAAAAAAATCCTTCTCCTGTCTCTCTTTTTTAATGGGAGACTTTGGTTTCTATGGAACTAAACCATGGATCCTTTTTATCGAAGGGGAGGTTGGTGGGGATTTTCGGGCTCTGGCAACGAAAAAGAGGCTTTTCGGATAACTTCATGCTAAGGAGAGACAGGGATGGCGAGTGTATCGTTTGAGAATGTCTGTAAAGTTTATGACAGGAATCGGGTTGTTAATGATTTTAATTTCCTGATAAAAGATCGGGAATTCATCGTGATTGTGGGACCTTCGGGATGCGGGAAATCGACAACCTTGAGAATGGTCGCAGGTCTTGAATCCATCTCCAGCGGGTTTATTCGTATCAATAACACGATCGTGAACGATATTCCCCCAAAAGATCGTGATATTGCCATGGTTTTTCAGAATTATGCACTCTATCCCCATATGACGGTGTATAACAACATGGGATTTGGCTTAAAATTACGGAAAATAGATCCCCAGGAAATCGATCGGAGAGTGAAACGGGCTGCTGAGATTCTGGGTATTGAGGAACTTCTGGACCGGAAGCCCAAACAGCTATCGGGTGGACAAAGACAACGTGTTGCGGTCGGTCGAGCCATTGTCCGGGAGCCGGCGGTATTCTTGTTTGATGAACCATTATCCAATCTGGATGCGAAACTGCGCGTTCAGATGCGAGCTGAAATCAAACGACTCCACCTGCGTCTGAATGCGACGATGATTTATGTTACCCACGATCAGGTCGAAGCCATGACAATGGGCGATCGCATTGTCATTCTCAAAGATGGTGATCTGCAGCAGGCGGGTTCACCCCTGGAAGTCTATCGATATCCCCGCAACCAATTCGTTGCCGGATTCATTGGCAGTCCGTCCATGAATTTTCTGCCCGTTCAATTGGAAACTCAAAGCGATATTCCGATCCTGAAGTCTCCGTTTTTCAACCATTCTATCCATCCGGATTATTCGTCCAGCTTCGAGTTTCAGAATATCCGGGATGTCACGTTCGGCATTCGTCCGGAGGATCTCTGGATTTCCGAGTCCGATCAGATTTCTGATCGTCGTGGATGGCTGAACGGATTTGTAGAAATTGTTGAAACTACCGGATCAGACACTCTGTTACATGTAAAAATCGGTGAGGATATCATTGTGGCAAAGGTTTCATCCGATTGTCAGGTGGAATCCCGGACGACAGTCAAACTCTGTTTTGACCAAAACAAAATGCATCTTTTCAATACATCTACCGGGGAGTCTTTAAGGAGGGTCATGTGATCGCATTGATGACAAAAGCCTTTTGTCTCCAACGATTACTGCTTCTCGCTATAATATTCCCGATCGCAGCGGTCGGTTTATCAGGATGCGGAACGCCAATGGTCGAAACGACGGTATATGATTTTATTCTGGAGTTGCCGAAAGCTGATCGCGGGTTCGACCAGACAGTGATCGATATGGCCAATATCGAAGATTACCGGTTTCTGGGGCAAGGATGGCACTTTCCGGAAAATGGCGTTGCCTCTTCCATCATCTGGGTGGGAGCAGAAACGGCTGACATCCATTTTAGCTGCGATCGCCCGGTTGACTCGGAAATCCTTCTCAATGTTCGACCGATAGTTTTCGAGGGATCTCCGACCATGCGCCTGACATTGGAACTCAACACGCACCCGATCGGAGAAATCACATTATCGTCCGAATGGCAGGTTTATCGTGTCACAGTTGGAGCTGCTCTGTTGAATCCGGGTGATAATCAGTTCAAAATCCATCACTCCCATCTGTTTCGCCCGATAGATGTATGGGAGTATTCGACGGATGAGCGGCAACTCGCAGCCAGTTACCGGTTCCTGGTCATCCGGCCGGAAAAAGAGCCGCTCCCACCGGGGAATTATACATTGCAGCAGGTTTTGGGTGCCAAGGATTTTTATTTTAAGGGATTGCTTTGCCATATCATCCACGATCAGCCATCCGCGGCCTTCTCCTATCATGTTACCCTGCCATCACGACCAGTGTTATCGTTCCACTCCGGGATTCTGCCGGAAACAGTCAATGAAACAGGAGAAAACGCCGAATTCACCATTTCGGTCCGGACAAAGGGGAGCACAACTCCCAATAAAATCTGGATCGCTTCTGTCCGGCCACCCAAGCGGAATCTGGAGATGGGTTGGATGGAACATCGGCGGGATCTGAAAAAATATGCGAACCAGGAAGTCGATATCATTTTTGAAACGAGTTCAAATGATCCGGATGCTGTATCAAATCAGGGAAGCTGGCTGGAACCTCGGATTTTAAACCGTCATCGGCCGGTGAATATCGTATTGTTACCCGGTTCTGGACCCAACTGGCCGCCAACAGTGAACCCGGACGGCATCTCACCATTATCGGTATTGGCACAGAAGGCAAAAATAATCAGGAATTTTCAATCGGTATGGAGTGATGATCATTCTGCTCCTGCTGGTGAAAGTACCGTATCAAGCAGCATGAATGAACGGTGCGTCCTTCCCATGGAATGGATTCGGAGATGCAGATCGGAAGGATGGCAGGCCGGTTATTTTTTTACTGGCCGAAACCAGGCTGCATTGGAAGCTGCCTATCATTCGGAATTTGATGCTCTCGCAGGTTCATCGGAATCAACGGATGAAGATGTGGCTCGGATTGAATCGGAGTGCATGGATTGGATAAAGCGTCTCCAGAATGACAATTTCATATTGGGTTTCGATCCATTCATTCCGGATGATACGTCAGATAAGGCAGGTATATTTTTGGAGCGGTTTGTCGGAAAATTACTGGATCATCAGTTTGATCGGGATTCGATTTTCATTGTGTACAATGCCGAATCGGGTCATGATTTATGGTTTTTCGAGCCGAAGAGGGCACATGCTGATGAGGGTATCGAGTCGAAGACCGACTGGAAAAAACTTTCGGATCGGCTGTATCAGTTTCTGGAGATCTAGTACATTGAGCATGATCATCCCATCAATTTCCAGATACAACATAACACGCTTATGACATCATGAATGATACAGGATATATCGCTGAACCATAGAATTAATTGGAACCGGAGATGGTATTGGATTGTTTGAGATAAGGAGATTTTGTGTATGACCAAAATATGGGAGATGGAGCAGTATCCCATTGATCGTGATTTCCATTAGAAATCATACTGTTTGTTGGATGAGAGCATTCAGACCGGATTTTCATTTTCCTATAAACGACAGATTGTCGTCAGGTGGATCGGCGGTATGAATCGTGTATCTCATCGGATCGTTCATTTTCAACCTTAAACCGTGTGGGAAGTATACTTATGATTGATGTAAAAGGTCTGACAAAACGATTTGGAGCAACGGTAGCGGTACGGGAGGTGTCGTTCAAAGTTCCTGCAGGTCAGGTATTGGGATTTTTGGGTCCCAATGGTGCTGGAAAATCAACGACCATGCGCATCCTGACAGGATATATGCCGGCAGATGAGGGCTCCGCGACGATCGCAGGATACGACATCTTCACTCAGTCGCTGGAAGTCCGGAAACGAATCGGGTATTTACCTGAAAGCGCACCGTTGTATCTCGATATGGATGTCCCGGACTTTCTCGATTTCATCGCGGTTGTCCGGAAGATTCCATCGAGTAAGAAACAGGAAGCATTTCATCGTATTATTGAACTCTGCGGATTGAAGGATGTATTGCATAAAAAAATCGGTGAGTTATCCAAAGGGTTTCGGCAGCGTGTGGGTCTGGCTCAGGCGATGATCCATAACCCCGATATTCTGGTGCTGGATGAACCAACATCGGGACTGGATCCCAATCAGATCATTGAAATACGTGAACTGATCAAAACATTGGGTCGGGAAAAAACCGTTATCTTATCCACACACATTTTACCGGAAGTCACTGCGACGTGTGATCGGATTCTGATCATCCATGACGGCCAGCTCGTTGCAGATGGAACCCCAGCCGAACTCGTTTCGAAAGCATCGGGTGATGCGACCTTGTGGATCACTGTCAAAGCTCCAGAATCAGAATTATTGAAAGCACTGAAAAATATCCCGGGAGTCGTTCGAAGTTTCCGTGACTCCCATGATTCAGACAGGGTTCGGGTTGGGGTGAAATTCGATTCTGAAGAGGGACTGGCTGAGAATATTTTCCAGACTGTTGTGAAAAACGGCTGGGTATTGACGGAAATGGTTAAAGAATCCGCTTCGTTGGAAGACATATTCGCACAATTGACAACTTAACAGGATGGGAGCAGTTGTATGAATGATATTTTCGCTATATTCAAGAGGGAGTTTCGGGGCTACTTTGACTCTCCAATTGCCTACCTATTTATCACCGTTTTCCTCGTGCTTTCGGGGTGGTTGTTTTACAAGGGTTTTTTCATATCGGATTATGCATCGCTACGGCTTTTTTTTGTGATGCTCCCCTGGACATTTCTGTTCTTCGTTCCAGCCGCCACCATGAGGCTCTGGTCCGAAGAGAAAAAACTGGGAACAATGGAATTGCTGATGACACTGCCGATCCGGGATATCGATGTGGTCATTGGTAAATTTCTCGCCAGCTTTATTTTTCTGACATTGACTGTTCTTCTGACATTTCCCATGGTCATTACCGTTTACAATCTGGGTCAGCCGGACCTCGGGCCGATTATCGGTGGTTATCTGGGCGCTATTTTGATGGGAGGAGCGTACCTTGCAATCGGTATGTTCGCCTCCAGCCTCACAGAAAACCAGATCATCGCGTTCATCATGGGAGTCGTTTTGTGCTTTGCACTGTTTATTATCGGAGAAGAATTCGTGTTGATGGCAGCGCCGAGCAGCCTGGTGCCAGTATTGAAATATCTGGGACTTGGGTCTCATTTCGGGAGCATCGGCCGGGGTGTCATCGACTCCAGAGATCTCATATACTATCTGTCCATCATTACTTTTTTCTTATTCCTGAACATCCGATCTCTTGAAAGCCGGAAATGGAACTAGGAGGTGAACATGGGAAAACAAATCATAAAATATGGAACTCAGTCATTGTCTTTGATTTTTATCATGCTGGGAATCCTGATGTTCATCAACATCCTGTCCGCTCGGTTCTTTGTAAGAGCAGACCTGACGGAAAAAAAGGAATTTACCATCACGGACGCGACGAAACGAATTCTTTCCCAGCTTGATGATATTGCGAATATCCGGTTTTACTTTTCAAAGGATCTCCCCCCCCGACTTGCCAATCTTGAAAGCCAGGTCCGGGATCTTCTGGATGAGTATCAGGCTTACTCCAATGGTCATCTGAATGTCGATTTTATTGATCCGAGCAATGACGAGGAGATGAAAAAGAAGTTGCAGCGTCTGGGAATACCGGAGTTGCAACTCAATGTGATCGAGAAAGATCAGCAGCAAATCCGTAAAGCTTACCTGGGAATCTCGATCCAGTTTGGCGACAAGAGCCAGGTTATCCCGGTGATCAAGAGCCTCGAAAGCCTGGAATATGATCTGACATCCGCATTATTCAAAGTAACGGATTCCAAGGAGCGGATCATTGGCTGGATGGGAACACTCGGCGAAGAAACCGATCCGGGAGCTTATAAATCAGCATTCGAGCTTTTGAAAGAGCAATATGTCGTGAGAGAATTGCCCGTCGGGAAGGGTGATAAAATCGCTGCGAATACGGATATGATCGTTGTGGATGGAAAAGCACAATTGACGGATGCAGATCTGTTTGCGGTCGATCAGTTTCTGATGAATGGTGGTAAAGCGATTTTTATGGCTGATGCCGTGGAGATGTCCCGGGAATCGCTCTCCGCAACACCATCCAGTCAGCCCATTCGTTCCCTTTTGGAAAGTTATGGTATCACGATCAAATCGTCACTGGTATGTGATCGAAAGAATGCACCGGCTCCGTTCAACAGCGGGTATGTCCGGTTCAGTCTCCCCTATCCGTTCTGGCCAAAAATTTTCCCGGAGACATTCAACAGGGACCGACCAGCGGTCAGTAATCTGGAATCTCTGGTTCTCCCATGGTGTTCTCCACTTGAATTTGATCCAAAACAAAATGAAGAATTGACATTCACCCCTCTGGTGAACACGTCCGAGGGAGCCTGGCTGGTCAATGAACCGTTCAATCTCGATCCCCAGCAACGATTCAATCTGCAAAAATCGGATTTACACCAGTATCTGCTCGCCCTTATCGCGGAAGGCAAATTTAAAAGCCACTTTACCGGTAAGGAAGTTCCGGCAAAGCAGGATACATCGGGAGATGCCGAGGCGAAGAATGAGGATCCCATTCTGGAAACCCAGAAACCGACCAGTTTTGTCGTTATCGCGAATTCTCTGTTCCCCAATAACCAGTTTGTTCAGATGTTCCCAGAAAATATGGTCTTCTTTATCAACATCGCCGATACATTGACCATCGGTGACCAGTTGATTGGGATTCGGTCCCGGGTTGTTACGGAACGGCCGCTCATTTATGACACAGATGATGAAAAGGAGATTGAATCCACCAAGTCGTTCCATCGGTTTATGGGAACGTTCCTGGCTCCAATCGTCGTCGTCGCCATTGGATTTATTCGTTTTTCATTACGCCGAAAACGAAAAATTCTGTATGCCAATATATCTGGTGGGAGGTAGTACAGATGAAAAGATCAACGCTTTCGCTATTGATCGTGTTTGTTATTTTGGGAGTGGCTGTTGTGTTTATTGAGCAACCCTTCTCCAAGAAACAAGTTCAGCAATCGCCGGATATCGGGAGTCTGTTTCCGGGTTTCAATCGCGATCAGGTAACCAAGATACAATTTGGCTCGTTTGGTGGCGCTATAACATTGGTAAAAGAGAATGATACATGGTTCGTCATCGATGCGGATCAACGATTCCCGGCGGATATAGACTCTGTTTCCAAAGTTTTTGATACGGTCCAGGAGATGAAATCAACGGAAAAAGTGTCGGACAATCCTGATAAGCACATCACGTTCCAGGTCAATGCACCGCAGCAGACTGAAACAACCGATCAGAACGGAAATACACAACCCTTTAACATGGGAACATTGGGAACGGAAGTGATTTTCTTCGATAGTTCGGATCAGGAACTGGTTCATCTGTTTGTCGGCAAGAATGGCTCAATGGATTTCATGACAACCTATGTCCGGAAGAGTGATTCCAACAGCGTGTTTTTAGTTGAAGGATATTTAAAATCAGTATTCGGAAAGAGTTCGGCTGCGAATTGGAAAGATCTGACGCTCTGCAAGGTAGAACCACAACAGATCACAAAAATGTCACTGAAGAAGGAAAAAGAGACAGTCACATTCGAAAGTTCGGAATCTCAGACGGAAACCGGCGAGGCAGAAACCAAATGGCGGATGACCGAACCCAGGCAAGCCGACCTGGAGAACCCCCAGATGGAGCCACTGATCAATATGTTCCGGACATTCAAAGGTTCCGATTATGCCAGCCCCCTGGATGATCCTTCGGGTTATGGATTTGAAAAACCGACGGTCGTCGCAACGATCGACCTCAAAGAAGGCTCTCCCATTGTATTAACCGTTGGTGCAGAGACACAGGAAAAGGCGAATCATTACTTTGTGCGAAAAGATAATGATTCCCGGATCATGATCATTCCCAAATACCGCGTTGAAACATTGACCAAAAAAGCGGAGGAATTTCTCGGTGGAATGGCTCCACCCAAATAAACCCGCCCGTGGATTATTTCGATGTGGTGATGCCTGGTGACAGCGGATCAACCATTGAAACGGATTCGGATTCCGGAGTCATCAGAACAGATAACATATTGCGCCAGAGGGCTTCCCGTTTCACAGGAAGCCCTCTTTTTGGCAGCGTTCACCGTATCGAGATATCCACGCTATACCACGGTGTGTGACCTGGGTTCTGGAGCGGGTCTATTGGCGCTCATATTGGGAGCATTGAATCCTGTCAGCCGTGTGACCGGAGTCGAACTCCAGCAGGAACTCGTCCAGACCGCCGAGAGTAATGCCAAATTCAATCAGATGGAGAATCGGGTGTCGTTTACATGGGGGGATCTCCGGGATCAGAATGTCCTCCCCGGCCATTATTCACAGGATCTGGTTATTGCGAATCCTCCATTCCGCAAGATCAGATCGGGTAAAGTGAGTCCCAGAGCTGAAATTTCCCGATCATGTCATGAAATCACAGCTACTCTTAGTGATTATGTGTTTGCAGCAGCATTGATTCTGAAACACAACGGTTGTTTTGCCTGTGTAACGCTTCCGGAACGTTTTATCGAGTTGTCCAATCTCATGATGGCTCGCAAACTCACCCCAACGGATGTCCAGTTCGTACATCATTTCCCGGATCATCCCGCGAATGCTGTGTTGATTCTGGCAAGAAAAAATGGCCGAGCCGGGCTCCGGATCTATCCGCCCAAAATAGTCAGATCATAATTGCCGTTCCGTCATACTACTGCGTTTTCTTAACACTTGAAATAACGTCAACACTCTCTGAGCGGGTCTTGATATTATTCGCGCCCGAAGATCGATTATGAAGTATTAGATTTTCCAGTTCTTCCTTGCCTATTCGCTTTGAGCTGTCAGCGTTCCAGAATTCATTCCAATAATCATCATTTTTTACCATATCAATAAGATAGAAAGAGCTCTCTAACCAATTTCCAGAACTATTGATCATTTCAATTGAGATTTCTTTGTATTGCTTAAATTTATTATATTCAAATAATATCAGATAAACATTCTCTGTATCTGTATTGAAAATCCTGTAATGCGCATTTCTATAGAGACGGAAGAACCAGGGAGTAAGAATCCCTATTTTTTTTATCTCAGATTTTGTATTGACCTGAATAAAACAACCCTGATTGTAGAAAGGTCCGACAGATCTGATCATAAGCTCCTTATAATTGATTTTTGTTATCATAATGTCTCGGTAACGGTCTAATCTGTAACTACTTAAAAGTCCATTCAATAGGAATATATTTACACCTGAACATATAAGAAGAACTATCAACTTGAAAATCTTGTTCATTTCCACTTTCAACAGTATTTTATATCACAAAAACAGTAATCCCAACAGTGATCCTTCTGGATTTTTTTTGTGTGAACATTCGAATTGGAACTTATCCCCGTATTTCCTGTCTGAATCATTCGCAATGGAAGATTTCAAATGACATCTCCCGAACTTTTTGAATAAAAGGTTCATCTTGTTTCATGTGATAAAATAGTCCTACAGAATTCAACTGAATTTCAGTTTAGTTCTGGTAAGAATTGAAGATTTCAACTTTGCCTGGAATTTTCATGTTCCTTTCCAAATTTCTTAATATGTCTTCCTTTAAAAAAAAGATCCAACCATCAAACCTGCCAATTGTCTCGAATTCTTGAGTTTTTAAGTTGAAAAGATGGTGAAAATCCGGTTTGTAATCATAAACATCTCTAATCAATACTTCATCATCTGCCCAAGGATTCATATCTTCTACATAATAAGGAGAAGCTGCTTGTGTTGCCCGAGGGATTATTAATTCAGAATCCGTTATGAAAGATGTGTTGTTTTCCTTGAAAACGATACAGTTAATACCGGTTATTATTGAATATGGCACTCGGATGCCTTCCGCTGAAAATACAAATATCCTGCAATCTTTTGAAAAAATAGTATCAGGAGAACATTCCAATTTTATGATTGGTTTCTCTATGCAGTTTGTCTTTCTGATCTCTGCGCCAAGATAAAAATAGGTCCTGCTCGGATCAAAGCCAAAACGATCGAATCTTTTTACTATCAGTTTTCCCTGATCCCGGAATGTTATTCCTTCTGCCAGGTTATCTGACCAGGCAATGAATTCATCTGAATCATTTAGAAAGCTAACTTCTGCTGGTTGTTTTAGTATCTTAATAGTATTCGATGATGCAACGATGATTCTTTTCTCTTTTTTTAAACCAGAACATTCTTTAAATATAATCTGATCACCAGATGCATTTCTTATTAAAGAAAAATTTCCGGAAATATCTAACGCAGCGAGAAAATCATCGACTTCCTGATAACGATATATAAATATGTTGGATTTGATGTTTCCTGTTATACTTTCCTGTAACCGGTCCTCGGACCTGTAGTATCTTATAACTTCATTCCATAAGAATACAATTACACATGAATTTATGAGGGTAAAAAGAACTATCAGCTTAGAAACCTTGTTCATTTCTTTGAGAACTCAAAACCGATAAAACTTTTTTTCAGCACGTGCGTTATCCTCTTCAGAGAAACGGGTCATGTCTGTTAACAAAGGAGGTATAACATGAAACGGCATTCAATCATTTCGGTAGTATCACTCATTGTGGCAGTTCAACTTGTTTGGTTCAATCTGAGCCGTGCTCAGGATGATGTATTCAATGTGGGACAGGGATCACTCCGGATTCTTCCGGATAACGGGAACACCATCGATCGCCCGGTGATCGATCTCCCATTGAAACACACTACTGTCAATGCGAGTATATCCGGATTCCTCTCGCGAGTCACCGTCACTCAGCATTTTGAAAACAATCAGAATCATCCGGTGGAGGCAGTTTATGTGTTTCCCTTGCCGGATCAGGCTGCTGTGGATTCCATGACCATGACGATTGGTGAGAAAGTGATCAAAGGCGTCATCAAGGAACGTCACGAAGCGGAAAAAATTTACGATGAAGCTCGGAGTTCCGGGAAGACCGCATCGCTTCTGACACAGGAGCGGCCGAATATTTTCACCCAGTCCGTGGCTAATATCATCCCCGGGGATCGCATCGATATCACGATCAGCTACGTTCAGGATCTGAAATACGATGACGGTCAATATGAATTCAACTTCCCCATGGTGGTCGGACCGCGTTTTATACCTGGAACTCCCATCGGTCATTCTGGCGGCGGATGGGCGCATGATACCGATCAGGTGCCAGATGCCTCCCGGATCAGTCCACCGGTCCTGAAGCCAGGCGTTCGGTCCGGTCATGATATTGAAGTGCATGTCACGCTGGATGCGGGGCTGCCGATCCGCGATCTTCAGAGCCCGTCACATCAGATCAACCTGGAATATCAGAACGAACAATCCGCCACCGTATCACTCCGCCCATCGGATACCGTACCGAACAAGGATTTTATTCTTCGATATGCTGTTTCTGGAAAACTGCCGGAAGCCGCACTCCTGACGCATGCGGACGATCGTGGAGGATTTTTCTCTCTGATGATCCAGCCGCCGGTGGATGTGGATATCCGGGAAGTGACTCCCAAAGAAATGATTTTTGTGGTGGATTGCTCGGGATCCATGATGGGAGCGCCGATTGAGAAGGCCAAGGAAGCCATGCGGAAATGCATCGCAGGCATGAATCCAAAGGATTCGTTTCAGATCATCCAGTTTTCTAACTCCGCATCGGGATTCTCTCCGAGGCCGGTCCCCAATACATCCGAAAACGTGAAACGGGGACTGGCTTTTATCGATCAGATGTCCGGGAGCGGCGGAACACAGATGATCGAAGGGATCAAGGCGTCCCTGGACTATCCTGCTGATCCCGCCCGACTGCGAATCGTGTTTTTCATGACGGATGGATACATCGGCAATGAGACCGAGATTCTGGCGGCCATTGAACAGCGGCTCAGAAATGCGCGATTGTTTTCGTTCGGAGTCGGTTCCAGTGTCAATCATTATCTCCTGGATCGGATGGCGGAAGTCGGACGTGGGTTTGTGCAGTATGTCCGGCCGGACGAGGACACGCAACGGGCTGTTGATCTGTTCTATCATCGCATTCAAAATCCGCTCCTGACAGATATTTCCGTGGATTGGAACGGTCTGGATATCAAGGATGTCTATCCCGCGGTTATTCCCGATTTATTCTCCGCTCAGCCTGTGATCCTGCATGGTCGGTATGGCCGTGCGGGATCGGCTGCCATCACCGTTCATGGGAAATATCATGGGAGTGACTGGTCGCAGCGCATTGACATTGAACTTCCTGAAACTGAACCCGACCATGACGTACTGGCATCGATATGGGCTCGGAGCCGCATCAAGATGCTGATGTCCCGGATGTTTCAGCGGAACGAGCCGGAGATTGTCAGGGAGATCACGGATTTGGCCATTCAGTACCGGTTGATGAGTCAATACACGGCATTTGTGGCGGTCTCCGAGGAGATCAGAAACAAAGATGGCCGTCTGGAAACCGTTCAGATCCCCGTTGAGATACCGGATATGGTCAGCTACGAGGGTGTATTTGGAGACAGCGATGCCAGCATCGTTTCCAAGGCAATTGGATACGTTGCCGGAGGTTCCGCGAAAGGATTGCCAGCGCCTTCACAAGCCATCAAATCGAAGTCTTACAGCGTCGCTCAGGAAAGCCGTGGAATGGATGTGATGGAAGAACTCGAAGCTTCCCGGACCACCCAGGATGCTCCACGGAACAAAAACGAAGAAAAAAGTGACCACCAAGTGGTTCACTTTCAAATTGGTATGGTGTCTGGAGGAGTGACACGGACAAGCGCTGAAAAGGCACTCGATGCCATCATGGAATCTCTGAAAACAGCGATATCCAATCAGACCACAGGAAGCATGATCCTTCAACTGACAGTGGATCGTTACGGAAACATTCAGAAGGTGGATGTGTTGAAGAATAGCTTTGCAGATAAAATTCTGGAGAAAACACTGATCGAGCGGATCCAAAAAGACATGAAACTGGACACGGGTGATGGATCCGTGACATTGGAAATCCGCGTGTAATGGAATCTCAGAGATTCATGGACTGATCGAAACTGGGTGAAATGGGCGTCCTGATTTTCCGGGTACGGAGATCGGGACGCTTTTTTTTTACGGTCAAGATGATATCATTCAGAAGCGATTCCGGAATGACCTCGTATATTGAAAGGGAATGACGTTCTCATGAAACAATGGTTCCGATGGCGTGCGGTTCATGTGGATATTCTTTATTTTCTCCTGATTATGGGTTGTATCGGAATCCAGGGATGCCATCGGCATCAGCCTGTCCCCCGCCCTGGTCATGCACCTTCATTTGAACTCGATCTGCTTCACTACTGCATTCAGGTCGGTGCATTTTCTCAGGCGGACAATGCCCTAAGGTTGACGGATTCGCTCAGAGACAAGGGACTGGATGCGTATTATTTCATCGCCGAAGACGGTCTTTATAAAGTGCGGTTCGGGGATTATCCGGATAAATCATCCGCCATGGCTGAAGCAGAACGACTCCGCCGAATCGGCAGTATTGAGGAATACTATATTGTTCAGCCGCATGAATATGAGTTCAGTCAGGAAGATACAGATCAGAACCGGATTCGTCAAAAATTGATTGCTACCGCGCAACGTTTTATAGGTCGCCCCTATATTTATGGCGGCCGGTCGGACAGGGGATTTGATTGCAGCGGTTTGACCATGACCGTTTATAAGCTCAATGGATTGAACCTTCCACGGACTTCCCGGGAGCAATATCAGGCGGGACAGAGCGTCTCCAGGAAAGAAATACAGCCGGGTGATCTGGTTTTTTTCTTCACTCAGTCATCGCACACGGTTTCTCACGTTGGAATTTATACAGGTAAGGATTATTTTATTCACGCATCATCCAGAGATCGGAAAGTCCGTCTGGATCGATTATCTGGGAAATACTTTCGTAAACGGTTTGCAGGCGCTCGATCCTATATCCGGTGAGGTGAAGGCATTGTGAAGATTGAAAACAAGATTGATTCTGGAGATGGCATCTCCAGGATACGAAACCGGTCAGAAGAACATGAACGGAGTTCAATCAAAAGCCAGAGTAGCGTCGAGATCCAAGTCAGGAGTTGATATGAGCATTACCATACGGCCGGAGACCGTAACGGATTACCCACAAATTGCGGAGTTGCATGCCCGAGCATTTGCCTGCCAGTCGAACCACGCCGCAGAGACGATCCTCGTGGATATGCTCCGGCATCGCGGACGTTATGATCCGGAATTGTCGCTCGTTGCGGAACGGATGGGCCGAGTCATTGGGCACGCCTTTTTTTCTCCATTTACGATGATGCTCAGAAACCATGAAATTATGGCCGTGAATCTGTCTCCCATCGGTATTTTACCTGAATTTCAGCGGAAGGGAGTCGGGAGGGAGTTGATTTGGAAAGGGCATCAGATTGCTTGTGAAAAAGGGTATTCATGTTCGTTTTTATGGGGTCATGCCACCTATTACCCCCGATATGGATATATTCCCAGAACGTTCTGCGGGGGATTTATTCAGATCCCCTGTGGGCAGATACCCAAGCATTACGGTAATGTCATTGAACGTCCTGTTACATCGAATGATATTCCGCATCTGACCAGGATGTGGCGTTCATGGGTTCGGGATGCAGAACTCGCATTATTCCCAGGTGATTCGGTTCTGGATTGGATGACATTTTCGACTCAGATAAAAGCCTCTGTCGTCGAAATTGATGGACTGATGAAAGGCTATCTCCGATACAATGCTTTTGTTCCTCATCGGTTGAAGTATTTTTTATCGGAGGATAAACTTTCTACGTTACAGATACTGAATTATATTTATGACAAGGTCAAATATGACACCGATTTCATCACACTGCCGGTGCATCCTTCATCCTATCCCGTCTCCAACTGGCTGCATGTTTCTTACTCGAGCAATATCCGAACTCATGAAGCGCATATGATAAAAATTCTGAATGATTCGAAGTTCCTTCAGGAATATTGTGATGATGCGGAATCTGGGCGGATTGTTCCGGGGCTTTTGCTGCTCCCTCCGTTATATGATATTTGTTGAGTCTCCTCAGAACATTCATATTTGTTATTCATTCCTCAAACTTCCAATTGAAAAACGATTGAGAAGGACTCAATGAACGGAAGGCATGTTTATAAGCTGGTTTTGATTGAGTTAAACAGTGATAACCGTAATGCAATGGTGTTTCATGAGAATGCTGTGTGATTTCCATATCTATTTCATTCTTTTATCCGCATTGATCATTGCCGGCAGTTGTCCGGTCCTTGTTTTTTCGTCGAGTCAGGCAGCATTGCTCGTGGTGGTGTATGATGATGCGGGTGTTCCTCTGTCTCAGGTCGAGGTCATTCTGGAGGAGATTGCCGGACGATACTCGGCACGGACGGTTGAGCATCCTTTTACGAAAAATGTAACGGATGCGAATGGACGGGTATTCTGGTCCCATTTGAACAATGGAAGATACCGTATTTATGTGCATCGGGATGGATTTTCGGATGCAGCCTCTACTGAACTGGAACTGTACACCAATCATGTGGCTCAAGGGGAATTTCGGCTGGCTCCTGATTTTGAACCCGCATCGGTGAAGATTAAAGATCCGTTTATTGTCGTGCATCATGCGTTCCCATCCGTATATCAGGAAATTGAATCCGAAGACTTCCATGAAAACGATCATGGTACCCTTCAGGAGCAATTGATGACTTCATTTATGATGGTGCCAGATCAAAATCAAAATTCACAATTTAGCGGGAGTCAGGCGGCAGATACGGGCTTGTATCTGGATGATATCCCATTGATCAATCCGATCGATCGGAGGGTTTCATTTTTCCCTCTCCCCTGTTTTATCGACCGCGTTGCTGTGATATTTGGAGGGATTGATAGCCATATCGAAGGATCGTCGGGGGGTACCATCCGTTGTTCGTCATTTGATCCGGATTCCGGATTGCTTCATGGCAGGCTGGGGGTATCCACTGTAATCGATAACAGCTCCAAGCTGGCGAGTAATGAATCCAGATCCGTATTTGACTACTGGAGAAATGAATCTCAAGGGTTATTAGATATGCCACAGGATACTCCGGATATCGAGAACTCCCAGGGGAATCTGATGCTTTCATCGCACTTTTCTGATGGTTCGTTTCATCTGGCCGGGAATTGGACTCTGTCAGATCAGTTTATAAATTCTGATTTTGTGAATCCGGATGCAAATGAGAGCAGATCATTGTGGATAAAAGCAATCTATGGCATGCCAAACGATACGGTTCTGAAATTGATCTCCGGTATCGCGGATGCATGGTTACGGCCGGATAGAGCTTTTCTATTGCGCGGATACCAACCCTTGCACCAACATGATCAGGACTTCCTGAATATACTCTCGTGGCAAGTGATCCCGATAAAGGGATTTCTGATGGATATCGACGTCTCCGGTCAGCGGCTGACCGAAAAGAAAATGCCAGACCAGCCATCATCGGGTCGGGATGGACCGTCTGATCATTCTCCGATCGATTTTCCATTTTACCGGGATGGCAGATCCGATATCACGTCCATTCATATCAAAGCAAATCGAAACACGCTCTATCATGGAATCGAGATCGGTTCCATGATTCAGAATATCTCCGTGAACTGGCACGATCGATATCATTCGTCAGACAGTGCTTCAGATGATTGGGCGGATGAGATCGCATGGGATTTGGTACGGAATGATTGGGAGTTTTCACTATGGGGACGCGATCGATGGTTCGCTACTTCAAACCTGGAGCTTACGACATCGATGAGATGGGACCGATATCATTATCTTCCGCAGATGGATTATCTGTCTCCAAGAATTCAGATCGGATATCATCTCCATCACTACCTGATTAAAGGGGGATTCGAACGCATCAACGCACCTCCGGGATTTGCTTATTTATGTGATGATCCAACGGTTGAAATCAATGGTACGACCTTTTCGACACCCCAGGAACCTCAGATGGGATTTCGATGGTTTTCGGGTGTTGAACGATCGTTCTCTCATAGTGTTACCGCCCAACTGGATGGTGTATATTCGTTGCTGACAAATCAGATTGCCATGAAACCCATTTATTGGACCGATCGTCTTCGTTATTATCAGCCGATCGGAGGATTGAAAGGGAAAAAAGCAGGCATTCAGTTTCGTGTCCGATATGAACCAACAGACACCATAAATGTATCGGTTTCATATATCTGGAGTCGAAGTCGTGTTAATTTTTCGGGAGCGCGGCCGTACAGCCGATTGGAACCATTTTTAGCGCCATCATTCATTCAAACCGAGTTTGCGATGGACAGAGATCACTTTATCCCGGCAGACAACGATTATACTCACACCATTCACGGAAGCACAATGGTTCGGTCCAACTTGTTATGGGATATGATGTTTCAGGCTGACTACTATTTTTTTTCCGGGAAACCCTATACTCCACAGACAGAAGATCGTCATGAAGCGGATTTCAGTAAGGTCAATTCCGCACGGGGACCATCGACATATCGAGTGGATGCGTCCATTGCCAAGACAATCCAAACCAGTTCACATCTGACTTTCAATGCTCGGTTGAGTGTTCGCAATGCATTTGACTCCTGGCAGGGAACTCCAATCAATGCTTCATCAGGCCAGCCAGTGTTTGATCCATATATGTCATCGGGCGGGATTCCCAGAACAATTTCCCTGGAATGCGAATTCGGTTTTTAGATCATACATTTCTTGAACGATCTGAAGATATCATTCATGATGTTTGATTTTGGTTCAGTGCCTTTATCCCGGATAACATCGACAGACAGGTCACTGCGATCGTTATTCCGATAGTGGCTGTCCACGAGAACTGATTCAACCATTCAACATAGTTGAGAAAGCGACCGTAATACGAGAAGTAGTGAACGGCATCCGGTATCACGATCAGAAAAACAATCAGCAGGATAAACGAGAGTGCCATCAGCATATATATCAGTCCGCCAGCGCTCACAGCTACCCGTGCGGAATCGGGAAGATCGAATCGGGGATACCGGGCACCAATACCGATTGCGAGCGCATTGCATCCGATCGTGATCAGAATGATCGCAGCGACACAGTGAAGTAAAAGGCTGAGGCTGACATCCAGGACAATCAGTGAGAATAAAACGAGCGTGATTCCGATAATCAGGGAAGGAATCAGATAAAACAGGTACTTCTGCCAGAGATAGCGGCGCCAGTTTATGGGAGCGGTTTTCAACAGCCAGAATGATCGGCCCTCACTGCTGACAGAAGGATATGCGAATCGTGCCTGCAATGCGCACAGGATCAACCCGGCTGCTCCAACGGAGACATACGACATGCTGTATTGAAAACCATATAACGCATACGGCATATTTTTGAAATTGAATACATAGATAAAAATGAGAGCTGCGATAACAATCAACTGAGACCATTGTCCCGCATCCCGTGAGAACAACAGAATATCACGGTAGAAGAACGACATACGGATTCTGGTTGGCTGGGAGAGATTCGACGGATTGATTTCGGATGGGGAGGCAATCGAATCAGAACCATGTCCTCTGGATCGGGCATCCCACCAGAATTGTTTAAAAATCGTATAAGATGCCATTACTGCCAGGGATGCTCCCAACCATAACCACAAGCCATATTTGAGATTTCTGAAAATGTTGCCTTCCCCATAACAGGCAAAAGCTTCTGCCGCCCAGGAGGTTGGCAGCCATGGAATCGTGGGCATCCGCAATGTGTCCAGGTAAAATGTCAATTGTTCAACGCCAATGGGATCGATCAATTGCTCCGGTTTCATCCATCGGAAAATCATGATCAGACCAGCACTGAGAAAAATGCCGAGGATCAGAAAAACACGTTGGGTTTGTTTTGGAGAAAACACGCGAATCAATGAAATGCCAATCAGAACTCCCAATGCTGTTGTCAGGATCAGGACAGGGATGATTACGATAAAAATTTGGATCGGGAAACCAGCACCTCTCCCCATAACCATTCCATATGCCAGTAGAATGGGCAGGCCAAATGCGATGAACATCCACGAACTCTTGAGAATTGTTTCCATGAACCGATATGTGAAAATGACTATTTCAGGGATCGGTTTACTATGCAGCAAATCCAGTTCGGGTGACAGGAAAAAGCTGGAGATCGACAAAACGACATTGGAGTAGATCAGGATCGTGATAAATACCAGAAAAACCATATGAAGCAGTTTGGCGAAAAGAACATATCGGAGTTCCTCAAGGCTTTCCTGATTCATAATATGTTGAAAGAGATAGCCCGCCACAGATAGCTCAACAATGATAAAGCCAACTGAAATCGCTCCGAAAAAACCGATTTTTAGAAAATCTCCGAGCTTGATGTGCCGGGAAAACTGACGAAATTGTTGAAAATCTGTCTTTAGCAGACGATAAAAACAGATGATGCTGGAAATATTGGAAGGCATCATGAACTCTGGATATGTTCGATCACGTCATTGGAATGGGTCAACTCCAGAAAGATTTCCTCGAGTCTTCCTTTGCCATTCCGAACACGGTCACGTAACTGGGAAATTGTTCCCTCTGCAACGAGATGACCCTGGTACAGGATGCCAACTCGATCGGCAATCTGCTCCGCAATTTCCAGAGAGTGGGTTGAAACGAAGGCGGTCAAACCTTTCTGACACCGCTCCCGTAACATATTCTTCAGTATCACAGCACCTTTGGGATCTAATCCGACCATGGGTTCATCGATGATCAAAAGTGGCGGATTGTGGAGTAGTGCTGCGATAAAAACGACTTTTTGGCGCATCCCATGAGAAAAAGCTCCGATCAGTTGATTGGCGAATGGCATCAGATCAAACCGAGTCAGCCATTCCGAGATGGTTGCATCACAGGATTTTGGATTGATTCGATACAGGCCGCCGATAAACCGTAAAAACTCCCAGGGCGTTAACCGATCATAGATAAATGGCTGGTCTGGTATATACCCAAAAGAACATTTGGCATCTCTTGGATGACGAAGAAGATCGAACCCGTTGATGAGGATCGAGCCTTTGTCGGGCTTCAGCAATCCGGTGATCATTTTGATGGTTGTTGTTTTGCCTGCACCATTGGGACCCAGAAACGCATACAATTCACCTGGATTGACGGTCAATGTGAGATGATCCAGAACAACACGACGATTAAAATGTTTCGTTAACTCCTGCACACGCAGCACTGATCGGTCTCTCCTTTAAAGCGGTTCCTTTTTGACTGATACGGTTCAGGAAGCCAGTGCAATTTCAGGAATCTGCCTGGGACTCGATGATCCACCTCGTGATGTGATGATTTTCCAGTGAAGCGGCTGATATCATGACTCCGAAACGGATCTGTCATATTGTCAGGATACATCCGTAACAGGCAAATATTCAAATTCATAGGGATCGTTGAATTCAGGTTCTGATGGAATATCAAACTCCTGCCATTTCTTTCCGATTCGTTTGACTGCCCCTGTCGAATACTTCAAGAATATATCATAGATGGGTTGCCGTAATTCACTGGGAATGCAGGATAGAGGGGAACGTACTGGATCGAACCGCAGTTTCATCACTTCGGCTCTCGATTCTGAATGGTCTTTGGTGTTCTTCGGAATTAGATTTTTTTCCTGGAGCATGAACATCAGATGCTGAGCATCGCTTGACAACTGATGGACGCCTTGCAGCGCAATCTCCTGCAAAGACGAATGAATCTGGTCCGAGGTGTATCCGCATCGTGTGGGGTCCGAATCCAGAGCGAGAAGCATTCCAACAATCCGTCGGCATTTTTCACATCTGCCACATGGACGTATCCGACCGAGATCCGGATGGGCTGCATGACAGGATATCTGATTGGATTGTAATTCCGGATATCGGGTTGCCAGTATTTTTTCAATCAGTAGTTCTGAGAGTGGCCGAAGGAGTGAAAATTGCGCCACATTCCAGCCTTTGTTAAAAAAATATCGAGACAGGACATCATCGAAAAACCGGCTTTGATCATATAATCCATCATAATGTGTGATGCCGTGATGGGAGCATTTACGGGTGGTATCGTATTCATCGCCGATAACCAGACGGCCGATCTGGCGCTTCCGGATCAATGGTAAGGCTCCAAATAAGAAGACGGCTACTGTCCAGAGGCGGATCGGATATTCATCGGATCTCAACCGTGAGAAATCAGATCGGATGAAGGGCATCTGTCGAAGCATCCAGTTATAAATCCGGTCGCAGTTTGTCCACACACGCGTTGTCAAAGGGATATGATCCTTGAAATGACGATATGCATTGAGAGCTGTGAACCAATGTCTTCCGGATTCGTTGATGTAGATCGGATGGACTTCTATTTCGATTTCCTGGAGCAATCCATAGGATAATAAACTATCCTTGCCACCGCTGGAAAGCACACAGTATCGATTTCGATCGGTATGCCATGTGTTATCGATGGGTGAAGTGCTCTGCATTGATGGTGTGTCAAACAGGAGTCTGGCGTTTGCGAAGTGTTTTTTATGGATCACTGGGAGTGAAGCTGCATCTCCGATGAGGAATGGATTGGGTTCCATGAACTTTTTGACGTAAATTTCCCGAGCGGTATTTTCGGTCGCATCGGTGATAAAGCGTTGATCCTGGGCATCATAGTGGCCATGAAACACCATATGTCGGCAGAAAAGCCCATAATTGATAGCTATTTGAGCTGCGATCATATCCGCTAGATTATCTGAAGCCGGTTCGCCTGGGTCGAACACTGGCTCAGAATATGAATAGATCAACTCGGTTGAAGTTTCCTTTTCACCCATGATCAATCGATACGGAGCAATCAATTTTCGGGGTTCGAGCCTGACCGGACCGATCTCCAATCGGTCAAATACGATCAGTGAAGCCAGCGCGTCTTTGCATTCTGGGTTCGGTGGATTTGCAGCGGATGTATTTCCCACCAAATCGGATCGTGAAGGTTCAGTCATGGATTTAAAACTCCTGTTTGTTGGCTGTGCCGTGTATCATCCAAAATCGGCTCTCTCGTATATGGATGTTCGGCATCGGTTTGGAATCGTGGATTATGTCAGATGGCCATACGAAAGATTGCGTGTCGATATTTCCGCGTTCTGTTCCGGTTTCATCAGTAAAGAGGAAGACGTTCCATATGTGAGTCAATGGGGCGTATCATTGGAACCACTGGATTGGGGTGAGTCTGGATATCGTGCGGACAGAATCGGCAATGATCGGAGGTGTTGAACAAGTGATTCAGCGCTTGAGACCAATACATCATAAGCGGGAAGTCCAGTGGTGATCTGGATGGCTTCGCATAAACCATCGATTTTTTCTGATGGTAGGTTTTCATGATTGATGGTGATGGCCACGACCGGTTTTCCAGAGATCAGTTCCAATGCATGAATCTGTTGTGCCAGTGGCTGAATGGGATATCCTGGAAATCCATCATATTCTCGTCTCATGGGAGCATGCTGAAGCAGAATCAGATCGGGGCGTGCTCCGGCCAGAATCTCAAATCCTCCCGGATAGGCAGGATTCATAAGACTCCCCTGGCCTTCAACAATAATGATATCCGGTTTGTTGTCATGCCAGGCTGACCATACAGCATGTTCGATTTCTCCGGAAACAAAATCATTGATCAGGGAATCCATGATCACGCCATATCGAGCTCCTTGCATCCAGGCGGTCTGACCCGTACCGATCAGCTCCACAGAATATCCCATTTTCTGCAGAGCATGATACAGAATCCATGCGGTTGTTCGTTTCCCGATCGCAGAATCGGTTCCGAGAACCGCAATGGTACAGGAATCCACTTCTTCAATCTTCCCGCTGAAAAAGTGAAGCATATTTCGTTCCGGAGGTTTGCGGATATCCCGTAAAACAACGTGATGCTGTGCTGCCAGCTCGGATATCTCCGGAATTTCCGATAAAAAATCATGAAGTCCGGAGTCGATATGGAGTCCTAATGTGATCGCAGTCCGGATATCACGAAGTGCATCCGTGCTGAATCGTCCACCGTCAGGCGCGAGACCGATAACCAGATGAGAGGGAGATGATGGTGAGTTACGGAATCGGTTCACAGCTTCTTCGATCGAGGATGTTATCAGTATGCCAGAATATTTGCCGTCAAGGATATATCCGGCGTCTTGACCGGAATAGCGGGAGTCGATGACGGTTAGCACATGATAACGGCGTGTCCATCGAACAAGACCATGCGCGGTCTTTCCGTTCGTTGTGTTAAATGCTCCTTCGCAATATACAATAGCATTTTTTAGAGTGGAGTTGGTCATGATCTTCTACCTGTCAGAATGACAACATGCCGGTCATTGGCAAGCGTTTCTTTCCGATGCTTTTCGATCAAAGCAATGAGTCCGGCATTGGAAGCTGCGACGACATTGAGGCCTTCCAGATCCCGGATCATTTTGGCATAGGTTGTCATTTTTTTATCCGAAACATTATCCGCCCAGCCTTTTGTCTGCCGGATGGCGGAGAGAGCGAGGTTTCCGTCGATGGAGTGCCAATTGATCAGAGGCTCATTCACTTTCGTTTCATGGATCTGCCGAGGATTGAGATCCCCGCATTGTGGAGAATTTTTTAAAAAGGCCTGGACGATTGGATTTTTGCGATATGTGGAACCAGCGACGAGGCGCGGCATCCGGGATGTTTTGCCTCGACGGAATAAGCTCAGAAAGCCTTTGTAAATGCCAGCCAGCGTCGTTCCATTGGAGACGGGAGCTGCGATGGCATAAGGTGCATCACGAAGTTCATCATAGATTTCATAAGCGATTTCACCATAAGCCTGTAACTGGAGTGCTGTGTTGGGTCCACCGGGATTGGCGTCGTATATTTCGTCCCGTTCGGAACGTTGTCGAGAGACTTCCACAGCATTTTCATAGTCCCCCGGTATCCGGATGATTTCAGCTCCCAATGTCATCATCTCTTTTATCCGTTTGGTATGATATGCTTCGGGTATATAGATCAGGCAACGGAGTCCAGCCAGTGAACTGGCCAGCGCGATCGCAACGCCATAATTCCCGCATGTTGCCAGACACATGGCATCAAATCCACGCCGTAAGGCATCTTTGGCTTGAGCAAATGCAATTCGGTCCTTCTGGGTACCAGTCGGATTCCCTCCCTCAAATTTCAAAAATACTTGACGCAATCCGACTTCACGCTCAATATTCCGTGCTCGAATCAGGTTGGTATCTCCTACTTCTGAGTCCAGAATATCTTCAAAAGCAGCCAGCCGCATTTCCATCGGAAATGAGCGATTTGAAGCGATATTCCGTTGTTTTTCCAGTTTTTCCGACAACTCCAGAAACTCGCCGTTAGCTCCATCCAGCAATGCATAGAATTGTTCACGCGACGTGTCAGGGAAGTCAGTATCCTTCGTCTCGTCCATCTTCTCCTATCCTCCTAAGGCTTCATTAATACATCAACAAGATAAACTTGAAAAGAGTGTTTTTAACTTTCGTCCTTCTGTAATCGGAACCTGACACTGCGGATGCGCTGGGTTTTCTGCCGCAAGAGCATTTTCTGGAATGCGTTATCGATATGGTCAATCTGGTGTGTTTGATGGATACACACAGCCAGATCTGGAGTTTCAAGTGAGTCCAGAAGTGGCGAGAGAGTGCAGGGGAGTGTTGTATTTCACGTCTCCCCTGTCGCCATTCATAAAAAAGAGTTCAGTTGGCAGTCGATAATGGGTTTTATTTTAGGCTGATATGGTGATTTTGAATACGGCAACATTCAGATCGATCCACTCCGTATTTTGTTTCGTGATCTGCCACATGTAATACAGACTCGCTTTGAAAGCTTTCGTAAATGTTACATTGATTCCACTGCTGAGACGGTTGCGGCTCCATTCTTGAGCCTTGAAATCATAAGATATTTCATCAGATAGAAAAGGTTGCCACTCACATCGGGTTGATACGGTCAAAGGTGATGATATCGTGAATTTGTTATTGTATCGCCATGAATCCGGCTTGCCATCACGTTGACGGTGTTCCATCCGGTTTTTCTGTTCAAAGGACATTTTTTTCCATCCCCACTTGAAGGTTCCTTCAAAATTGGGACTTCGCTCATCTTTCCAGATGTCATTACTCTGTTCGTAAATATGACGATATCCTGCGGAAATGCTAAATATTTTGGTCAATTTGAAATGAAGAGATGCGTCAGCATGATTGTAGTAATATGAACCAGCTTCAAGGTCATATCGCACTTCTTCCTCGATTTTCAGCTTCCATTGATTAGAAAGACTAAGATCGATACCTGCATTGTTCCAGATCTGCCAATCGCCATCATCATACGCAAATGCATTCAATCCCAGACCGATGATGAGTGCTAATAAGATGTACTTGATAGATTTCGCTTTCATAATCCCCTCTTAATGATAAAAAATAGTTCTACTCCCAAATGGAAACACGTTTTCTATTGATGATAATGTATATATCAAGATATCAGTTCCAGATGGAGCTGAATCAATCATTGACCATGAAACGAATTATTCGATGTACCCGAGACTCTGTAGTTTCATTCGTAATGCGGCATGACCTTCATCAGCTTCAAACACGGAATATTGTGTGAATCTGATCGGAATCGTTGTGCCGATTTCCCAGCTTCGACTCTGGCCACGTGTTTTATCGACCACCATTCGCAGTTCCAGCCCGTCCACATTCAGGTGAACTTCATAGCGGTCACCCCGATATGATGCCGAGATGATAGTTGCAGAGATGGAGTGTGGCGTGAATTCTTTTTCTCTGATGATGTTTTCGGGTCGGATCAACAAAACAATATCGCCGGTTTTTCGTTGAGATAATACATCTGGAATGGGAGTGTTGGTGATTCCAATCCGGATGATATCATTTTCGATGATGCCTTCGACGACATTGACATTCCCGATGAAACTGGCAACGAATTTTGAGCAAGGTGAGTCATAGATTTCTTCTGCTGTGCCGATTTGTTCAACGCGCCCTCGGTTGATAACCACAATTTCATCAGCCAATTCAAATGCTTCCTCCTGATCATGAGTGACAAAAACGCTCGTGGTCTGAACTTCTTCATGCAATCGTTTGAGTTGTGAAGACAGATTTCTCCGGACTTTTGCATCCAATGCGCCAAACGGTTCATCCAGTAACAGAAATTTTGGTTTGGGAGCCAGCGCCCGTGCCAGTGCCACCCGTTGCCGTTGTCCGCCGGATAATTGGGACGGGTACCGGTTTTCATAACCCTTCAGTTGTACGAGATCCAAGAACTCATCAACCCGTTCTTTGATACTCTGTTTTGGCCATTTGTTCACTTCCAGACCAAATGCGATATTTTTCCATACGGTCATATGCTTAAACAGCGCATAATGCTGGAAAACAAATCCAACCTGACGTTCCTTGGCGGGACGCCAACTGACATTTTGTCCCTGTAAATAAACATCACCGCTATCCGGGAGTTCCAGGCCAGCGATGACTCGCAGGATCGTGCTTTTCCCGGATCCGCTGGGACCCAGTAATGCAACGAGATGCCCTTCAGGAACGTTAAAACTGACATGATCCACTGCGCAAAAATCCTGATTTTTTGAGATACCCGCTGGAAATATTTTTACGATATTTTTTACAACGATCCCCATAATTCCTTGCCCATTCCACTAATTTTTGATTGTACCGGTTCGCTTTTTCAATAATTCCATGATCATCAGAATGCAGAAAGAAATGACAGCCAAAACCAAAGATGCCGAGAAGGCTCCCTGCAGGTTGAAGTCAATGTATTCTTGATGGATATACAATGTTGCTGTTTGCGTTTTCCCGATGATATTGCCACTGACAACCAGTACTGCTCCAAATTCCCCCAATGCGCGAGCGGTGGTCAATGTGATGCCATACGCCAATGCCCACCGGATTGACGGGAATGTTACTCGGGTGAAGACCTGCCATCGACTCGCTCCCAGAGTTAACGCCGCTTCTTCCTGATCGATACCACATTCGCGTAATACAGGAATAAGCTCCTTGGCAATGAATGGGATGGTTACAAAAATAGTGGCGATGATCATTCCCGGGATGGCATATATGATCTGGATACTCTGTAACTCAAACCAGCTTCCCATCCATCCGTTTTTTCCAAACAGGATAATAAACATGAATCCCGCGACAACGGGAGAAACAGCCAGCGGAAGACTGATCAATTCCTCTACGAACATTTTCCCTATAAACCGCTGACGTGATATAACGAGTGCCAGAATGATTCCCATGACTACATTGGTGAGAACTGCAATGATGGTGATCCAGAATGTCAATCGAAATGAGCGGTGGAATTCGGGATTATCCAGGGATTGAAGAAATGGCATGAATCCATTTTCAAAAGCGGAGGCGATAATTCCTGCCAGCGGAAAAATAATGAGCAATCCAAGCCACGCAATTACAATGCCTATCAAGATGTGTCTAGATGTCATCGTATTTCCTCCCCCACTTCTGGAGGATGTTCATGAGCAGCAGAACCAGTAATGAACCCGCGAGAAGAACAACAGAAACAGCCAGTGCGCTCCTGGGACTGTAACTTTCTATCTCTCCATAGATAAAAACCGGAGCTACCTGCGTCTTCATGGGAATATTCCCGGCGACCATAACAACCGAGCCAAATTCACCCAGCGCCCGACTGAAAGCCTGTGCAGAACCAGTGAGTATTGCGGGCAAAATAGATGGAAGAACAATGCGCCAGAAAGTGATAATCCTGCTGGCTCCCAATGTTTCCGCTGCTTCTTCCATCTCGAGATCCATTTCCATTAATACCGGTTGAACCGTTCGCACAACGAAGGGCAGTGTCACAAAAAGCAGTGCCAGTACGATACCGGGTTTAGCATAGACAATTTCCACTCCGTTCTGAGAGAGAAATGTCCCGATAGAGCTGCCAGGACCATACAGAACAACCAGCATCAAACCCGTGACGATTGTGGGAATGGCGAACGGAAGGTCGATTAGTGCATTTAGCACTGATTTACCAGGAAATTCATAGCGTACCAGCACCCAAGCGGTCAGCGTTCCGAAAACCGCATTGATCCCGATCATGATGAACGCCAGGCTGAAAGAAAGCTGAATCGAAAAAAAAGCTTCTGGTTGCATGATATCATGCCATAATTGAATCATTCCACCCTGAAAAGCAGTCTTTGAAATCGCAACCAATGGCAGAATGATAAACAGAGAAATGAAACCGAGAGAAACAGCTCTCAGCGTTAATTCCGGCCAATTATGGAATGTGCGTTGTTTCGTCTTCCTTACCATGCCATTCCTATCGTCCATTTGTTTCAGGTTCATTTATCCTTCTGATTCATTTTTCTTGCAACCCGTGTCCAAATCCCATCCGGTCCATAAATTTGTGTTCCAACAGTGTCCCATCCACCCAGATATGTGATGTCGAATAAATATTCCGGGATAGGGTATTTATCTTTGAACTCCTGGAAGATGGTCGGCAGCACCGGTCGAAAACCATAACGAGCGAAAGATCGTTGAGATTCCTCTGTATAAAGAAACTTCACAAATTCTTCCGCAAGAGCACGAGTGCCATGTTTGTCCACGTATTTATCAACGACTGCCACTGGATTTTCAATGAGAATCGTTGCTTTTGGAATGATGAATGGGAATTCCCGACCCTGGAGTGTCCTGAGCAGGGCTTCATTCTCATATGTTAAAATTGCATCACCGATGCCACGTTCAAACGTTGATACAGATTCACGGCCGGATTTATCCATTACCTTGATTCGATTCGCAAACCGAGAGAGAAGTGACTCGGCATAATCGGGATCTTTGGCTGTTTTGTCTTTCTCTGTCATCATCAGTCCTGCCCCATAAACCGCATTGATGTACCATTGTGCACCTCCGGATGTTTTGGGATTCGGACACAGGATGTCGATCCCGTCTCGGGTAAGGTCTTCCCAGTCCTGGATGTTTTTCGGATTACCAGGACGGTAACCGATAACAACGAGAGATTGAGTGATCATCCCCTTCCATTCCGAGTCCTTCCAGTTATGAACAATCAATCCCGCTTTTTCGATCTGCTGAATGTCCGCTTCCAGTGACAGGGCTGCAACATCCGCTTCAAATCCGCTGATGATTGATCGGGCTTGTGCTCCGGATCCAACATAGGACTGTTCAAACCTGACATCCCGACCGGTCTTCTCTTTCCAATACTTCTGGAATGCAGGGATAATCTCTTTTTCATACGCTTCTTTCGGTACGGTATACGCACCGAGTATCAGTGTATCGGTTCCCGGTTTGGATAGATCCTGTGATTGAACGATATTGAAATAGCTCATCAGGCCGATCCACAGGAATGGAATTATTAGTGTGATGGTGTAATTGAAATGGAATCGTTTCATTGTTTGTAGCCTCCTGAATGAATTACGTAGCAAAAAATGAGTGCAGTGGAATGCATTACTCTTTGCACTCCATTAACACTCCCAATAGAGTGCATTCCAAAATGATTGATGTCAAGGGCTGAATTCAGATTTCCGTATTCAGCGTGCCCAGATAGTGGTTTCGATGATGGGTTATCAAAAAGAATCGGGAGCTGTTTTTTTGGGGAAAATTAAAAAACGGATTGTCTGAGGTCGAATAGTATATGGCATCGGGTAGTGTTCACTTTCCGAATGCGCATATTTCAAAGGATTTGTGGAGAACCAGCTACCTGCCTCGGGAGAGACAGCGGTCCATTGCACCAAAGGAATGCGAAGCAGGTTCTGAGTGCCACAGAGAGCTACAGATATCCTAATTTTTGAAGCCGTCGACGGACACTCTCAATTTCCTGAGCAGTGAGTTGTAAGGTGCTTTGATCCGGATCCTCTGCGATTTGGTTTTTATCAACATTTGCAGCGATATCGCGCAGAACATACACGATGAAGTCAGTCACCGAATCGAAGCCGGAACCGGAGATGATTTCTTTGAGTCGGCGATACAATGGTCGAGGTATTTTTATTGTGACTTTGTTTTCTGATAACTCTGTCATGGCAAATAGCTTATTCGATGAGGCGGTATCCGGTCAAGATCCAGTTGGCATTAACAGCAGGCGGTGGATCAAATTCTGTAGCTTTCGATAATCACTGACTGCGGCATCAAATACGATGTTTTTTTTGAAAAAAGGATCCCTAATATGTAACAATTAAATCATGTGTCAGTTCGATGAGCACAGAGCCAGATTTATTGTTGTTCATTGAATTCGGACAATTCCAGAATGCTTTTATAACGCGGGATTGATAAGATATAATCTGGGAATAATGAGCGATCGGTTCAAGAATCCATGCATGAGCAGAGTTGAGTGATCAACATCACTTACGGGAAGGGGAATGATTATATGAAGGTGGCATTCTGCATTGTATTATCGATTGTTATGGCTGGATTGTTGGTAGGCACCTGTCATGCAGAAAAATTATTCGCATCATTGGACTCACTTTCTGACCGAATTGGTAGTATCGGTAATATTCCATTTCAAACAAACGGAGATCGTGATCGGATTTGGATCCAGAACGTAACGGCATGCTATGGCGATGTTTTAGCTGTACCGATATTGATTCAAAATGGTACCAGTCCTGTGGATGCATTTACTCTAAAATTAAATTATGATCCGGATATTCTTGTATTTTTGTACTGCGAACCGGGAGAACTGGATCCGGGATGGGTGATGTTTGGGTGTAATTCATCGATTGCAGGTGAGGTTTCTGCTGCAGGATTCAGTTTTGGATCATGGATAATACCAGGGAGTATCGGCAGTCTGGTAAACATTTATTTCTCCGTAAATTGCGCGTCGTGCAGTGAAGGTGATATTTCTGATTTATCGATTGTTTACCTTGCTGATGATCTCGCACCTTTTGCCTTGTTGAATGGGACATTTGTCTACCATTGTGAACCCACTCCCACACCGACGGAGACACCAACGCCAACATCGACGCTAACACCCACTTTTACTCCCACCAATACTCCCACCAATACTCCAACATCAACTCCAACAAATACTCCAACACAGACAAGCACACCTACGATGACGCCAACCCATACACCCACTTCAACTCCGACCTTTACCAATACACCAACTCCTACGAACACGCCGACGCAGACTCCGACGGAGACGCCAACACCGACTCACACGCCAACCCACACGCCCACGGAGACACCAACCGCGACGAATACCTCGACATCGACGCCGACGGATACCCCCACCGCAACACCCACGAACACGGCGACGCAGACTCCGACGGAGACACCAACCGCGACGAATACTCCGACATCGACACCGACGGATGCCCCCACCGCAACACCCACGAACACAGCGACGCAGACACCGACAGAGACGCCAACGCCGACTCACACGCCAACCCACACGCCCACGGAGACACCAACCGCGACGAATACTCCGACATCGACACCGACGGATGCCCCCA
>CAZELM010000018.1:74399-87644 GCA_964512995.1 uncultured bacterium
CATCGACACCGACGGATGCCCCCACCGCAACACCCACGAACACGGCGACGCAGACACCGACGGAGACGCCAACGCCGACTTTCACACCAACCCACACGCCCACGGAGACACCAACCGCGACGAATACTCCGACATCGACACCGACGGATGCCCCCACCGCAACACCCACGAACACGGCGACGCAGACACCGACGGAAACCCCAACGCCGACTCACACACCAACCCGCACGCCAACATCGACTCCGACGCCGTCGTTTACGCCTACCCCGACCCCCACCAGTACACATACTATGACAAATACTCCCACCCCAACAATGACTGCAACATGGACACCAACTCAGTCACCGACGTCCACACGAACTCCTACCGTTCGACCCACATCGACTCCCACGTTACTCCCAACGGTTACTCCATCTCCCACTCCCGAATGCACAACATTGGGTGTTACCTTATGGATGCCGTCCGACCTTTATCGGCCAGGATCTATCTGTTCGTGTTCTGTGGCTGTCTGTAATCCAACAACGATTTCTTATGAAGATGTCCCGTTATTTGTCATTCTGGATTATTTTGGAAACTTATTTTTCGCGCCATCCTACTCGAGTTTTGATTCGTATACGATCTACCTGCCTGCCCAGGATTTACTGGAAATCGAGATACTCCCCGAATTTATCTGGCCGGATGGGAATTTCGGGAATGTCAGTGGTGTGGTGTGGTATGCTGCCATGACCGATCCAGATATTACAGAATTATTTGGTGAGATGGATTTCTGGTATTTCGGCTGGATGAGATGATTCCAAGGTAACACCATAAAAGGGTGTTGGCACGAATTTGTCTTCCTCTAAAGACATTGGCGTTATCTCAAAAACTTCTTTCACGAATACGGAGTGAGGGCAGTGGGGCGCTTGCCTCATCCTGCCGGCCAATTTTCCTGCCGGGATGCCCCTCTCCATGCGTGGAGAGGGGTTGGGGGGGGAAGTCAAAAAGCACTGAATCATTGCGTTGGCAATATCTGATAATGTAATTGACCTTTTTAGCAATGATTGTGCATTGAGTTATTTATCGGATGTGTTCACATATTTCCATGAGTACTTTAAATGTGCTTTTCGGATGAAGAAATGCGACCTGCATGCCATCCGCGCCGGGCTTCGGTGTTTTATCCAGAAGTGCAATTCCGGCATTGGCCAGATGATCGAGCGTTTCCTGCGCGTTATCGGATTCAAAAGCGATATGATGTAATCCTTCTCCCCTTTTTTCGATGAAAGCATGTATCGCTGAATCAGTGGATGTTGATTCGAGAAGCTCAATCCGGACTCCGCCAATAACAAAAATTCCGACCCGAAGTCCTCGGTCGGGAAGTTCCTCATAGCCGTGGAATGGCAGCCCGAGAACATCCCGATAAAACGTGACTTCCGGTTCTAACTCCTTCACAGCTATCCCAATGTGATCGATTTTCTTGATCATAGTACGACCCTTTCCTGGTATACGCCAAAAACAGTTCTTAGAACATCGGAGATTTCTCCCAGTGTGGCATAGGCATTGACCGCTTTCAGGATGCATGGCATGAGATTTTCGGAAGATTCTGCGGTGCGCTGAAGGCTGAGAAGTTCTTGTTTTACGAGATTATGGTCTCTTGTATTTTTGATGTTCTGGAGTTTTTGTTTTTGTTCATCTTCCACTCTGGGATCAATCTGAGCAACATCCTGATTGTCTGGTTCATGGACCTGAAATTTGTTGACGCCCACCACGATATCTTGATTGGATTCGATCCGTTGCTGGGAGCGATAGGCGGATTCCTGGATTTGCCTCTGGACCCACCCTTCTTCGATCGCTTTGATCATACCTCCCATCTCATCGATTTTATCGAGGAGTTCGTTGGCTTTGGATTCTATCTCGTCTGTCAGATATTCCACGAAATAAGAACCCGCCAAAGGATCGATTGTATCGGCTACACCTGATTCGTGAGCGATGATCTGTTGGGTACGCAATGCGACTCTCACTGATTCTTGGGTTGGCAGTGAGAGTGCTTCATCTCGGGAGTTTGTATGCAGACTCTGGGTGCCTCCCAATACTGCAGCCAATGCCTGAATCGTCACTCGGATGATATTGTTGTCCGGCTGTTGGGCAGTCAAGGCACTTCCAGCGGTCTGGCAATGGAATCGCAGCATCTGGGCTTTGTCCGATTTCGCTCCGAATCGATTCTTCATGATCTTGGCCCACAATCGTCGGGCTGCTCTGAATTTGGCAACTTCTTCCAGGAGATTGTTTTGTGCGTTGAAGAAAAATGACAGTCTGCCTCCGAATGTGTCCACATCCAGTCCTTTGGAGATGGCAGCTTCGCAATAGGCGATGCCATCCGCCAGCGTGAAAGCGACTTCCTGAACAGCCGTCGATCCGGCTTCACGAATGTGGTACCCGGAAATGGAGATGGTGTTCCATTTTGGTACATATTGGGAGCAATATTCAAAAACATCCGTGATGATCCTCATGGATGGAGTAGGTGGGTAGATATAGGTACCGCGTGCAATATACTCCTTCAGGATATCGTTCTGGATCGTGCCCTGGAGTTTATCGGATGTCACACCTCGCTTCTGTGCCACAGCAATATACATGGCGAGCAGCACAGCAGCGGTCGAATTGATGGTCATCGACGTGGAAACTTTGTCCAGGGGGATTTGATCGAAAAGTGTTTCCATATCCGCCAGTGTGTCTATCGCCACTCCGACTTTGCCAACTTCTCCAGCTGCCAATGGGTGATCCGAATCAAATCCGATCTGTGTGGGCAGATCGAATGCGACCGACAATCCTGTTTGCCCCTGGGATAACAGATACCGATATCGTTCATTGGATTCCTTGGCCGTTCCAAAACCGGCATACTGCCTCATGGTCCAGAATCGACCCCGATACATGCTTGGCTGGACCCCCCGTGTGAATGGATATTCGCCTGGGAATCCAATGTCGTGAACATAGTCACGATCCGGATTGGTAATGGGTGAACATAACGCTGGTAACTGATCGAAGGACGTATTTTTGAAGTGAGTCTCCCGTTCGGGTGACTTGGCGATTGCTTTGTTAAACGTATTCGCTTGCCAGTCTGCGAATGATTTTTTAATGTTTTCATTATATTGTGACATGTAAAAACCTCCTTGGCATCTCCATGGACTCGGAGAAGGATAGATTCATCGTGATAGTGTCTATCATGAAAGTGTAGCCAATAAAACTCCTGCCACCACTGCCGATCCGATAACTCCAGCAACATTCGGAGCCATGGCGTGCATGATCAGATAATTTGTCGGATCTTCTTTCGCTCCCATAATCTGACAGACGCGAGCGGAATCCGGTACTGCGGAAACACCTGCTGCGCCGATTATGGGATTGATTTTTTCCTTACAGAAGAGGTTCATGAATTTGGCGAACAGCACACCGGTTGCAGTGGCAATACAAAATGAAAATGCTCCCAATGCAAAAATTTTGATGGATGAGGGTGTGAGAAATCGGCTCGCATCGGTTGATGCGCCTACGGTCACTCCCAATAAAATGGTGACAATATCGATGAAAACGGTTCGGGCTGTCTTTGCGAGCCGTTCTGTTACACCGCATTCTTTCATCAGATTGCCGAAAAAGAGCATTCCGAGAAGTGTGATGGCTCCTGGAGCGATCAATCCGGTTGCAAGGAATCCGATGATCGGGAAGAGAATTCGAAGCCGTCTGCTAACAGGCTGAGATGGTTTCATCCGGATCAGCCGTTCCTTCCGGGATGTCAGCAGAAGTATGATGGGAGGTTGAATAACAGGGACCAGTGCCATGTAAGAATAGGCCGCAATGGCAATAGCACCCAGAAAATGAGGTGCCAGTTTGGAAGCCAGGAATATGGCGGTTGGCCCATCAGCTCCCCCGATGATTCCGATTGCGGCAGCATCTTCGATGTTGAATCCGAGAAGAAGTGCTCCGAGGAGAGTCACAAAAATGCCGCCTTGAGCTGCCGCTCCCAATAAAATGAGCCGAGGATTTGAAAGCATGGCAGAGAAATCCGTCATCGCACCGATTCCCAGGAAGATCAATGGTGGGTAATAGCCTTGAGTGACCCCTTGATAGAGTATGGACAAAACACTTCCGACTTCATAAATTCCGATATTCATGCCGGGCTTATAAGGGATATTGCCAATCAGGATTCCGAAGCCGATGGGGACCAGCAGCAGAGGTTCGTAATTTCTCGAGATTGCCAGATAGATGAACAAGCATCCGACCATGAGCATGATCAGGTTTCCCCATGTCATGTTGTACAATGCGCCGGATTCCAGAAATTGTAATAGAATCTCCATGTATCATTCCCCAACAGAATCTGTTTTTTTATAAAAACTTAACCAATATCTGACCCTCACGGACAACATCTCCGACCGCTACTTCCACTGATTTGATGGTTCCGGATGTTGGCGAGGCAACATTCGTTTCCATCTTCATCGCTTCAATCACGATGATGATCGTATCCTTTTGAATGATATCTCCCGGTTTGCATTTAATTTCGAGTACATTTCCGGCAATGGGGGATGTGACGGAGCCACCGGGACTTTCAGTTTTTCCCGTGTTCTGATTCACAGACTGGCTCCGGTTGGAAGCAGACGGCAGTGGATTGGCTGTTGGAATTGAGGGATTGTTTTGAGGTAATCGGGGTAATGGTCCGGAACTCAGCGCAGGAAAACCCTCACCGGCATCCAAAACCTCTACTTCTACTTCATACGCAACACCATGGACCGTGATCCTCAATTTCATTGATAGTTCTCCTCATCATCTACACAACTATTCTGTGGGTTTTGTCATAAAAACATCAACTGGCTGAAAATCAGTGATATTCAAGTCCGGTTTGTTCAAAAAATGCGTGTCTGTTTTTTTCATGCGATCGAGCGTCGATTCCGATCAGGGTTTTAATCTTTTTTCTTTTGAAATACATGCGAACCGAGAAGAATCGTCCGACCCTGTATTGACCAGGGACTTCTCGTTGAGTCACCGGGTTCCACACGTCGTATCCGGTGAATCCGATGGCGGCCTTGAAGAATCGTTGCGACAGCAGCGGATATTAAAATCAAGGTGATATCATCGATATTCGGAGTTTTTGTCAAGGCTGCTTCCGATTCCATCACCTCACGTTTCTGCCAATGATCATCAATCCGACGGATCAATCCGATTATGAAGGATATGACAGCAAGAACCACAAATACGATTCCCATGCCTATTCCGGCGAGCTTCAGTCCCAATACGATCGACTCCGGCATGATTTTGGCCTTTCAGCATTCATCGTGAATGATTCCGTTGATTTAATCGTTCAGAACGTGAAAACGATATCATGTTCAGCAAGCATCCATTTGGATTCCACAGATTATAGGGGAATGAGTCCATGTTTTTTCTGGGGTCGTAACACACGCTTTGCTTTAAGGACTTCCAGCGCAGCCGCTAAAGCCGCTCGTGTCTGCGATGGTTCGATGATATCATCCAGATATCCTCTGGCTGCAGCATTGTATGGATTGGCGAATTTTGCACGATATTCGAGAATCAGTTCATTTCGAAGCGATTCCGGGTTTTCGGCTTTCTCGATCTCTTTTCGGTACAGCACATTCACCGCACCCTCAGCTCCCATTACTGCAATCTCAGCGGATGGCCAAGCAAAAATGCGGTCTGCACCCATATCCTTGGAGCACATTGCCAGGAAAGCTCCGCCATACGCTTTTCTCACCACAACCGTCAACTTTGGAACTGTTGCAGAGGCATACGCAAACAGCATCTTCGCTCCATGCCGGATAATCCCACCGTATTCCTGCGCGATCCCTGGCAGAAATCCCGGCACATCCACAAATGTGACGATGGGAATATTGAATGCATTGCAGAATCGAATGAATCGTGAGGCTTTATCGGAGGAGTCGATATCAAGAACACCTGCCTTGTGAAGCGGCTGATTGGCAACAACTCCGACGGTTCTCCCCAAGATTCTGCCGAATCCAATGATGATATTCATGGCGAATTGCTGTTGGATCTCCATAAAATCCTGCTGGTCAACAACCCGGAGTATAATTTCATGAATATCATATGGTTTACGTGGGTCTTCCGGAATGATGGCATTCATGGAATCATCATCAGGAATCATTCGGGAAACCAGGTCGGAGTAGATGGGTGGATCTTCCAGATTATTGCTCGGAAGAAATGACAGCAATCGTTTTGTGATCCGGATGGCGTCGGAATCATTTTCAGCAATGAAATGAACAACGCCGGAGTAATAGGCATGACTTTCAACCCCACCCAATTCCTCCGCAGTGATCACTTCCCCGGTCACTTGCTTTATAACCTGAGGGCCTGTGATGAAAAGTTGCCCCTCGTGTCTGACTTGAATAATGAAGTCGGTGAGTGCTGGAGAGTAGGCCGCGCCACCGGCACAGGGACCCGCGATAATGCTGATCTGTGGTACGACCCCGGATAACAGCACATTTCGATAGAAGATCCCACCATATCCAGATAATGCATCCACGCCTTCCTGTATTCGAGCGCCACCACTATCGTTAATAAATACAAAGGGATCTCCTGTTTTTAATGCGTCGTCCATGATCTTCTGGATCTTCTGGGCATTGGCTTCACCGACTGATCCGCCAGCAACGGTGAAATCCTGGCTGGCGGCATAGACAGGCCGGTCATCAACCATTCCCACACCGGTAACAACACCTTCCCCCGGCATTTCCTTTCCTGCCATGTCGAAGTTCGTGCATCGATGCTGTATGAAGAGATTACATTCCTGAAATGTGTCAGTGTCAAAAAGCATGGCCAAGCGTTCCCGTGCTGTGAGTTTATTTGATTGATGCTGTTTTTCAATGCGCTCGATGCCACCTCCCAGATATAACACCGCTCGTTTTCTTCTCAGATGGTCGATCTTGCTCGTATTCATAAGGTGTCATCCTTCATTCCACTTGGAACTCTCACGTGGTTTACGATCCGTATATATAATAACATTTCTATATTTCCAATACGTTTTTATTTTTGGAAGCGCGATAACTCGAGCCAATGAGGTTTCTTTTTACCCCCATGTTTTCAAAAAAACGATCTTCCTGGTACTATCGATGGTCTGGAAACGGAGTGCATATCTGCACTTGTTTCCCTAAAAACATGGAATCGCATTGATTTTCATCTGATCAGATAACGTGAGAGGAGTAGGCGTTGAATCCAAACTCAGACCCGAACAGATCGATATCTTCGGAGTTATGGGATGCGTTTAGGGAAAAATCACGATTGGCATGTGCACGTCTCATGACCCTTATCGACAATGATCCATCACTCATCCCCGTGGTCCGCGACAAATTGATCCCCATGCAACATCAAGCGATTCGGATTGGTATCACAGGCCCTCCGGGTGTCGGTAAAAGCACGGTTACCTCTGCTCTTACACGATGCGCCCGGCAACACGACCTGTCGGTCGGTGTCATTGCGGTCGACCCGTCCAGTCCCTTTACGGGAGGTGCATTTTTAGGCGATCGGGTCCGAATGCAGGAGCATGTCGGAGATGCCAAAGTGTTTATCCGATCTTTGGCGTCCCGGAAAGGCAGTGGCGGCCTCTCTCCATCCACTCCGTACGTTGCGGATATCTTGGACGCATTCGGGATGGACTGGATATTGATCGAAACGGTTGGAGTCGGTCAGGCGGAACTGGATATCCTGACATGCTCCGATCTCATTATTCTGGTGATGCAACCTGGAACGGGTGATGTGATTCAGACGATGAAAGCTGGAATTATGGAAACAGCAGATCTGTTTGTGGTCAACAAAGCCGATTTACCGGGTTCCGCCAGTTTAGTGGATGCCATTCGGTTCTTGTTCGAAGTGAAACAACATCATGTTTCAGAATCGATTCCGCCAATTCTGACGACATCTGCCATTCAGGGGATCGGTATGGAAGCAGTGTTCAATGCTATGACACAGGCGATTGAGCGGTTCGTTGTATCAGGTGGTTTCGAACGAAAAAGACAGCTTCGTTTGGAAAACGAAATTCAGTCGATGGTAATGGACAATCTATGGAGGCGGTTTTCGCAGATGACAAACGCGCCGAATAAAATCAAAACGGCCGCTTGTCAACTGGCCAGACAAAATGGTTCACCATATCCATTCATACAAGCCCTTGGCAGAGAGGTCGATCTCCTCCCCCATCTGCCCTGCCAGAATGAGCATGATCCGGGAACATAACTTATAATAAGACTTGACCTCTGCCCTCGAACGAATACATTAATTTCGATTGGAATTTTTACTTTCCATCTCAGAATTACTTTTTTGAGGAGTTATAAAATGCAACAAAATAAACTGAAAATTATTATTGCAAAACCGGGACTGGATGGCCATGACCGAGGCGCTAAAGTTGTGGCTCGAGGATTGGTTGAATCCGGCATGGAAGTCGTATATCTGGGACTTCGGCAAACCCCCGAGTCTATTGTTAATGCAGCACTTGAAGAAGATGCCGATGTGATCGGGCTCTCCATTTTATCTGGAGCGCACATGACGCATTTTAAAAACGTCAAAGAATTGATGGATAAATCCGGCATCGGTGACCGGCTACTGACGGGTGGCGGTATTATTCCGGCTTCCGATAGAGAAAAACTAAAAGAATTTGGTGTCGAACGAGTTTTCGGGCCTGGAGATGAAATCCAAATGATCGCGGAATTCATTCACCAATGGTGCCAGGCACATCCGCGAAACTGATACTTAAAGTGCCTCCATCCGGATGTTCTGTAATCCCGAATGATTCGATTTTGCGGCAGGTTGGAGCAGTCCAATTATGGTGTCATTATGCAACGATGAAACAGTCATGAGAGAGTCTATGAATCAAGATGAATTGATCGCGAAGGGAAAGCAGGCTGTCATCAGCGGCGATGTCGGCCAGGCTGAAGAATGTTCCAGAAAGTGGCTGGAACTGGCTCTAGATCCATTTGACCTGATACACCACGCATTCACTCCCGGGATCCAGTCTGTCGGCGATCTCTGGGAGGACGGTGAATTTTTCTTGCCGGAGCTTGTTGCCGGTGCTGAGGCAATGAAAGCCGGCATGGCGATTCTGGAAAAAAAACTCATCCAGGGGGATGGGTATCTGCCTTCTGGCATCGTGATCATCGGTACCGTTCAAGGTGATATCCACGATATTGGCAAATCATTGGTTGCGACCATGTTGAGAGCCAATGGATTCCATGTCATTGATCTGGGATCGGATGTGTCCGCGCAACGCTTTCTCGAAGCTTATCAGACACATCATCCACGCATCATCTGTCTGTCGGCACTGCTGACAACCACCATGACCGGAATCCCTGAGATCATTTCGCTTTTTGAAAACCAGGGGATACGATCCCATATCAGATTTCTGGTGGGCGGCGCACCGGTCACTCGGGAATGGGCTGTTCAGATAGGAGCAGACGCCTATGCCTCGAATGCCGTTGATGCAGTTCACGTCACACGACAGCTCATACAGGAAAAATTACCGTGATTCCTTTCCTTCACCAGTTGCACGAATCGATTCTCCTGTTCGACGGCGCGATGGGCACTCAGTTGATCCATCATGGGATGACGCGTGAGGAATCCATGGAGCGATATGTTCTGGAACGCCCGGACCTGATCGAGGAAATCCACCGTGAATATGTGCAAGCGGGAGCGCAGGTCATTGCCGCATGTTCTTTCGGAGCAACCCGTCACCATCTCACACTTCAGGGATTGGCATCTTCAATCCATGAGATAAATACAAATGCCATTGCCATCGCCCGGAAAGCTGCCGGCGAAGCATGTTGGGTTGCAGCGGATATCGGTCCCTGCGGACTGATGTTCCCTCCCATGGGCAAGGCTGATCCAGCATTGATCAAAGATATTTTCATTGAGCAGATCGGGATTCTGGATGATGCAGGACCGGATTTGTATCTGATCGAGACACAATATGATCTGAGAGAGGCATTGGCTACCCTGGATGCCATACGCACGACATCCCCCAGTCCGGTTGGCGTGACGATGACATTCAATCGAACCCGCAGGGGATTCTTCACGATGCTGGGAGACTCTGTCGCGGATTGTATCATGCGGCTCACTGAACATGGCGCTGATTTTGTGGGGGCCAACTGCACGTTGGACCCGATCGCAATGGTGGATCTGGCCCAGATACTCTCCGCGTCCAGCCCGGTGCCGATCCTGGTCCAACCCAATGCCGGTCAGCCTAAGGTTGAGGGATCAGCCATTTCTTATCCGATGACTCCGGAGTTATTCGTGGAACACGTTGAGAAAATGATCTTTCCCAATATCCGGGCGATCGGTGGCTGCTGCGGCACAACCCCGGAACACATCCGTCAGATGAGATCGATGCTCAAACGACATTCCTGTTCCATGCCATAGTCGGATCTTCCAATGCATTTTTACTCTGCCATCACCATTCACCCAACCCCGGATCAGGTTTTGAATCAATTGTATCCCTGCCAGCGGGACCGAGATCACGGAGACCGGTTTCGATGCCAGGCTGAACAAGCGATTCAGGCAATTCAGTCGATACCACCTCCTTGCGGATTATATGTTATCCTGGAAAAATCAACTTTGAAGGATTGGCCTGCCATGGCGGACCAGGAGATGATCGCCGTTGCCTTGGTTACACTCGGGGCGGAATTCGATCGGATACTTTGTTCTCTCCGATTTCATCATGGTCGTCTGTTGGAGACATTGTTTCTCGACGCAGCAGGTTCACTTTGTGCAGAATTGGCATGCGATGTCCTGGATAATGAAATCAGTCATGATATTGCGGCTCGCCATCTTCATCGATCCAGACGTTTCAGCCCCGGATTTCCCGGATTTCCTCTTGAGGAGCAGCATCATGTGTTCCAACGGTTACCCGCCCATGCAGTGGGTGTGACTCTGACCGCTAATATGATGATGAACCCAATAAAAACAGTATCATTCATCGTTTCTGCCGGGAGTTCTCCGGTGGATGACTGTTCAGACAGTCCACGATCAGCAGGTTGTGCCATTGGGAATTGTCCATATCACAACGAAAAACATCATTGTTCAAAATGGGAGGAAACCCCGTGAATGTATTCGTTCCCCAACTGAAAATCCTCGATGATCATATGATCCAGACCATCATCGGTCAGGCATGGTCCGTATTGGAGACGATCGGTGTCGAGATTGAGGATACAGATGTTTTATCCACCATGAAACAACATGATCTGAAAGTGGATTCCTCCCGAAGACGCGTGTTTTTCACACGAAAAGCATGTGAACGATACCTCGAAACAGCACCCGGACAATTTTGTCTTTACAGCCGGGATCACACCACGGAGCACATCATTGGCGGCCGCCATGTCCACTACGATCCTGGCTCTGCAGCCGTATTTTGGCTGGATCCCGGAGCCAATACCTATCGCCGGCCAGTTTCACGGGATTGTAAAGATCTTGCGATTCTGACTGACTCCCTGCCGAATTATCATTTCCAATCGACAGGGATTGTACCATCGGATGTTCCAGAGCCGTTTGCAGATTGCCATCGGTTGATATTCGCGCTGACTTTCTGTTCAAAATCCATCATTACTGGAACATTCCGGAAAGAATCGTTTGGTGTGATCCAAAAAATGCTGGAAGTCGTGGCTGGTAATTCCGAATCGCTACGGAAATACCCGATCGCCGTATTCGATTGCTGCCCGTCCCCTCCCCTTCGATGGAGCACTCTGACGTTGTCTGCATTGTTGGATTGCGCTCGTTCCGGAATTCCCGCAGAGATCGTCTCCATGCCACTGGCTGGTGCGACCGCTCCTGCAACATTGATCGGAGCGGTTGTCCAGCACACGGCCGAGAGCTTGTCCGGCGTTTTACTCCATCAGATAACAGGACCAGGTTCTCCGATCGTCTGGGGAGGATCTCCTGCCGCGTTTGACATGCGATATGGCACAACTCCTATGGGATCAATGGAAACAATGATGATTGACATGGCATATACGCAGATCGGTAAAACATTGAATCTGCCAACGCATGCTTACATGGCCTGTTCGGATGCCAAGATTCCGGATTACCAGGCAGGAATGGAAACCGGAATTGGAGCGGTACTGGCTGCGTTAAGTGGCATCAATATCGTATCCGGTCCAGGATTTCTCAATTATGAAAATACGCAAAGCATGGAAAAATTAGTGATGGACCACGACACATGCAACCTGGCTTATCGGTTGATACAAGGCATCCATCCGCATCCGGAGCTTGATCCGGTGGAAATCATTGCGAGACGGGCTGAAGATGGCAAGTTCTTGTTCGATCAGTCAACACGTCAGGTACACCGCCAGGAAATCATGTCGGCTGGAAAAACCGTATTCCGGGGTTCTGCTGACGAGTGGATTCGACTGGGATCCCCAGATACACGCCAACTCGCTCAACAAGCGCTTGAACATCTGATACCCACCTCATCACAAACATTGGACAGGACACGAACCGAGTCATTGGTGCAGATACTCCTCGAAGAAGCGGATCGGATGGGAATCAAGCCTCAGATTTTAGAGATACTCAGAACCTATCTCCCTTAGAAAAATCCCCTGACCAGCAACATAACGCGTCCGGTAATAATCGATTGTGCCAGTCGAGATACTCCTGTTTTATCCGAATTTGAATTTCCCGGATACACATCAGATCCCGTAGCTGTTATGGGAAATATCGACTTTATCGATGTCTTAGGTTCTCATCGAAGATATCGGTATCCCATTCGATCATGCGGTAAATCAACCCCATTTCAAGCGAATTGGTTAGCGTCTCCCGGATAGATGCTTGTTGTCGATCCATGAATCGACTTTGAGATCTGGATCAAATGGATCAGCACACGAACCGATCCCCAAGGCGAAATAGAATATCTGCTGAGCATCTCCTGCAGAGATTACACCATCAGCATTGCAATCTGCAGCGCAAAATTCCTGTGGCGTGGGGTGATAGGTCTCTAATGCAATGTAAAAGGCGAGTTGAGAGTCCCCAGCCGAGATTACTCCATCCATACTGACATCTCCGGTATGAAGACAAATCGGTGTCGGCGTGTCAATGGGAGTATCCGTTGGAATTGGTGTCATCGTCGGTGTGTCGGTTGGAATGTTCGTTGGAGTCGGTGTCATCGTCGGTGTGTCGGTTGGAATGTTCGTTGGAGTCGGTGTCTGTGTCGGTGTGTCAGTTGGAATGTTCGTTGGAGTCGGTGTCTGTGTCGGTGTGTCAGTTGGAATGTTCGTTGGAGTCGGTGTC